>JAITHA010000018.1 GCA_031280235.1 Puniceicoccales bacterium | reverse complement strand
AATCCACCTTCCTCGGACGGGTTCTCTTGCGGCTGTTCTCCAATAGCTCTCTCACCGCTTCAAATTGTTCACGACTTATATCACTCGGATACTCTCTTCTCATCAGACATCCTTTCCCTCCTTTATCACTCCCGTCAAGAAAGATATTGAACAGACTCTTACGCGAAGGCGCAAAGAGACCGGAAGGGGAGGGTCGGTTTTGTTGAATGGGATAGAACGAGCGGATCAGACCGCTCAGCAGTGGGGCGGCTCTATCGGTTCCGGCGGTGGGGTTTTGTTGCCTGTTTCTGTTCTTGCGGGGGCTTTTCGCAAAAAGCGGTGATAGCCCCATACGCCAAGCAGGAGTGCGACGACGATGCCGGGCACGAGGTATTTCAGCTGTGGGTAGCTCTCGCCCAAGTCTGTGATGATTTTCCCGCAAAAGTACCCGGCGGCGGTGAAAGATATCGCCCAGACGACCGCACCAATGATGTTGAGCAGGACAAATTTTGCATAGTTGACGCCGCTCACGCCCATGAGAATCGGGGTGACGTTGCGCACACCGTAAACAAAGCGAAAGCCCAGAATGAGCACTGTCTCATAGCGCGTGAGCAGGCGTTTCGCCGGGGTCAAATTTTTCTCAAGACGAGGGAAACGCTGAATGATGGACATCCCTTTCCAGTGCCCGAGGGCGAACATGAGCTGGTCGCTCGTGCAGCTACCCGTAAAGGCACACACGGCGATGAGCCATGGCGTCAGATAACCCTGTTGGGCCAGCAAACCGGCGATGATGACAATGGTTTCTCCCTCAAGAAAAGTGCCGATGAGCAATGCAGCATAGCCATAGCGTTGCAGAAATTCCTTCGGATCCATCGATAGCAGGCGCTCGCCTTCGAAATGCCACAGGGCCAACAACCCAGCGATGACGGCGATGCCAAGGAACAACCATTTCTTGCGGAAAGGCGCACGTTCGGAGAGCGGCTGGCGTGTGGGTGCTGATGGCATATTCTTGGCGCGCAGAGAAAGTGAAACGACGTCGCTTTACCATACCCAATTTACCCAAGCGCTGCAGTGCACCACGCGGGGGACGGCAGACGCTGTGCAGGCGCGAATCGGTGGTGGGCGTGCAGTTGCTCGGGGCGTTTCGCGAGGCCGCTTTTTCAAGACAACCAGCAACTGAAATAGGCATACACGCCGAGCACGCCGCCAATGACGACGAGCGAGCCGACGACGTCTACCCAGTTCCAACTGGAGCGATTTTCCGCGCGTTGTTCCGGCGTGAGCGAGTCATGGGTAAGGCCGACGACTTGTGCCGCAGGCTGCGGCGGGGTGAGCAGCGAGATCCCAAGCACCAGCACGATGCTGAACAAGAACAGCAAACCAGAGAAATAATAGCCGTTATATTGGCCTATTGTGTGCAGCACGCCGCTTTCGCCGAGTACGCCGCCCTTGGCGAGCGTTTGTAGCGTGAGCTTGGCCATGCCGAGAAGGAAACCGATGACGAGCCCGGAAAAGGCGCCGCGTGCGTTGACGCGACGGAAAAAGAGCCCGAGCAGAAACACCGCCGTAATCGGCGGCGCGAGGAAGCTTTGCACGTTTTGCAGGTAGTCGTAGAGGCCGGCGTTACCTTCAGAAATTTTCTTCATGATGGGGATCCAGATAATGCCACAGATGACGACGACCAGTGTCGCGAAGCGGCCCACGCGTACCTGCCGCGACTCGTCGGCGCCGGGAAAGAGCTTGTTGTAAATGTCCACGGTGAAGAGTGTGGCGCACGAGTTGAAGAGCGATGCAAGCGAGGACATGAGCGCGGAGACAAGGCCTGCGACGACGAGGCCGCGCACGCCCACGGGCAGCAGGGCTTGAACCATCGTGGCGAACACGGCGTCGCCGAGTATCCCAGTGCCGTCGGGCTTGAGCGGGATCTGGATGAGGCCGTTCTTGTGCAGGGCGAAGCCGATCATGCCAGGAATCAAAAAGATGAATACAGGCCAGAGTTTTAGAAAACCGCCCCAGATGGCGCCGCGCCGCGCGTCACGCAGACTCTTGGCAGCGAGGGCGCGTTGCACGATGTATTGGTCGGTGCACCAGTACCAGATGCCGACGATGGGTGATGCGATCATCACGCCGAGCCAAGGAAAATTCGTGTCGGTGTTTGGGCGCCACAGCGCGAATTTGTCGGCGTCCGGTTTCAGGGTCGAGAGCAGCTCGTCCCAACCGCCGAGTGCGCGCAGGCCGAGCCACGTTATGATGAACGAGCCGATCAGCAGCACAAAGGTCTGGGCGACTTCCGTGTAAACCACAGCGCGCAAGCCGCCGAGTATGGTGTAAATGCCCGTGAGCACGACCGTCACAAGGGCGCCGACCCAGAAGGCGTTTTCGGACGAGCCAAAGGTGTCCGGCAGCAGCGTCTGGAACACCAGCGCGCCGGCGTACACCGTGACGGCGACCTTGGTGAAGACGTAGGCGACGAGGCTGACGATGGAGAGCACCCAGCGGGTCTTGGCGTTGAAACGGCGCTCCAGAAACTCGGGCATGGTGTAAACTCCTGCGCGGTAGTAAAACGGCACAAACACCCACGCGAAGAGAATCATGATCCACGCGTGCAGCTCCCAGTGTGCCTGGGCCATGCCGCTGTTAGCTCCGGAGCCAGCGAGGCCCACGATGTGCTCCGAGCCGATATTGGAGGCGAAGAGCGAGCAGCCCACAACAAACCAACCGATATGCCGCCCGGCGAGGAAGTAGTCCGCCGTGTTCTTTTGCCTAAGCGAGGAGCGCCAGACGATGCCTGCGATGAGGCAGAAATAAACGCCAATGATAATCCAGTCGAGTGTGGTCATGGGTGCGGGGGGATTGATCGGTCAACGATGCGGGCGTGGCGGTTGCCAGCCTCTGACGGCGCAAAGTGCCCGCGCCCAAACACAACTGCAACACGATTTTCGCCACCAACGCTGACTTTGGTCAGGCTGCTCGGGATGTTTTGGAGTACACTTTAGCCGGGCACAATATCGGCAGGTTCAGGCAAAAGTTGCCCCATGCTTTCTCGCCGCCCACATGGGTCAACTCCTATCTGGACCTCCCGTTCACTATTCACGCCTGCTCCTCAAGCACGCGACTCCCCTTTGCCGAGTTGTCTATGCGAAGAGGAGGGGAGACAGGGGATCGTACGCATAGGATAGCGTAGTCCGATCTATCTGTTTGGTGGTGTTATTGGAGCAGCTTTTGTTTTTTGTTTTCGGCTTCTTTGATGAGGCGAATCAATTCAGTTGCAGGCCAGTCAAAGGAGAGGGTGTAACGCTTGTCCTTGGCCGAGTGTTTCACGGCGGCGATGATTTTCTTAAGATCGTCAGCGGACTTCACTTTGGCTGGGTCTGGTTTGCCATCGGGGTCGTTCACTTGGCTCGCCATGGTCGATGTCAGGATGCTCAAAACCATATGCACTGTGTCGTAGAATTGCTGTGCTTCTGCGCTGCTATTATAATCCAAGGCCACTCGGGACTTCAGCTGGCCAGCGTGTTCGCCCAAGGCGACGAACAGGGTTTTGGGTAGCGGTATTTCGATTCCTCCTGATGATGCCTGAGGCTTGGCATTCGTCCCATAAGCAAGCACCCAAGGCGTACCCGTATTTTTGCCGTAGGTAAGAAGTGCTGCCGGGGGCATGTAGGACTTAGCAGCGCCTGAATGTGCCGCGATGAGCTGGTTGGCGCACTTGAGATCCGACACGCCTATGATGGTCTTCGTGTCGATGGGGCAAAAATACACGTGGTCGGAATTGGTGTCAGATACAGGTGTATTCTTCATGTTCATTTTCTGCGACAAGTTCACGACGGCAAAGCGATGCTTCCCAACGTTCACGATTTTCAGTTGATCCTTTGCTGCAGCTGCATAGATTAGTTCCGGCTGGAACTGCCCGCGGACGACGAAGGTTAGGACATCTTTACCCCCGGAAAGCACGCTGCCCAGCGTGATGTCGTTCACTTGGGCGATCCCCTTTTTCTTGAAATCCTCAGCCTTAAAGTTGCTGTCAGGCGTTGCTGTTATCAAGCGCTTGATTTCGCGGCCCAAGGGGGTTTTTACGGCGGCGTCACAATCAATGTGGCCAACTATGAAAGCGTCAGCTGGGATGCCTTTGCCATTGATCGGCCCGGCCACTGCGGTGACGGCACAAGCGAGGAAAGCTCCGCTTGCCGTGAGGATGGTCTTCTTCATGAGAATATTTGGTTTGGCCCCTACTCTTTGGTTTTTCGGGAAACACCCTGTTTGTTGGCGAAAGGTCAGCTCCATTTTCGCACCACAGAACCGGTAGGAAAGCCTATCGATTTCTGGAGTCAATCCGCCTTTACCTCCGCGCTGGGCACAGGCCTCGGGGAGTGAGAAGGAAGGAGACGGACATTTTTCCCTTGCGCCGGGAGCCAAGGATTCCCATCAAGCCGTAGCTCTCTCAGAAGCACAACGCTCAACTATGCTCAACGCGCTCTCCATTCCTCATAATCTGGAAGAATTCTCTGGTATTTTCTGGCACGGACTCATGTTTGCGGCCGGTTGCACAGTCATGTTCCTGCTCATGCGTACGCGTGAGCGCAATCGGCGCGAAAAAGACGAGCAGCTGAACGCTCTCCGAGAAAAGGAAATTGCCCTGATCGCCAAGGAGGAGCGAGTGCGCATGGAAGACGAATACCGGGAGCGCCAGGAGGAACTCCGCAAGGTAACGCACTCCGTCGAGGTGACCTGCAACGAGAACGTACGTCTCAATGCCGAGCTTACCGAGCGTGCCAGCAAAATTCGCGAAATTGAAGAGGAAACCCAGGCGGCGCGCATGGAGATCGAGATCGAGCGCCAATGTGCCCTCAACGAAACACTGCGCATCGCAGGGCTCTCTCAGGGAACAGCGCGCGAAATCGTTCTCGAAAACGCACGTCGCGAGTGTGAGACAGAGTTGGTGCGCATGCGCAACGAGCTCCTCGGACGGCGCGAAGAAGACATCCGCTGCGAAGCGAGGCGCGTTCTCGTAGACACTATGCAACGCCTCGCCCCCAGGGTCTCCCACGAGGCGTGCACCGAACTCGTCAGCATCCCCAACGAGGAGATGAAAGGGCGCATCATTGGGCGTGAGGGCCGCAACATCAAAGCCTTCGAGCAATGCACTGGCACGACCTTGCTCATCGACGAAACGCCCGACTTCGTCCTCGTCTCTTCCTTTGATCCCGTGCGGCGAGAGATCGCGAGCGTGGCGCTGAAAAACTTGATTAGCGACGGGCGCATCCACCCCTCTAACATCGAAAACTTCGTCGAAGATGCGCGGGAAAAAGTGCTCAACGAAACGATGGAGCTCGGGCGCAACGCCACAGAGGAGCTTTGCCTGCCACCGCTCAACCCTGCCATAGCCGAGCTCTTGGGGCGCCTTCACTTCCGCCTCTCCAACAACCAGAACACGCTCTCGCACTCCATCGAAGTCGCCCGCCTCGCCGGGCTCATTGCTGCGGAGCTTGGCCTGGACCCCACGCCTGCCAAGCGTGCTGGCCTCCTGCACGATATCGGCAAAACCGATGCCGAGCACGAGGACTCCCACGCCAAAATAGGCGCGGGCCTTTTGCGCCAGCACGACGAGGACCCACGCGTTGTCAATGCTGTTGCTGCCCACCATGGAGAGGTGGAGCCCACGAGCATCTATGCACCGATAATCGTCATTGCCGACACGCTTTCAGCCGCCCGTCCGGGCGCACGAGCCAGCTCTCTCGACGGTTTCATTGAGCGCATGAAAAATATTGAAAACATCGCCAAGGCCTTTCCGGGCATCACCGAGGCGTATGCCCTCATGGCCGGGCGCGAGGTGCGCGTCATCGTCTCCCCGGATGTGCTAAATGAAAGCAAGACGCGCGAAACTGCTTTGAAAATCCGAGCACGTATCGAGAACGAGCTCCAATATTCGGGCACCATTCACGTCATCCTTATCCGCGAACAGCGCTTCCATGAGGAAGCCCGCTGAAGGGCGGACCCTTAGTTTGCAAAGGCAAACTCCACCTGCGCATCTACGGCCGGGCTCTTCGTCAAAATCGCGCGCAGGAACAAGGGGCGGTGCTCGGTACACGGGCCATGCTCGCGAATCGCGGCAATATGCGCAGTCGTCGCGTAGCCTTTGTGGACGGCGAAGCCATACTGTGGAAAACGCTGGTCCAGCTCGGCCATCAAATGGTCACGGCGCACCTTGGCCAGGATCGAGGCCAGAGCAATGCAGAGGCTCCTGCCATCTCCGCCGACGAGGGCGGTGTGGCGCCAAGCAAAGGGCTTGAGGGGCAACCCATCCACCAACACTCCTGGCCACGCGCTTGCATCATCGACAAAAAGCGGGGTGTCGGCCCCGGATGTCACCGCGAGGAACGGAGATCGCCCGTCCGGTAAGGCGTGTTCCTTGGCTAGGAGCTGCAGGCAACGACTCATCGCAAGACGCGTCGCGCCGAGGATGTTGTAGGCATCTATTTCCAGCACATCCGCCGTGGCCTGTGCGAAACGCGCCACGCCCTGCTTGCCCCACTCACACAAAACCGCATGCAACTCCTCTCTCGCAGCAGGCGAGAGCTTTTTGGAATCATTCGCTGCACGGGCAATCTTGCAGCGCGTGCGGTTTTCGAAAAATGAACCATCAAGCCAGACGGCGCCCGCGCTCACTGGGCCTGCAAGACAGCCCCGCCCCGCCTCATCAAGGCCAACAAGGCTGGGAAGCTTTATCAACTGCCTCCGGTCATACTGGAGCAAACAAGCCATAAGCACACGAAAGCAAAAAGTAGTGGCTGCTGTGAATCTCATAAAATGAAGGCGCTTACATTTTTCGCCCTGCGCACTAAGCCGGGGCACGCCAAGGCCAAGGAACTTTGCCCCCACGGCGATGTCTCATTAAGCACTTAAAGTATCATGAAAACACCTCTTTCTCACGTTCACACCTCGGCGCTCAAAACACGCCGCACATTCATCGGCAATTGCGCCTTGCTCGCCAGCTCCCCCCTTTTGCTAAACCTGCCCGTCAATGCATTTGCAGCCCAGGGCACCAATGTCCTGAAAGTAGGCCTCATCGGCGGAGGCGGGCGTGGCAGAGGCGCCGTCGCCAACATCCTCAAGGCTGACGCCAACGTCCAACTGTGGGCAATCGGCGAAATTTTCCAAGACAGGCTTGATCGGGCGCGCGACGAGCTTGCCAAGAAAAGTCCACGCTCATCTGTTCCTCAGGCACGCTGTTTCTCCGGGTTCGACGCTTACAAGCAGGTCATTGCCTCCGGCGTGGATATCATCATTGATGCCTCGCCGCCCCATTTCCGTCCCATCCACACCGAGGCCGCCGTTAAAGCGGGTGTCCACGTTTTTGCCGAAAAACCAGGTGCAACAGATCCTGCTGGCTGCCGGAGGCTCATCGCCGCTGGCGAGCTCGCCGCACAAAAAGGGATCTCCATCGTCGCGGGCACGCAGCGCCGCCACCAATCCCACTACGTCGAGACCATCCGTCGTATCAAAGAAGGTGAAATCGGCGATCTGGTCTCCGGACAATTTTACTGGATGGGTGCCTCGACCGACGGCTTTTGGCCACATCAGAAACGCAAGGGTAATTGGTCGGAGATGGAATACCAAGTGCGCAACTGGTATGCCTTCACTTGGCTGTGCGGCGACCACATTGTCGAGCAACACGTCCACAACCTCGACATCATGCTCTGGGCCTTTGGTGGTCCCCCGGTCAAAGCCTTTGGCATGGGCGGGCGTCAACGCCGCAACTGGGGGAACATCTGGGACCACTTCGCTGTGGAGTTTGAGTTTGCCAACGGTGCGCGCGTCTCAAGCTACTGTCGCCAAATCGACGGCACCAACGGGCGCGTCGCCGAGGCAATCGTTGGCACCAAGGGCAATTGCCGTCTGGACACACGCCGCGGCATCATCAAAGGAAACCAGAAGTGGGAATCCACCAGTTCCCCGGACCCCTATGTGCAAGAGCATGTGGACCTCATCGCCGCCATCCGCAACAACAAGCCCATCAACGAAGCACGCTCTCTCGCCGAAAGCACACTGACGGGTATCCTCGGGCGCCTCTCTGCCTACACGGGCAAGGAAATCAAATACAACTGGGTGCTCGAAGCTTCGAAGCTCGACTACACCTTGCCAGACTACGACCTCAAGGCTGCACCACCACCCGCCGACATCGCTATGCCGGGCAAAACACAAGCCGTCTGACCCACGCCCCTTGCACCAAAACATATCTTTTCGCATCATGGACCGCCGCCAAGCCATCAAGACAGCCGCCCTCGCTGGGGTCGCTACCGCCCTCGGTCGCCTCGCACCGGGCCTGCATGCCACCACTGACGCCGCCGCAGCCAGCAACGGCCCCAGCCCGGCCAAGGGCGATTCCTTTAAGCACTCCGTCTGCTACTGGTGCTGTCGGATGCCCCTCGACAAACTCGCCGCTGCAGCAGGGAAGATCGGTCTCCAATCCATCGAACTGCTCACCGTCGAAGAGATCCCCGTTGTGCAAAAGCTTGGCCTCAGCTGCGCCTGCGCCTACGGAGCCAAGGAAACGCGCTCCATAGACAACGGTTTTAACCGCCGCAGCAACCACGACAAATTTGTCGAAGCCTACGAGAATGCTGTCGCCAAATGCGCAGAACTTGGCGTCCCGAATGTCATCTGCTTTTCCGGCAAACGCAATAAGGGGCAAAGCGACGAAGAGGGCCTGAAGATCTGTGCCGAAGGCCTGAAGCGTATCATGCCCGCCGCCGAGAAAGCCGGAGTCACCCTCATCATGGAACTCCTCAACAGCAAAGTGAACCACAAGGGCTACCAGTGCGACCGCACAAAATGGGGCGTCGAGCTGGTCAAACGAGTCGGCTCGGAACGCTTCAAACTGCTCTACGACATCTACCATATGCAAGTGATGGAAGGCGACGTCATCCGTACTATCCGCGAGAACCACAAGTACATTGCCCATTACCACACAGCGGGGAACCCGGGGCGCAACGAGTTTGAGTCACAAGACGTTCAGGAACTGAACTACCCGGCCATCATGAAAGCCATCCATGACACCGGCTTTCGCGGTTACGTCGGCCAGGAATTCAACCCCAAACGCAAACTCCTCGCCTCACTCGAAAACGCAGTGAAAATCTGCACGGTGAGCTGAATGCCGCCGTGCCAATGCCCCTCTGTAGTGGGGCAAAGAAGTTTACCCCCCTTCTGCCAGACCGCCGAAGCCGCTGCCCTCTGTGAGGGCTCCGTTGAAATCGCGTGACGACGCTGTCTGGAAAATGTTCTGTATTGCGTCGTCACGAGATAGAAAGCCAGATGAAGAGGCATCTGATTTGGACGGCAGTGCGCTTATGGCGCGCAAAATTTCAATCCTGCTTTGGCAACGGGGGAATTCTTCCCCCTCGAGTTCCCAAATGGCGATGAATCGTCTTCGCAAGAGCGGAATGTTCCGAGCGAAGCGACAAGACTGATCGCAAAGTGAAGTGGAACGATCTCCGCATTCCGTAAGCTCTCAACGGCGCTCTCGGCGAGAGTGCCCTCCCAGATGGACGCGCCCTACTGACACTGACGGGTTTCCCTTCCGCCTCATCTCTAAACCGTTTTCGTGACGACATGCCATAACGAGTCTTTGCGCTAAATACACTTCCCATCTTTGTGAATACGCTTTGTCATCGGGGCACTATTATGGATTGGTCGCAAATCGTACTTCTTTCCCTCTATGCCATCGCGATGGTATTGGTGGTGATGTCCCTGGCGGGGTACTCCGTGTTGCTTGAGCGCAAGGTAGCAGCCTGGATACAAGGGCGCCCTGGGCCGAACCGTACGACGATTCCGCTTTTGGCGGTGCTGCCTGTGGCGGGGCGTTTCGTGCAGCGGCTTGGGCTTGTGCAGTTGCCGGCGGATGGGGCGAAATTTCTTTTCAAGGAAGATCCTTTCCCAGCGCATGTCAACAAGCTGGGCTATTTCTTTGCGCCGTGCCTGGCGCTTGCGCCTGCGTTGGTGGCGATGGTCATGCTGCCTTTTGGGCAATATGTAGGTGGGGATGGGGTTGTGCGCCCGCTCGTGTTGTGTCATGTAGATCCGGGCTTTTTGTTCATGTTTGCGGTGTCGTCGCTCGGCGTCTACGGCATCATCCTTGCTGGGTGGTCGTCTAATTCAAAATACCCGTTTCTTGGGGCGATTCGTGGGGCGGCGCAGTTAATTTCCTACGAGCTTACTATGGGCTTGGCGGTGTTGCCAGTGGTGCTTGCGACGGCGCGCCCGGGTGTTGAGAGCCCATTGAATCTTTTCGCCATCGCCCGGGAGCAGGGTGGAGGCTGGAATCTTTTTACCCAGCCACTTGGGGCATTGCTTTTCCTGGTGGCGGTTTTTGCCGAGGTGAATCGCCAGCCGTTTGACATGCCGGAGTCGGAGACAGACCTCGTCGGGGGTTTTCATACGGAGTATGGGAGTTTCAAGTTTGGGCTCTTCTTTGTTGGAGAATATGGCCACATGATCATCGGCAGCGGCCTTTTCATTTTATTTTTCCTTGGTGGGTGGAGTTTGCCTTTTGTGCCGCAGGATTTGTTTGCGGCTGGCTGGTCGACTTCGCTTCTGGGGGTTGTCATCTTCCTAGCAAAATTGTTTTGCATGGTTTTCTTCTTTGTCTGGGTGCGGTGGACGGTTCCGCGTTTTCGCTATGATCAGGTAATGCGTTTGGGGTGGTCTTGTCTTTTGCCTCTGGCTCTTGCTAATCTCTTCATCTACCTCGCGTTTTACGCTCTTCATGGGTAGCTCTTCTTCCGGGACACTTGATGGACACTGTTTTTATCCGAGGCTTAGAGTTACGTGGACACCATGGCGTGTTTGCTGAAGAGCGTCGCTTGGGGCAGGTTTTTGTGGTGTCCTTGGAGCTTGGGCTGGACACTCGTGCTGCGGCAGAGGCAGACGAGCTTGCGCTCACGGTAGACTATGCGGCTGTCGTTGGGTGCGTGCGTGGCGTTGTCGAGGGAGAATCTGTGCGGCTGATTGAGACGCTTGCTGGGCGCATTGCAGATGCCGTCTTGCGGGAGTTTCCTCTGGTGCGCCATCTCTCCGTTGAGGTGCAGAAGCCTCAGGCTCCCGTGCCAGCGCGCATCAGCGCGTTAGGCGTGGTGATTTCTCGTGGGCGCTGAACCTGTTGCTGCGGTCTCGGTAGGCTTGTCGCCACTTGCTGCGGTGCCTGGCTATCCAGTCGAGGCGTGCGCATTCCATCCCGATGTCGTACCCAAGTTTTTCTGATTCCAGCCATTTGTGGCGGAGAATTTCTTCGTGCTCTGCACGGTATTCTTGAAACACGTAAGATGTATTTTTGAAGCTGTTTCCCAACCAGCTTGGTGTCGTTTGTGCAAAGGTTGTATGCATGTTTTCTTTCAGATCTGTCTCGATAGACAGTCGGCAGCGGAAGTAGTTTCACCCCAGCAATAATGGTTTGAGCTGCTCGCGACACCAAGTGCCGTTTTGAAGGGTGACGCCATCGGGGTCGTCCACGGCAGCGTGGCATTCATCTTCGCAGACGATCCAGCCGGTGAAGTTTCGTTGAACGAGCCATTCGGTAATTTGATGAAAATCCAATTTACCTGAACCCATTTGTGCCCATGGCTCCGGTTCGTTGCCTGAGAAATCTTTGTAGTGCACGTGGTTCACGAGGTGAGCCCATTTGCTCATGGTGGCGATGACGTTCATGCCGCCGCGGGCAATGTGGCCCACGTCGGGTGTCCACCCTGTTACGTTGGGGTCGAGGCTGTTGAGAATGACGTCGTAGTCTTCTTGTGTGCGCACGACGGAGTGGGGCGGGCTGTTGGGGTGGAAGCTGCACACGATGCCGACGTCGGCAGCGCGCTTTGAGACGGCGTTGACGTTGCGGGCGAGGTTGAGGCGTCGTTCTTGTAGGTTGGCGCGTCCGCTGGGCATTTGCACAGTGCCGAGGCGTGCGCCAGGGAAATGCTTGAGGATGGCAATAGCAGCATCGGCGGCGGCGCGGTCTCCGTCGTTTTCCTGGCTTTCGCGCCAGTCGCAGGTGAGGGAGAGGGCGGCGAGCCGGATGCCGACGGCGGCGAGTGTGTCCTTAAGGCGCTCGGGCTCCTTGTATTTCCCAAGCCAGTAGTCGCCGGGTTTGTGCGCGAGCACCATCGGCTCAATGCCATCGAAACCAGCCTTGGCGGCGATGGCGATCATGTGGTCGAGCTTGTCGTGGTAGGCGTTGCCGCCTGCTTGCATAAACCAGGTGTAAACCTCGGCTCCAAATTGGATTTTTGCTGAATGGCTCATTGTCGTTCTGCTTTTTGTGGTGATGCTGATGGTTGAGATGGAGACTTTGCCGCAGAGAGGGCTGTTTGCTGTGGCTAGGAATGCAAATGGAAAACGAGCGGTGCGTGCGCCGAGTCAGTGCCCGGGATAGACGAAGACGCGGTCGTGCATCAGAAGCACAAGGTCGTTTCTGCCGTCGTTGGTGAGGTCGGCAATGCAACCCCCGCGAGGTTGAGCTTCGGCGCTGCGTTGGCCGCGGTAGTGTGGGTTTTCGTCGAAAAGGGTGAAGTGCAGGGCGCTGTTCCAGGCACCATTTTTGTCGTTAGGGGTGATAAGCTCGAGCAGGTGAGAGGCCAGATCCAGTAGGATGACGGAGTTGGCGGCTTGGCCTTTTCCGGTTGCGCCCTGCGCGAAGTCGCCGACGAGCACCACCTTGGGCGAAAATCCTTTGATGTTGGATTCGTAGATTTTTGTAAGGGAAGCCTCCAGACCGCGTCGCGCTGTTTGCAGTTGAAGCAATCTCTTGCGCGTCAGGTAGAGCAGGCGGGGCGTTTTCTCTCCGGCGACTTCCTGTTTCCACGAGAACAGTGGGGCGAAAGGTTCCAGCTTGATTTGCTGCTTGGCTCGGAAAACTCCGCCAGCATCGCGCTCCAGCCATTCCAGGGCGTGGGCGGTCTCGTTATAGGCCAGTAATACGGACGTGCCCATGGCAGAGGTGGTCATGCGTGGGCTGCGCAGGCGGTCGCCCTGGCGCAAGCTGTTTGCCTGAAAGAGCACGGAGAGCTCGCCCTTCTCGTCGAGGCGCAGGGCGCGTACGTAACCAGTCGAGGCGACGAGAAGAGCATGGGTACCCGCATCGTCGATCTGCTCCCAAGAGACATCGGCTTCGGTGACTCCGTCGAGTAGGCCTTTGCGAAAGGCGGAGTCCTTGGCGGCGTCGACAAAGGAGCCGTCGGTGGCTTGCGTCCAGAAACGCATAGCTTCCCGGTCGACGAAGGCGATCAAGTCAGGGCGTTGGTCGTTGTTGATGTCAGCGATTTGCAGCCCGGTGATGTCACGTCGCGAGGTTTCGATTTTGACGAGAGTCTGGGTTGCCCAAGTGATGGTGCCCTTTTCGTCAATCTTGGGGCTGAGGCGGATCAGGGACGTTGTATCGTCCGTGCCTCGCGCGAGCACGATGGCAAACGTCCCTTGCGAAGCAAGCAAGAGCGGTTTGTGGATACCGGGGACGGACGCCGGGAAACCGATGGGGCTCCCTTTCTCAAAAGCGATGGCACCGAGCATCGCCTCCTTTTCGCTGAGCACCAAAAGCACAGGCGGCCTGCCTTCCACGGCGACGGGCGCGACTGCCGAGATTCCCGCGAGCGAGGGGTATTCGATGAACTCGCCGAAGCTGCCGTCGGCAATGCCGCTGGAGACAAGAAGCTTCGCCCCTTTGGCATCGGCTACGATGAGGTCTTTTGTCCCGTCGCCATCCATGTCAAAATAGGCAATCTGGTTCGGCGAGGTGGCATCGTCGGGCAGGGAATAGGTCAGCAGAGCGGCGGAGCTTGCTCCATCGAGAGCTTGCTCATTATGAGCGAAACGCACGGCGCTGATGAGGCGTTGCCGGGGAGCTGTGGCGGCGAAGGTGGGCATGGGCCTGAGTGAGAGCGGTGTCTCAAAATCGATAAAAGAGGCCGAGGGCAGGCGTTGTGTCGTCTCGGGTCCGTAGCCTTTCCCGCTGGTGGCTGGCAGGCGCAGGCGCAAGATAGCCTCGTCGCCGGGGGTGACGGTGCCGATGGCGAAACGTCCATTGCCGAGGATGTCTTGGACGACGAGGTTCATGACATCGGACGTGTCTGTGGGATAATGGCTCGGCGTCGGGAAATGCTTCGGCACGACGCCCTTTGTGCCTTTCTCAAAACGCCAGATGACAATGCCCTCCTTGGCCAGTTGCACGAGAGAGGGCGCTTGGTCAAGGCCGTCGAGATGGGCGATTTTCAGCGTGCGCTGGTATGGGGAGGGCAGGTAACGCTTGTCGCGCAGGGGTTCGTGCCAGACACCCTTGCCCGGGCCTTGGAAGATGAGGGTGAGGCCGCTGCGTGCCGAGGTGAAGGCGATGTCAGGCAAGCCGTCGTCATTGAGGTCGCCGATGGCGAGCGCGGACATGGAGGGCTCGCCCGTGATGGATTCCCGGCGGAAGAGTGCGTCGTCGAGGGCAGGCGTCCAGCGGTCTGGGCGCATTGTCCGCTGTGGTTCCACGGGGTCTCCGGGTTTGCGTTGGAAGAGAAGCTCAATGTGCCCGGTGTCGTTGTTCAGCAGGGCGGCATCCGTGAGGCCGTCGCCGTCGATGTCTGCCACAGAGAGCGAGCGCGTACCCCAAGCGAGCTTGGTCACCAAGGGTGCGCCAAGGCGTGGAGCCTGCGCATCGTCAGAAGCCAAGGCCACCGTGGCCCCGAGTATGGAGACAGAAAGAGCAGAGATTATTTTCATGAATTTGTACGACATTGAGGCGAGGAGCTGCACCATCTCACTCTGCCGAGAGATGGCAAGCCGCGAGCATGTGCACATTTTTTCTTGTGCTCGCAGGATTTTAGGACAATAAGTCCCCAGAATTCATTTACGGGGATTTAACGGGCTGTAGCGCAGTCTGGCTAGCGCGCTTCGTTCGGGACGAAGAGGTCGGTGGTTCGAATCCACTCAGCCCGACCATTAAAAAACAAACACTGGTTTTCGGGATAGAAGGCGCGACTGATGCCCACGCACGGGCCGACGATCAAGGAGCTGATTACCCGCGAGCCGGACGCGACGCTTGCCGAAATGAAGATGCGACTGGCGTTGGGCTGCACGGTCACAGCGGTGCATTGGGCGGTGAAGCGACTAGGGCTGACATATAAAAAAAGACGCTCCATGCGTCCGAGCCGGACCGAGCCGGACCTTGCTCTCGCCCGGCGGCGGTGGCGGCGCAGTCAAGGCGGGTTCGACCCGGCTGGTCTTCATCGACGAGTCAGCGGCCAAGACAAACATGACACGGTTGCGCGGGCGCGCCCCAAGGGAAGGACACGCGTGTGATCTGCCGCGCGCCGCACGGGTACTGGCGGACCATCACGATGATCCCCTCGGTTCATTTGGACGGTCGCTCTCCCCCCCCCAAAACAATGTTTCCGATACCCCATTTTTATGGCTTGCATTCCCAAGAAGCTTCTCATTTCCTCTGTTCTGTCGGTACGAAATCGACATCAAACCAAAACAAACACTACTCCATGAAGACACGCAGAACATCCAGCACATACGAGGCTGCTGCCTCAGTGCCCCCCCCCCAAAAAAACCACCCCAAGTAGGTTCCGGGCGCCGTATGGGCCATTTCTGGGCCAGCACGGGGCCTTCCCGCATGCGAGCTTCAACGTCGCCATCTGACGACTCCAAGCCTGCGGAAAAACACGCAGAAAGGTTCGCACCAAAAGGCGCCTCCGCCCAGACGACAGTTGGTGCTCGTCACCAAACCGTCGAATTGCCCCTCGGCACAAAACCGCTGAAGGCAGCCCGAGCGCTAGACCACGCCCAAGGACAAAAGGGCTCTGTTCTTACTCAAAGCATGCCGTCGCTCCAACGGCACGGCCCCATGCCCAGATCCAGCAATACGCAGTTCCTTGACCCCCCAAAACGTAGGGGGAGCATCACGGCTCTCTTTTCAGCCCTCGTCTTGCTGGCACAGGTAAGCTTCGCACACGCTGGAGGGATTGGGATAATCAGCGCGACAAAGTTTCGTTGTGTCGATCTGATCTTCTGGCTTGAGGATAACCCAACTAAAACAGAAGCCGATGCTCCGGTGGCCTATCAAAAAACGCGCACTGTCGTTGGCATCGGAGAAATAATATCATTAACAATCGTTGGGGAGGAAAAGATGATCGGCGACGAATCAAAAATAAAATGGTCAATTCCAGAGGGCGGAGATTATGCAGCTTTCATAATCAATAGGGACAAGCCAGACGAAAGGGTAACTTCGACGTTTGAAGGTAAAAAAACGGTTGAGTTGCTCATCTACTTGAATACGTCTGAATCCAACAATAAAAGCGTTAAAGTTGCAGTAGCAACAAGTGCCCCTGCCAGCGCTAATATAAAATTCACCATTAAAACTCCAGCTGGCGGCTTCAAGTCGAGACAGTTCAGACCACCTAAACATTATTGGTGGGTAGCCTCTGGTAACGTGGGAGCTTCGGCAAAGCTTAGAGTTTTCCCGACTCCGACAAGTGTTAATTTTGAGGGTGGAGTCGGCTTGCTGGAAACAGACGAGGGAAGCCCTCTGGATGTCAAACCATCAGCAGAAGACGAGAAGAAGGGTGTCGAAGCAAGCACTTTTAAGAATTTTAAACACTCTCCCCCTAAGATCTACTTGCGAATTGGCCAAGTCGAAGGGGGAACTATAGATAATGTGGGGTTTCGGAGATGGGTGCTTGGCCGCGGAGATGCCCGTTTCAATTATAAAGAAATGACTGCCTCTCACTCATGTTACTGGCGTTGCGGTTGGCATTGGAGAGAGATGATTACAAACGGAGGAGTTTGGGACGGAGATGCAAACAATCGAGGGGAAAAAATGCAATCAGTTAACCAAATATTCCATATAGCTAATGATGGGAAAGGAACAGGCACCGTCACCAAGTTCGATTCTAAAGTAACGCGTGTTGCGAAAGACAACAAGACAAACACTCAAACTTATGAATAAACCACTGAAATTTTAACACCAACCATGAGACTACATCCAATGAGCACAAAATCCCTATTCTACACATTATCCATTGCTGCCAGCATCCTCTTCTCCTTTGTCCCATCGACACAAGGAGCAGGCATGTCCATCTCGGCGCCGTCTGTTGCGGTAAAACGGGATAGCCCGTACTATGAAGAAATAAAGAATTTGCAAACCCTGTTGCAAAAACAAAAAATGGAAGAACTTTACCCAGGAATGTGGAAACTGGCGGAAATGCTGTGGGAAGATAGGACAAAAAGAAAGGAGGAAATGGACTATCTTGTGGCCAAAGAATGGCTGCGCTATTCTCAGGTCCGTGCACCATTAAACATAGACGTAAAAAGATTTCGTCTCGGATTTACAATGAACGATTATCTTTCTATTAAAAGGAGAGTAAACATCAAAAGAGCCGTTATTGAATCCTTGGATGGGGAAAATACAAAGGAGAAGGCCGAACGTCTGAAGATTGATCATGGAGAATTTTTAACTATGCGCGCTATTTATTTTCGCGAGTGTATTTTCGCGCTGGCTCGTGCCCACACCACTGTTCTGGAGGGCCTGTCTAATCTTGAGAAAGAATGCTTCGAACCGATGGACGCGCCTAAGGACGATGAAGAGGAGATAGCCCAGATGGAAAGAGCTGTCGCATTTGGTACACCCATGTGGAGCGCGAGACACCTTGGAATTGAGACTTCGACCGAAAGATATGAAACAGATTTTGTCAAAAAACTTATTTTGGGATTTCCCAAGGATATTCCGCATATCCAGTTCTGCGTAAGGCAAATCGGCTATCGTACTGATTACGAATGTGCGCGTTTTCTGGAAAAAGCTGTGGGACGTGGCAAGGAGACGGAATACCTTTTCAGAGGGCTTCCAAGCAAGAAAGTCACAGATGAGATTTTTCTAAACTCGGAGAAGGATCGGATGCGCAGAACTATGCATTATGAAATGGGAAAATTAAAACC
>JAITHA010000033.1 GCA_031280235.1 Puniceicoccales bacterium | reverse complement strand
AGGTCGAGGTCGTTCTCCAGCCGGAAGTGCACGCCGTTATAGTCTGTGCCGGCGTTCACCTTTGCGGCAAGCCATGCCAGATGTAAGGGGGTTTTAATAAGGTATGGGTTATCCTCTGTTCCGTTGCCCTCCTGAACAGCCGAAGCTGAAGCCGCCGCTAGAATGTGCAGTGGCATTTCGACGGGCGAGCCGTTCAGCCCGAGCAGGAACTTGTCTTCCACTGTCCATGGGGGCGAGGTAAACGTCGAGAAAGCCGTGCTTGCCATCAGTTCGTCGGCTGATTTGGGGGCGCCGTTCAGTCCGTCATGTGTGGTTGTACCGGAGAACGCCGTGCCGCCGCCGGTACTTATGCCGCTCCATGCGATATTGCCGGAGAGGGTGCCACTGCTGCCCCCCACCACGCGCCCGACGTTAGAGCCGGTTGCCTTTACGGAGGGATTGAGCGCGGCGCAGTTGCTAATTCTGCCGCTGAACATCCTGCCCGCCACGCCGCCGACATAGTTGTAGCCGGATACTGCGCCTGTGGCATAGCAGTTGCTAAGGCTGCCGCCGCCGGAAACCACGCCCGCCACGCCGCCTACATAGTCACTGCCTTTGATGTTCACATTCTCCAGCCCGAGGTTCTTTACCATGCCGCCGTCAATATAGCCGAACAGTCCCTGGTAGTCAGCAGTCCTGTTAATAAAGAGTCCGGAGATGGTTTTGCCGTTGCCGTCGAAGGCGCCTTTGAATGGTTTGCTGTAGTCATTCCCGATGGGTGTCCAGCCTGCGCCGGCGTTGTATGGCGAAACGCCAAGGTCGAGGTCGTTCTCCAGCCGGAAGTACTCGCCGGAATAGTCCATGCCGGCGTTCACGTTCGTCGCCAGCAGCACAAGGTCGTCGGCGGATGTGATCAGATAGGGGTCGGCGGCGGATGTGTCGCTGCCCGACCACTGCGCCGCCGCCGTCTGCGGCAGCGCGAAGGCAAAGAGCATCGCAACAAGGGCGAAGACGTGGAAAAGCACGCGGGTGGCTCGTCGGAGCGCGCCATAATTGGACACAGCGGTGCTGTGGTGGGAGGATGTCTGAGTGAACATGTGTATTCCGAGTTTTTGGGTTAAAGTGATTGGGCAGGCTCACGCGAAGGCGCGGAGGCAAAGTGGAAGCCGTTGGCCTACAACGAGCTGGGGGGGGGTAACCGCTTCGCGCTCAACGAGTTAGGAAACAAACAAGCCGTTGGCCGACATGTCTCCTGTGTGTCATGATGATGCGTTTGCATAAGTGTCGTGTGCGATAGCTTTGTTTGAATTCCTATGGGAAAAGGGGAACGTAAATACCGGACGCCACCGGAAGCGCAAGGAGATTTTCACAAAATCGTTCGTAAAAAAACACGCAAGCGAAGGCGGATAGAAGAGCACGCGATTTTGGGGAGAAAACCCAGTGGGCTCGGCTACGCCACCTGGGGACGGCTGTGGGGCACGGCGGGGAATCTACGCCACCACTGGCCGCAGCGGACGACTCGAAAAGCCGTCCGCTGCGGTAGTGCTATAGGAAAATCCCGCTGGAAGTCTCGCCTCTTGGTCGCCGCGCGCCTAACGCCCACAGTTACCTTGCCACCATCCAGAGCCCCTCCCGTTACCTCTGTCTGAAGGATCCCGTGGCGACATTGCCTAACGCCCTGCGGCGGCGAGTTTCTCCAAGAAATCCTCGTAGGTGTCCATGCCGCGCTCGATGACGGCCAGCTCAATGTTCTCGTCTGGCGCGTGGAGGTTTGAATCTGGCATGAACAAGCCAATCATAAGGGAATCCAGCCCTGTCACGGCCTTGATATCGCCGATGATGGGGACGCTCCCTCCCTCGCGCAGGAACAATGGCGGGCGGCCAAAGTTTCTGGTGATTGCCTCTGAAGCAAGGCCAAATGCCTGGGCGAGAACGGGGTTTTGCTTGGGCGGAGTGCCAGTCCTGCGGGGTGGGCACACATGGTAGGCGTTGTTCCCTTGGCGCACAAGGATACTCGACAGGACGCCGGGCGGCACGCGCGCCTCAATGGCTGCGGAGACTTTGCGGACGATGTCTTGCGCATCCTGGCCTGGGACAAGGCGGCAAGTGATTTTGGCAAACGCCGTGGAAGGGATGACTGTCTTCCCGCCCTCGCCTTGGTAGCCGCCACCGATGCCGTTGAACTCCAGCGTTGGGGCAAAACGCGTCGCCTCAATGGGTGTGCAACCTGCCTGGGAATACAGGGCATCGACGCCTAAAAATTTCCGGTAGGCGCTCTCGGTGAGCGGGAACCTGGCCAGTTCATCGCGCTCCCACTGCTCCAGCGGGGCGATGCCGTCGTAGAAACCCGGGATGTTGACACGCCCGTCGGCGGAGTGCAACGAGGCGCAGATCTCGGCCAAAGCTTGGATGGGGTTGTAAACGGCCCCGCCGTGGAGACCGGAGTGCAGATCCATCTGCGGCCCCGTGAGGCGCAACTCAAGGCCAATGATGCCGCGGAGGCCCGTGGTGACCACGATCTGCTCGCTGCTGGGGCTACCCGTGTCGGAGAGGAGTACGAAATCCGCCCCAGCCAGCTCGCCACGGTATTTTTCCAAAAAATCGTTGAAGCTTGGGCTGCCAATTTCCTCTTCGCCTTCGAGCAATACCGTGAGGCGTAGGGGCAGTTCCGGGCGCCGACGAAGCAGGCGCGCGAGGCCCAATATCGCTGTGGCGTGGGGACCCTTGTTGTCTGCTGCGCCACGCCCGTAGAGGCGCCCGGCACGCACGCTAGGCTCAAAGGCAGGCGTCGTCCACAGGTTAAGCGGGTCGGCGGGCTGCACATCATAGTGGCCATAGAGAACGACATGGGGCCAGGAGCCCGGCCCTGTACGCCGCCCCAAGACGATGGGGTGCAACGGGGTCTCGACGACCTCGACAGCCAAGCCAGCACTGGCGAGCAACTTTGCCGCAAATCCTCGCGCCCCTGCCATTCCCTCGGCAAAGGCGGGGTCGGTGGACACGCTGGGGAAGCGGATGTAATCAGAAATTATACGAACAGCATCCATGCCACTACACAAAGTGGGCTCTGCCCATGGCAGGCAACGCGATTCTCGGAGAGAGAGGTGGCCCAAGGCATAAAGCGGGACGAAGACGAAACATCTTCACATTCCCATTTTTTCCCGCAGCCTGTACGACCATGCTGTTTAGGCGAAAACACTCTCCGCACACATGGCTGTCAAACCACTTGAACGCAAACCTCTCTCCTGCTGGGAGCGTACCTACATCCCGCAAATCATCGGCGGCCTGAGAGTGACGCTGCGCAATCTTTTGCGGCCCAAGGTGACGCTGGAGTACCCCGAGCAACGCGCCATCCTGCCACTGCGATACCGGGGCGCGCCGACACTCGTGCGCGATGCCACTGGGCGCGAGAAGTGCGTTTCCTGCCAGCTCTGCGAGTTTGTCTGCCCTCCCAAGGCCATCCGCATCACGCCGGGCGCGGTACTTGAGAGTGCTCCTGATGCCCATGTCGAGAAAGCGCCGGCCAGCTTCGAGATCAACATGTTGCGTTGCATCTTCTGCGGTCTTTGTCAGGAGGTATGCCCCGAGGCAGCCATCCATTTGCAAAAGCATTTCTCAATAACAGGTCTTTCACCTACCGCCTTCATCCACGACAAACAAAAGCTCTATGCCATGGGGGGCACCCTGCCCGGGGCCTCAAAACAATGGCCCCGAGCCCACGACGCATCATGAACTCCACGTACGAAACACCCAGCGCCGTTCGCTTCGCGGAAGATATCCCCGGTTTCCTTGAGCACCCGCTCAACGAGACCACGCCGCGCATCTTCATCGCCGCCACACGCATGAACGATGGCAAGACGACCACCTGCCTCGGTCTCTACGGAGCCTTGCGCTCGCTCGGCCAAAAAGTGGGCTACATCAAGCCCGTCGCCCAACGCCTCATTGAGGTGGATGGTTTCTCGGTGGACGAGGACACGCAGCTGATCAACACCATCTACGACGTCCAGATCCCCATCAACGCGATGAGCCCCATCGCCATAGACTCCACCTTCACCCGCCGCTACCTCGACAACCCCAAGGTTATCCGCCCGCAAATTGTGGACAATCTCTGCCGCGCCTTTGACCGCGCCGCCTACGCCAAAGACATTATCATCATCGAGGGCTCCGGCCATGCGGGCGTCGGCGCCGTCTTCGGCTGCTCCAACGCGCATAACGCGCACCTGCTACGCTCCAAGTGTCTCCTCGTCGCCAGCGGGGGCATTGGGAAACCAGTCGACGAAATCGCCATTAACAAGGCGCTCTTTGACAAAATGGGCGTGGAGTGCATCGGCGTCGTCGTGAACAAGGTGCTGCCGGATCGCCTGGAATTCATCCGTGAATACGTGGGGAAGGCGCTGCGCCACCTGGGCCTGCCCCTGCTCGGCGTATTGCCGCTGTGCTCCAAGCTCGCCAAGCCCAACCTCGCGCAAATTGTCCAGGAAATAGACGGGCTCTGGCTAAACCGCCCCATCAACCGCACAGGTACGCGCATCGAGAAAGTCGTCATGGGTGCCATGTCGGCCAACACCGTCTCAGACATCCTCGGCCCGGGCGTGCTCATCATCACACCGGGCGACCGCGACGACCTCCTGCTCGCCATGATCGCAACCGCAAGCGTGCAAAAGGAGGCCATTACCTGCGGCATCATTCTCACGGACGGCCTCGTCCCCAACCCACGCCTGCTCGACATGCTGCAGCGCGCCAACATCCCCGTCGTGGGAACGCGTTCAGAGGGCTTTGCTGTGACGACGAAGATCAACAACATGACCGTGAAAACCCAGCCTGAGGATGCGGACAAGATCCCCCTCATAGAGCAGCTTGTGCAGGAATACATCGACCTCCCGGCGCTGCTCGCCAGCCTGTAGCTGCGGGCGCGGGCGGCTATGCGCGAGCGAAGAGCAGGCTCACGTTGGCTCCGCCAAAGCCACTGCTGTTGCTAAGCGCGAACTTTATAGCGGCGCTCGTCGTGGCCGTGGGGAGATGCAGCCCCGCTGCCTCAGTGAGGGGGGTCACCAGATGGGCGTTCCCGGGGATGAATTGCCCGTCGATGGCCATGCAACAAAAAGCCGCTTCGAGGATGCTGGACATGGAGAGGCCATGGCCCGTCAGACCCTTCGTACTGCTGATGGCGGGAGTCTTTCCGTCTTTGAAAACCTGCTTTATAGCGAGGATTTCGGAGCGATCCCCGATGGGCGTAGAAGTGGCGTGGGCGTTAATGTAGTCCACCTCTGCTGGCAGGATGTCGGCGGCGGCGAGACAGTTGGTCATGCTGGCGGCCAAGCCGAGGCCCTCCGGGTGGGAGATCGCCGGGCTGTAGCCGTCGCTCGCCTGCCCCCAAGCCGTGAAACGCGCATGGATAGGCGCGCCACGCTGGCGGGCGATGCTCTCTTCCTCCAAGATCATGGTGGTGGCACCGCCCGTGCCCACAAAACCGCTGCGTTTCTCGTCAAAAGGACAGGAAGCCAGCCGAGGGTCGCTAACAGTACTGAGGGCGCGCATCCCGGCAAAGGGGAGGATGGTCTCAAGATTGCCATCTTCGCCGCCGATGACGATGACGCGGTCCTGACGCCCGAGAGCTATCTCGTCATGTGCATAACCAAGAGCATGACCACTTGAGGCACAGGCCGAGGCAAAGCCACACGAAGCGCCAAGGATCCTGAAGGCGGCAACAAGGTTGAAACTCAACGTGCCGACGACGGAATTGACGACGCCCATGGGCGAGCAACGCATGACGCCGCTCTCGAACATGCGCGTCAAATGGTGATGGAGCATTCCCGCCGAGCCAGCAGAAGCGGTGAACATACCCGTGCGCTCGTTACTAACTTCCGACGGGGTGAGACGCGCGTCCGCAATAGCTTGCAAGAGGGAACAATAGGCGAAAAGCCCGTGGGGCGCGAAGCCGCGCAAGATGTCGCGTTTGACGGTGTAGGCGGTTGGCCAACTCCAGTCCTCGGGGTCTTTGCTGCTGGTATCAAAACCGCGGATTGCCCCAGTGAGCCTGATGGGATTCTTGGGGTCGTTGAAAGCCGGGCAAGGGGCGATGCCATGCTTGAGGTTCTTGAGGCTGTCGAGAACGGCCGCCCTGTCATTGCCAATGCTGCAGATGAAGCCAAGCCCCGTGACAACGACATTTCGCATATTTTAGAGGAGGGGAAGAGTTTGGCCTGCTCAAGCATTTATCCCAGAGACGGCAACGGGGACATCCAGCACGGCGGCAGAGGCCGAGAGATAGTCGAAGCTGAGAGAAATGTCCTCGGCAAAGGATTTCTTCTCGCCGTTAACGGTGATGCAGCCGTCGAAAACAGCGATGGGGTACTTGATGCGCTTGGGTATAACAGTGAGTGTGAGCAAATCGCCGGGGACGCTAATGCCCAAACAGCGGACGTTGCCGCAGGAGGAGAAAAAAATCTTTTGCGCATCCACGACATTTGTGATGCTAGGGTGTTTGCCCTTCAGCAAGAAAAGGACGGCCAATTGGCCAAGCGCCTCTATCTGAATGGACGCCGGGAGCACAGGGCGCCCCTTGAAATGGCCTTCAAAGAAAAACTCCTCGCCAGACAGAAGGCAGGTGCCACGGGCCTCGTCAGGGCGAAGTGTCGCACCTTGAATAAAAAGGAAAGGCGGCTGCTGGGGCATGGCCTCGGCAATGCTGGCAACATCAAACACGAGGGGCTTCTCGGGCGGCAGCAACCCGCTGGCGACAGCATTTACGTAGGCCTTAATGTCACCGATGGTCTGCAAATCTCGTAGCTCCTCGTTCTTGATGGAAATCTGGAGTACTTCTTCAATGAGCATGACGGCCTCAACCATGGTAAGCGAATCCACACCAAGATCGTCCATGAGGCGCAAGTGGTCGCTTTCTCCCTGTATCTTGAGCTTGGCGCGCTGCTCCGGCTCAAGGAAGCGCGCGATGACGCCAATGACGATTGTATTGGCAAGGTCTGGGGCACGGCTTTGGCGGAACAAGAGAGCAGCCTCAATAGTCTCCGCAGAACAACGCTTGAGAGTCTCTCGAATCCCTCGTTCCTCGCCTTGTGAAAGTGGTGTTTTCTGATTGCTCATGCGGCTATAGAAAAGACGGCCATGAAAGGACTGCAACAAAGGGAGAGCAAAGTAAAACAAGACGGACGAGCAGTAAATCTTCTGTATGTATTGGGAAGATACATCAGACGTGCGAAACAACTGCTTCACACTCATCGCGATAAACAGCTGCGAAGGGTGCTCTTTTTACATCTTTATTTTTCACTTCAATGCCTTCTCTCCTCGCGTCTGCCTGCACTGTTTCTTGTCGCCTTTGCCGGGCCTTTGCTTTCCTCGTTTGAGGCACAGGGCTTGGCGCTCCAACATTCCATGACAACACCTTTTCCGACCACCATTTGTGAAAAAAAACCAGCCCATCCGCTGGCATCCACCCACCGTGCCGCACCGCGTGTCATCATCCCGGTTTTTCCCGGCAGCAATTGCGAATACGACAGCGCCCATGCTTTTGAAACAGCGGGGGCTGTCGTGCGCACTCTTGTTTTCCGCAATCAGAGCCCAGCGGACGTGGACGCTTCGTTGCACGAACTCGCCTCCGCTATCCGCGCTGCGCAAATCCTCATGATCCCCGGCGGCTTCAGTGCAGGAGACGAGCCCGACGGCTCCGGCAAATTCATCGCCGCCACCTTCCGCAACCCCACTGTGCGCGATGCCACGATGAAGCTCATCACACAACGCGATGGGCTCATCCTCGGCATCTGTAATGGCTTTCAAGCTCTGATCAAACTCGGCCTCCTCCCGCATGGTGAAATCCGCGACATCACCCCGGGCGACCCCACGCTTTTCCACAACACCCTTGGGCGCCACATCTCGCGCTACGCCCACACACGCGTCTGCGCCTCACCCATCGCCTCGCCCTGGCTCGTGCGAATGCGCGCCGGGGAAATTTACACTCTGCCCTTTTCGCATGGTGAGGGGCGCTTCGTGGCCGACGCCCCAACCCTCGCCCGCCTGCACGCCCAGGGCCAGGTCGCCTTCCAATACTGCGGCCCCGACGGGCAGGTTTCCGATGCCATCGAGTACAATCCCAACGGCTCTGCGGATGCCATCGAGGGCATCGTCAGCCCTTGTGGGCGCATCCTCGGCAAGATGGGGCACACCGAACGGCACAGCAAAAACGTCGCTCGGAACATCCCCGGCAACAAACACCAGCCCCTCTTTGAAGGTGGCGTCACCTACTTCGCTTAGCGAAGGGAGGGCGGGCGTAAACTGCGACGAAAATGAAGATCCTCGTCACAGGCGGAGGCGGTTTTCTTGGGCGGGCGCTCGTGGGGCGCTTGCTGGCACGTGGCGACACAGTGCGCGTGCTCACCCGCAGCGCCCAAACCGGACTCACCCAGCTGGGCGTTGAATGCCTTCAGGGCGATATCGCCGATGCGGACACCCTCCTCCACGCTTGTGCTGGGCAGGAAGCCGTGTTCCACGTCGCGGCCAAGGCAGGCGTCTGGGGCACGTATGCCGCGTTTCACGCCACCAACGTCACTGGCACGCGCAACGTCCTTGAATCTTGCCGTGCAGCAGGCGTGCCTTTCCTCATCTACACAAGCACGCCAAGCGTGGTGTATAACGGGCAGGCGTTGATCGGGGCAGACGAAAGCCTGCCCTTCACCTGCGCCTGCCCCTGCCCCTACCCGCTCACCAAGGCCGAGGCGGAGCGCCTCGTCCTCGCAGCCAACGGAAGCGCGCTACGCACCATCGCGTTGCGGCCCCACTTGATCTGGGGCGTGGGAGACCCGCACCTCGTCCCACGCGTTGTCGCCCAAGCGCGCGCCGGACGTTT
The DNA here is from genome assembly GCA_031280235.1 of Puniceicoccales bacterium. GTDB lineage: Bacteria > Verrucomicrobiota > Verrucomicrobiia > Opitutales > UBA953 > CALNBE01. The sequence continues at coordinate 7,546 of JAITHA010000033.1, read as the reverse complement.
GCTCATCATCGGCAACGGGAAAAACTGCGTGGATCTGACGCACGTGGACAACGCTGTTCACGCGCACCTGCTCGCGCTCGAGACACTGAAGCACGGCACGCTACCGGGCGGGCGGGCGTACTTCATTTCCGACGGCGCGCCTGTCGTGCTCTGGGACTGGATTAACGCCCTGCTGGCACGCCTTGGCGCCCCACCAGTGAAGCACCGAATCGGCCTTGGCCCAGCCACCCTGCTGGGTGCTGCGGCAGAGTTGGCATGGCGGCTTTTCCGCCTCCCGGGAGAGCCGCCGATGACGCGCTTCGTCGCCACCGAGCTGGCCAAAGACCACTGGTTTGACACCAGCGCGGCGCGTCAGGATCTGGGCTACACCCCGCAAGTGGATAACGCCGCCGCCCTGAACGCCCTCGTGGCATGGCTTGCCACAAAAAACACAACATGAAGCATCGTAGCGTTTACCGGCTCCACTCCAACATCCGGCGAATAGGCAGTTCTGCCGCACGGATGGTCGCCTCGGGGAGTTCAATTTGAGGCCCACCAGAGCGCAAACAATCCCGGACTTTTTCGATCGTGTTCATCTTCATGAAACGGCAATCGTTACAGCCGCAGAGATCCGTCGGCCCAGCGACAAAAGTTTTTCCCGGCACTTCGCGCCGAAGGCGGTTCATCATCCCCGTCTCGGTGACGATGATGAAAGTGTCCGCCGGTGTTTCCTGGCAATAGGCGACCATCTTTTCCGTGCTGCAAACGATGTCCGCCATGTCGCGTACGGCCTCGATGCACTCTGGGTGGGCAACAACGGGCGCGCATGGGAAAAGAGCCTTCACTCGCTCAATGTTTCGCACCGTGTAAAGCACGTGTGCGTAGCAGCTGCCTGGCCAGAGACGCATCTGGCGCCCCGTCTTGCGCGCCACCCATTGGCCAAGGTTTTGGTCAGGCACAAAAAGAATTTCGCGTTCAGGCGGGATGCGGCCAACGATTTTTTCCGCGTTTCCACTCGTGCAAATCACATCACAGAGAGCCTTCACTTCGGCGCTACAATTGATGTAGGCGACGACATAGAGGCCGGGGTTGGCCTCCTTGTAAGCGGCAAGCTGCTCTGCCGGGCAAGAGTCGGAGAGGGAACACCCGGCGGCAAGTTCAGGCAATAGGACAGTCTTGGCAGGGTTCACTATCTTGGCCGTCTCGGCCATGAAATGGACACCACAAAAAACGATGAGCTCCGCATCGGCCTCGGCAGCCTTGTAGGAAAGCCCCAGCGAATCACCCACAAAATCAGCCACGCGCTGGATTTCATCCACCTGGTAATTGTGGGCGAGGATGACGGCATTGCGTTCACGTTTGAGGTAAAGGATTTCTTCCTGAACAGCGGACAGGCGGGTTGCGGCGGCGGGGTCAAGCGGCTGGAAAACAAGCGGCCCTGGCAACAGGGAGTCATGCTGGCTCATCATCGGCGCGGGTGTATGGCTCGGGGGCGGAGGTCAGAAACGCTTCCCGTTGGAGACATGCTTGTACTCCACAAGCGCAGGCAGGGCGCCATCCTTGTGAAGCGTTTCGAGGGGGGCCTGCGAAGCGATGTCGGCGATGATCTTCTTGAAAAGTGCCTCGCTGGCATCGGCTCCCACGCGCGCCAAGAAGTAGAGTTTGTCCAGTTCGGGCATGTAGTACAACTCATGGACACCGCGTTCGGCTTTGTAGAATTTTGGCGCGTAAAGGCTCCACTCCGCAGTAGCGCAGCAGCCGTTCGAGGCGATATAGTCGTTGTAGAAAGACAACGTGCCCACGGCGTGCCTGTCTCCTGCCGCTTCTGGCCAGAGGAAGGCGATGCGCTCGGCTTTTTGTTCCTCCGTCTCGCCGTCCTTTGTGACGCAAACCCATTTGCCAAGCACAGGATCGGCATTCGGGTCGTGCTCCTCAGGGCTTTGCTCTTGCACAAAAGCGGGCGCAGCGGGAGATGGCGGGCTGGCTGCACATTTGTCGGCAACATGGCCCTCAGACTTTTTCTCCGGGCAGCCTTGCCCAAGGAGGGCGGCAGCAATCAATAAGGCGGGGCAAAGGATGCTTTTTTTCATTGGTTCGGTTGGTTTATGCATTCGGGCCATGCAGGCAAGCGGAGATGACATTCCGGCGCGCTATGGGTTCCTTGCGCTTGCCGCTGAGAAGTTTGGCAGCTTTTTTTCCCGGGCGATGCCTCATTGGAAAGAAATTCCCATCCACGTTATGGATTTTGAAGGCGGCGTGCGCACGGGCGTCGTCGAGTACGGCGTCGTCTCATTGCTGGGCGGGAACATCGTTGGCGCGCAAACTCGCCTGTGCGCGACAAATGCTCCCGTCCCTCAGCTCGACACACAGTGCCACGGCCTGTGCGATGCCGACCTGGCAAACTCGCCCCCCATGCGCACAAGCTGGGATTACTTTGCCAACTTGCGCCGCGAAGGCCTCTTTTGCGCCCACCACGCACCCACCGAACACGGGCTGCTGAAAGCCGTCTGGCCCTACCCGGGGATGATGCCCGACCACGCGCAAGCCAGCGGCACTTTCGCCAACGACTGGGGGCCGTGGCTGGACACCTGCCGCCTTGCCGCAGCCTGGCAACCACGCCTCGGGGACTACTCACTCAGCGCACTCATCGAGTGGTTTCGCCTCGGGAAACGCCTTGAACAAATCGCAGAAACCCTCTGCCCACCTCATCGCAAACGCTACCATTGCGCACTCTACGACGCACTGGGAGCAGCTCTATTGCTGCGCCATTTGTGCTCTCTGCCCGGGCGAGAGAGTTTCTCTCTGGAAACTCTTGTGCGCGACAGTCTCAGCAATGCTCGGCATGCCGACCGCATCCAAGGCGAGCTGGACTTGGGGTAGAAGTCTTTGCAAATCCACGCGTATTTTGTTGGTTTGGTTCCTCGCTACTTTGAGTGGGAAGGTTGGTGGCAGGAGAAGGTCTGTTTCTTCCGCATATGCGTGGTTATCGTGCTGGGCACGTCGACCGCTTCGGCTTCGCTGGGGCCCAGCGGGCTGGTTTTATGGGGGGCGACGGTGTTGTCTTTCATCGTCCCGAGCATGATGATCATCTCGGAGCTGGGGACGGCTTTCCTGGCGGAGGGAGGCATCTATGACTGGATACGGCGCGCGTTCGGCAAACACATGTCCACGCGCGCCATCTATCTTTATTGGTTGTCCAATAGCATCTGGATGGGCGCGAATTACGTCCTATTCACGGGCCTGAGCCACGGTGGTCGGGGCGACGTTCAAGATTCTCATCATGCTCTCGGTGGGCTTCGGCGATATCTGGGATGCGTCGCGGCATGGCATCGCGAATAAATTCAACTTGGAGACGCTAACGCCGTCCGCCGACTCGGGAGGGCGGCATCGTAGTCCACGAGGTGCTGCTTCATCACATCGCGTGCTGTCTCGCCTGCTTCGCGAGCAAGCGACTTGGCGTCGGCGGGCCATCTCCTGTCGATTGTGATGTCGGAACCTTATGGAATGCGGCGCTCTGTTCCAGTTCGCTTCACTCCCAAAGACCCGAGGCACGACATATACCAGACGCATATCATACATAAAATCAGAGCCCCAGCTGTATTTCGCGAGATATTGTGGTCCGGCATCAGCCTACTTTTTAAGCAGTGCCGTTAGCTGGGCGATGTGGGCTTCAATTGCCTCAAGCCTCGCGGCGATAAGGCTTTCCTCCGTAGGCAGAACTTGTCGCGAATGTCGAAGGAGTTCGCTACGGCCTTCAGCCTCAATGCCCGCGGCTTTCTCCGCTCTTTCAAGCTTCAGCCAAGCCTTGTGACTGATGGGATTTTTCCCGGCTCGGTAAGCATAGAACATTGCGCGAGAAATGCCCATCGCAATTGGAACTGCTTCCAGACTCCCAAGTTTTAAGGCGAGGAAATCTGTGTGCGTAGTAAATGTCTGAAAAATGTCCGATTTTTGTTGCATGTCTGAAACTGGCAGGTTTGAGATAGCAGCACATCTACACATGAAAGACGCCCGACACAAAGACGAAACGTCAAACTTGAACGTCACTCCGAGCGACAGATCCCACGAACTGGACATGTCTTCGCGCACGACACACGGAGCCAAACAACAGAGGGTGCGGCACTCAGGATGTTCCGCTCCTTGTGGGGCAGAACCCGCGTCGGCAGGAGAGCATGTTTTATCTCGTTACGAGCAGGATCTCTTGAGCTCGCGACGAGCACTTGGAAGGGCCAAATCTCCCTAATGGCCAATGGCAATAAAACAAATAGCCCCGAAACAAGCCGAACACAATACAACTATGAGCACCATGCGTAACGCCCGGGTATTGCAAAAAGATGCCAATGCAGACATTGGCCTGGCACAACACTCCAAGTCAGTATTTTTACGCCTCCCTACTCTCTTCGCCGCTGCCCTCTTCACAGCATCAGCGGTGCCCACGGTAAAGGCAGCCAACATCGCTGCTGGGACAAACCTCCGAAATACAGTTAATAACTTGACTAGTTCCTCGGACAAAACATTGAATCTCGCGGGGAATGTAAACTGGAGTGGGGGGGGTATTACATACGATAGCGCCAAGAGCGGTGCCGTAATTAATGGGAATAGCTATGAAATTAACTTTGCCAATGGCCATGGGTCGGTGAATGCGTCTGGGACTGTGGCTTTGTCTTTGTACAATGTTAAGGCAAAAGGATATTCCGGTTCGGATCAAGATCCTTTCCTTTTTGTACCCGCAGGATCTAACTTCACCATAAACGTTGAAGGAAGTACTGTTAGTGGCTTTCGAACGAGTCGTGATGGAACCACGCCCTCGGGGGCTGTAGCCTCCGCTCCCACAGCCACCTCCACAGTGACGATAGATGGAGGGACGAACGGGGCCGTTTTTTCCAGCAATGTGGGTTACAACAGGTCAGGCGGAGCCTTGGGGCTAGGAGAGGGAACGATGTATTTAAAAGGAAAGTTAACTTTTTCAAATAATTGGGCAGAGCATTTCGGAGGTGCGATGATGCTCCGGGGTAGCGGGAGTGCATCGCTTGTTCTCAGCGACGGATTGAAAGTTTTTGAGGGGAATCAGGCCTTAGTCTATGGCGGTGCCATTGATATTTGGGGATACAATTCACAGACGACTTTTAATTGCGAATCGGTATTTAGGAATAATTATGTTTATAATCCAGGGACTAACACTTATGCCAATTCAAGGCGGGCAGGTGCGATTAATATTGGGGATCAGCTAGGCACGGTATCTTTAGTTTTTAACGCTCCTGCCAAGTTTGAAGGAAATCGTGTCATCGGGGAAAATCTAAATGGAGATAGAGGTGACGCCCTCGGTGGCGCAATCACGGCATATTCGGCCCAAACTGGAGCATATCACTATACGGTCCAGTTCAATGCGGGGGTGGCCTTCACTGACAATTACGCTCATTCGCTCCATGCTAGCCGGGTGGGGCGTGGGGGAGCAATCTATTACAATGCGGGTGGTGCAAACTTGACTATTGGGCCCAATTCTTTGTTTGAGAACAACTATGCCAAAACTGAAGGTGGCGCAATTTACCTGAATGCCGGGACCATTAACCTCACTGCGGATTCTGCTGTGTCGGGGACGCAAAATGGCAACATTGTCTTCAGAGGCAATTACCAAGGGGTTGCTTTCGCCCAAGCTGGAAATGCGTGGACCTATAGTGCGACCAATCTTACCTCTGGTGCGACGCGAAATGCCGTTTATTTGGCGGGCGGAGGAACATTCAACGTCGATGCGAAGGGCTCAGGCAAGGTAGAGTTTTATGACCCAATTGCTACCAGCGGTTCTTCCACAGCCACAATCAATAAGAATGGCACTGGGGATTTAATATTTCATAATTACAGTAGTACTCCGACGATTACCACGAATGTGAATCGTGGGCGTTTGATGCTCAAGAATGACCTAAGTAACGCATCAATGATTGAATTCGGCACGACAGCTGGTGGGACGCTTACCGTAGGGAATGGCACCGGTCCTGCGGAGATTGTCGGAGGAACAGGAACACGGTTTCGTGCAAACAGGCTCGTCCTGAATTCCCAAGGCCGTATTATTGTTGAGGATGATTCTTTGCTTATAGCGCGAGTTGGCAATGGAGGCCTCACTGTGAATAATGGTGCGGGGATTGGTGGGCACGGTACTGTCAGGCTGGAAAATGCCAGTGGGAATTCTATTGCCGTCACGACAGGAAGCAGTGGTAATAATTTCTTTATTACCACGAACAATGCTTTAGATCTGTTTCAGCTGGAATCGGATGAATATACGATACTAACGGGGATTTCGGGTGCCGGCAAGCTGCATAAAGAGGGGCCAGGGGCTTTTTATGCGAATGGTTTTGTTTTCTCTACTTACAAGACAGGAAGAAACAAGAACACTCACAGTGGTGGAACATCGATCTGGGATGGAGCAATTGTTATAACGGATTTGGGAGAAGGGGATCCGCTTGCAAAAAAGTCCACGTTTTCTCTCGGCACCGGAGCGATAGATGTGAATGCCGGGTATCGGAATGCCAGTGATGTGGATTCTAATGCACGTGGTCGTTTGGTAGTTCAATTCGCTCCTATAGATATTAATGGGACCTATACAATAAATAATCAGATCAAAACATCGACGGCGGCGGGGGGAGAAGTCTATGTGGATCTGGCAAAGGCATCACAAGGGCCTCTCTACGCGCCATGGCAGAACACGCTTGTCATCGAAAATATAAATCAGTTTAAGGGAGATTTACGCCTCTTAAATCTCCAATATACGTTGACAGCTGGCAGTGGAATTGCAGCGCTGACGAATGCGAATTTAATTGTCGATTCTGAGAGTTTTGTGACGGTCCCAAGTTCTTCTGGAGGCGCGACAGAAATGTCAGGGTTGAGCCTTGCTGGTGGCTTCTTGTATTTCCCTGATATTGACTATCAAAGCCCTGTTGGGACACTGTTTTCTCGGACGAGTAGTTTTATCAATGCGACGGCTGCCTCTCCAAGAGGTGTATTGGCGCTGGGTACCTCGGGTATTAATCCCCAAAGTTATATCCGCTTTGAGGCGGCGGAGGATCAGCTGCGAGATCTCATAGAGGACAACAGTGGACAGTCTTATGTGACCCCGCTCCTATTGCAAGATGATTATGGCACAATGCGCCAGTTCGTGCAGGCGCGCCAAGTGACTGGAGATGTCAGCAATCTTGTCTTGCAAGTGAAGAACGGTACAAGCGCTTACAAAAATTATACTTACACGCCTTCAACACAGGATGGCAAGGTGGATCACAACCAAGGCACGATTTACAGTGGTGCATACCAAGAAAACTGGGCGACATCGGGTGGCGTCACAGCAAAGAGGACTTTGCAAACAGGCGCGTCAAACATTAACACTGGGCCACAAAATGATGGGCTCTATATCGGCGCAAAACTCATCGAGTTGGAGTTGTTGTTGGACAAGCAGACGGTGTTGGATAATACGCAGTCCTATACGGCATTGAATGGAAGAGGGAATGAGTTTTCGGTGAAAATCACTGGTTCTGGGCATCTCGGCATTGTCGGGAAACCGGGAACGCCTGTTATTTTGAGC
>JAITHA010000030.1 GCA_031280235.1 Puniceicoccales bacterium | reverse complement strand
GGAGTAGTGTTTGTTTTGGTTTGATGTCGATTTCGTACCGACAGAACAGAGGAAATGAAAAGCTCCTTGGGAATGCAAGCCATAAAAATGGGGTATCGGAAATATTGTTTTGGGGGGGGGAGAGAGCGGAGGCGAATTCCCAGATCAACGCCGTGGATTTCCAGGCGTTCGATCATGCGGGTGCTGGCGCGAGTGGCGTAGGTTCTGGGGAGCTCGCTCGCATAGGAGACGAACATCGCCCCGGTCGATTCGCAGCGGATGGTGTATTGGGAGCGGGAAAAACGTTGGGCGTGCGCGGCTTTGATGGCCCGCAGGTCGGCCTTGCGTTTGTGTTTGCGTGGGCGTTTGCGCACCAGGCCTGCGACGCAGCCATTCGCGCACGGTGTTGCGGGAGCAGCCGAAACTGGCGCGTGCATGCGCGGATGGCATTTGTCTGGGCGTGGCGCACGAGTTCGTGGCGCAGCAGAAACTTGTCTTGGCAGGAGCTGCACATGGTTGTGTAAAGTTTGTAGCAGGAGTTGGATTGAGTTTGCATACCTGAGCTTCGCAACGCGGAGCATCCGACTCCGTCTGTTTCGCACCTAACGCAGGCGGACATCTGGCCTCGAAAAACAAAAAGACCACGTCTCCGTCCCATAAGAGGCCCTCCTCAAAATCTTAAGAAACGGCACATAGCCATCCCCCACGGGCTTCGGGCTCTTTTTCCATGTGCCACATTTTTTTGTTTCTTTCGCCCGTATTCGGTGTTTCTCCGAGGCGTAAGAATACCAATGCCCGGAATCACCCAAGCCAACGCAGACCAAGCCCAACGGGACGCCGAGAACGAGACAGACGTCCACCTCATGCGCCTCGTCGGCAAAGGTGACACGCAGGCCTTGCGCATGTTGATCGCTCGCTGGCAGGGGCCAATCATCAACTTCTTCTACCGCTCCCTGCACTCTCTTCAAACGGCAGAAGACCTTACCCAAGTCGTCTTCATCCGCACGTACCGTAACGCGCACAGCTACGAGCCCAAAGCACGGTTCTCGACATACATCTTCCACATCGCACGGAACATCCTCATCAACGAGCACCGCCGTATGCGCCGCAAACCCGCCGACCTGTGCGACCCCACAGACTTCACGCCCATGGCCACCAGCGACGACGCATCCCACCAACGCTGTGCAGAGATAGAAGAAGCCTTTGCCCGCGCCATCGTCACCCTCCCGGAAAACCAGCGCACGGCCCTTCTCCTCCTCAAACAACAAGAACTCAGCTATGCCGAAGTCGCACGTATCATGAACGCCAGCGAAGCTCTCGTAAAAAGCTGGGTTTTTCGCGGACGCCAACGCCTGCGCGAGCTCCTCTCCGACCTCTAAAAACCACACCACTCTCTGCAACCAGCCGTCCTCAACGGGGTTTTCACCCTCAACACCAATGATACCACATTCCCAGAATAATTTCTCCGACAAATGCCTGGATGCCCTCCTCGCGGCAAAAACACTCACGCCACCTCCCAACCTCGCAGACGCAGTCATCCGCTCACTCGAAAACCGCAAAAGCACTGCCAAGCTTGACGCCATGCTGGACGAACGCCTCCGCCACCTTCCCATCGCCCCGGACGACCAACTCACACGTCGCCTCTACGATGGCCTGTTCCACCACTCTCCCCTCAAGTGCATCCTCCGCTGGAGCATCCCCGCCATCACCATCGCCGCCACGCTGGCCATCGTGCCAATGCTCGTCCTCCACGACCACTCACTGCCTGCCGAGGAAGTAGTCGCCCAAGCCGCTTCCGATGATCCCGCGCTGGCCTCCATGCTCTGCCTCCAAGCCGCTGGCGCCGAGGCGCTCGCCACCCTCAACCACGAAGAAGCCGACATCGTGGGCGCTCTTAACGACAACGCCCTCGCTTGGCTCGAACTCGAAACCTTGACGAATTATGAAATATAAAAACATCCGCATCCCTGCTCTCGCCATCGCCCTCGCAACGGGCCTCGCCACCCAAGCCCCCGCCAGCACCAACGCAGCGCCCTCCGCATCTCAAGCCCAGATAGTGCCAGCACAAGCCCGGCCCGCCGCCACCAACGAGAAGGGAAAGGAAACCGCGACACCCGCCATCAACACGCCCACGAAGCCCCAGCCCACCTCATCCGATGGCATCAAAGGCGACCTCAAAAGCCTCAGCCGCGACGAGATTCGTACGCTCATCCGCATCGTGAACATGCCCCCAGATCGACTCGCCTCTCTGCGCCAGTCCCTTGAGCATCTGGAAAAAATGACCCCGGAGGAACGCCAGCAGCTGCGCAAAAAACTGGAGGCCCTGCGCAGTTCCCCGACCCTGCCTCCTCCGCAGACCAATCCTCTCCTGCACTACTGGGCCTCTTTGCCGCCCGAAAAAGCGCTCGATGAAAAAGAACGCTTTCGAAACATGACCCGGGAGGAACGCCGTGCCTACGTCGCCGAGGCAATAAAAAAACTGCCCACGCCACCGGCTGACGCCAGCCCACGCCCGGAGCGCCGTCGCTTCAGGCCCGAGCACGAGAACAAACCACAAGGCACGCCTCCCTGAAACCCGCGCACATTCCACAGTCCGATGCATGCAGCTGGCACCCCGCCAACGGCGTTTTCGTTTTGCCGCCGCTTAATTGCTTTCAAGTGTCCGTCTTTTCGACATTTACACGCCTTCCATGATGACCACGAGTCCAGACAATTCAGGTTCGTCGAGCGAGACGCCCATGCGCATCTACGACAAAAATTTCCAAATCACGCCAGCATATCGAGAAAGCCTGCCCGATATGCAGAATTCTGACGGTTCTCAAATCAAAGGCGCCAATGTGCCCATCCTCCAGGTTGGTTCCTCAAATTTCAGGCTCCCTCTGCGCTATCAACCCCGGGACGGCGCGCCCATCACACTTGAGACGGCTGTCACCGGCACGGTGTCCCTCGCCGCAGGCCACAAAGGGATCAACATGTCCCGCATCATTCGCAGATTTTATGAATTCGCCAACCACGTGTTCACTGTGGACACCCTCCCAGAGATCTTGCGCTGCTACAAAGAAGAGCTCGGCAGCACAGAGGCACGCCTGCGCCTAGTCTTCAATTATCCGATGCTCCAGCCCAGCCTGCGCAGCCAACTCGCCGGCTACCAGTATTACCGCTGCGCCTACGAAAGCACCGTAAACGGCCAGGGGCGAGAAAGACGCTTCATCCACTTTGACTACGTTTACTCATCTGCCTGCCCATGCTCGGTAGAGCTTGCAGAGCACGCACGTGAGAAACGCAACATCTTCGGCGTCCCACATTCCCAGCGCTCCAAGGCGCGCGTTATCGCAGAAATCGCGCCCTCTACCACCTGCACGATTGAGGAAATCCAGACGCGCTGCCTCGCCGCGCTACAGACGGAGACCCAGGTGATGGTCAAGCGCGAGGACGAACAAGCCTTTGCCGAATTGAACGGCGCCTACGTGAAGTTTGTGGAGGACGCCGCGCGCCAGCTCTTTAAAGAGCTGGATGCCGACCCGCGCATCGCCGATTTTCAGATCGCCTGCGCGCACCTGGAATCGCTGCACTCGCACGACGCTGTCGCTGTCATCAACAAGGGCATCGCTGGTGGGCTTGATGCAAATTTCTCGGATTTCGCGAACCTCGTCTGCTGATTCGCACAAGGCCCTGGAACCAAGCAAAACTAAGCGCAGTCTGGCCACTGGCTCAAAAACGCAGCATCCAGGCGAGCCAAAAGCAATCTAGCAACGGAGCCGCGAGGTGTCGCTCAGCAGCTCCTTTCAGCGCTCCATTGAATTCCTCCATTTCCTCGGGCGGCAAGAGCTGGTGCGTGTGGACGATTTCCCGCGCCGTTGCCGCAGCCGCCCGCACAGCAGGGAAAGTGAGTATCTGCATCGCCGCGATAAAGAGACAGGGCAACACAAGGAGAGGAGCCACGCGCCAGCTGGCCGGGCGAAAAAGCAAGAGCAGCACCAAGAGCGGCAGGATGTTGACGAGCACACGCATCGCACAATGCCAGGAGGTGAGGCGCGCCATAGGCCTGCTACGGACCTCGTGTTCCAACGCCATCCCTGCTTGCAAGGCGGCCCATGCCAGCGCGGATAAATGCCGTCCTCCGTGCACAGCCCGGCTGAGGCGGATCTCGCGCACACTGACGGCAAATTTCTCATAAAAAAGGCGCCCCCCTTCGACGACGCGCAGCTGCTTCCCGCCCGCACGGCGAAGGAGCAAAACGGCAAAAACCGCTCCACAGTGCCCAGTGGAAGATTTCCTACGCCCTGCGATCCACGCCTTCCGCGCCTTGCTCAAACCTACCCAAGGCACGGCAAAAGTAGCGGCAAAGACAGCCAGAATGGCGATGGCAGGCTTCATCTCGGCGGACGATTCAAGACAGGCTTCTCCAAATGCGTTTCCAGATGGATTCCTTCCCGGCATTGCGCTGGAAAAGGAGGGGCTGGGTACGCAAGAGCTCCACCATCCCAAGTGCGGTACTGTATTGCGGAGAACAAAACTGCTGCGGCACCCAGCTCGGATACGTCGCACGGCGAACGCTCAAGCGAAGCACCGATACGGCCAGCTTCTCAACGTTGAGCAGGCGAGAGGTGCCCCCCGTGAGCACAACGCCTGCGCGGACGAGCTCAGGCTTCAAGAACGGCGCAAGCCTTTTCTGGATACACTGGAAAAGCTCCTCCATGCGCGCGTGGGTGATTTGATCAATAGAGCGTTGATAGACCTCGCGGTCGCCCACACTCTTGTCTCCACGCGTCCACAAGCGCACGCCCAGCTTTTCCTCACGCACAATGGCCGAGGCATGTTTGACCTTGAGCTCTTCCGCCGTCTGCCGGTCAAGATGCAAGCCCTCCATCAAGTCTGCGGTGACATGGTCCCCGCCAACGGGCAGAACCCCAAGCTCTCGAATGATGCCCTTGTGGTAAAGCACGTAGTCCGACGTCCCTGCGCCGATGTCGATCACCAGAAGCCCACGGTCGCGCAACCCCGGTTCACCACTGCTCATAGCCAGGCCACTGGCGATGCCTGCGGCGAACCACCCGCCTGGTGCCGTGTTATGTTGGAGGAGGATTTTCCCCCAAGCATCCACATGTTTCTTCGACGCCAAAATCTGCAATTTTTGCACCGTGAGTGTTTTTCCAAAGTAGGTCTTTTTCGTGAGGATGCCCTGCGGCACCTCCTTGTCGTCGAGCAGGAATGGGAGCTCAAAGAGAGAGAGGGCAGAACTCCCCGCCGGAAGGTGCTGCCGAAGCATATTGTCCGTGGCGATCTTCACATCCGAATCTTGCAAGCCCTTATCCGCCGCGCACAAGGCAGATTTCCCCTCGATAACTCGGCCCCTCACATCTCCGCCACTCATCGTGACATGGATCCTCCGAAGGCGAAACCCTGCCTTCAGCTCCACGGCGGAAAGAGCCGAGATGACACACTTCTCCAACGCGGCAGCGTTGGTGACAATGGAGCCCTTGAGCAACCCGCTGTTCTCGCAGCTGTTCTCATAGATTTTTATCTCTTCGCCTTGCTCAACGACAACGAGCACTACTGTTTTCTTGGTGCCGATGTCTATCACAGGATAAGCTCGTCTGCTCTGTTTGGCCATTGTTATGAAATTAACGGGGGGGTGGACGTTGCCGCGCGGCGACTGGCGTCAACCTCGGCTCACGCTTGGGATTGCGTGGGTCGAGGCGGTTTTTGAAAGCGAGATCCCAGTCGTAAAGAGGGAGAGTGGCCTTGCGCAGGTTTTCGTTGACAGCAGTCCGCACGGACTCCTGCCCGTAGATGTTGAAAAGCTCCTGGCGAAAATCAGTGGCATTGGCGGAAAAAATCAGATCGCGAATGCATGCCCCCTGCTGCGGAGGGCGCACTGAGCTACGCAGACGCACGCGAATGCACACACCCGCCACGCCCAGATTGCCATCGCGCAGATCGCGCATCGAGATGCCCGCCCAGTCCTTGTAGAGCTCGGGGAAATGGTCTCGCGCCAGCACCACCAGCTCGCTCACGAGCCCCATGCCCGCAATGGTGGAAAATTCTCCGCCCGGCGAAGGCTTCAGGACAGCCTCCACAAGCCAGGGAAGTTTTGCGACAAAGGCCTGCGGATAATTGACGCCCGAATAAACAACGCCATCCGCAGAGACCATGCGATCTGCAGAATACCCACCGGGCAAATTTTCACGTAGACGCAAGAGTGGCTTGCGCTCGCGTATTTTCACCGAAACCTCGCGATCTCCAGGCAGGCGTTTTATGCTCACGGCGGCGATCTGCCCGTGGCGCAAAAGCTTTTCCTCAAGCTCGACGAGGTTGACTGGCTCGCTCTGACTCAGCTTGAGGTAGGCCATGAGCCATTCGGAGGACAACTGCTCGTCTGTCTCAAAACGCAGGGTATCGCGGGTGATCACGGGCTGGTTCTCCATCATCTCCAGCCAAGCCATGTAGCCCAAGCCACCGATGAGACCCAAAGCGAGCAGCACCAACAACAAGCCCACGAGGAAACGCCGCCAACGACGCGGGGACTTCCGGCTTCCCCCAAGCCCGAGCGGATCCAGCACGATGACCTTGCGCTCGGAGCGTCTCTCAGGAGTTTGGATGATGGCCATCGTTGAGTCGGGCTCCGCTAAAGCGGGCGATTGCTGGCGCGAGCATACGCTCACACAGGTCTTGGAAATCCACACCGCAGCAACCGGCGCTCTTGGGGAAGAGACTCGTGGCTGTCATCCCAGGCATGGTGTTTATTTCGAGAAAAGTAGGCTGACCCTCTTCACTGAGGATGAAATCCAAGCGCGAGAAATCCCGGCAAGCGCAAGCGCCATAGGCTCGCAAGGCGTCCCCGGCAATGCGCGCCCGCAAAGTCTCCGACAACTCTGCCGGGTAGAGGTATCTCACCGCGCCGGGTGTGTACTTGTTGCCATAGTCGTAGTGCCCACCCAGGGGGATGATCTCGACAATCCCCATCGCCTCGTCGCCGAGAATGCCGATCGTCATCTCACGCCCTTTCAGGCGGGGCTCCACCATCCATTCGCCGTCCGTAATGGCGGCAAGGGCATCGGCGATCTCCTCCTCATTTTGCGCGAAATGCAGCCCGATGCTGCTGCCTCCATTCGCGACCTTGAACACGACATCGGGCGTCCCCAGCTGGCTGATGATCTCGCACGCACGAGGCTTCCCTTCTGCGGAAAAAACGAACTCAGGCGCGACGGGCACCGAGGCCGAAAGAAATTTCCTTTTGGCCTCCACCTTCTGGATGCAAAGGCGGCTCGCCGCTGCATCACTCCCGGCGAAGGCAAATCCGCCTGCTTCAAGCTCAGCCTGGATGCCGCCATCTTCGCCGTACGCACCGTGTATCACAGGGAACACGACATGGCGCGCCGCATCAAGCCAGCCCGGCAATTTGTTCTCCTCAAGCACCTCTCGCACAAGCCCAGGGAAAGTTCCCTCCAAGGCCTTGGCACAGGCCTCCCCCGAACGCAGGGAAACATCACGCTCCTTCGAAAGCGCGCCACAAAGGACGACGATGGTAGGGACTACTGCCATACAAAAAAGGTAAGGTTCCCCGTAATTCCGCCCGGGGGAAAGATAAATCTATCGGGATTCACGCCACGTCTTCGTGAGGATGCGTTTAGCCTGCGTCCAGGACAGATGAAGGAAGGCGATGGGCGAGGAGTTGTCCGATGAATGCGGGTTTGTCTGCGGCCTTGAAGAAGGACGTCCCGGTGACAAGGGTGTCGGCACCCGCCCACAGGCAATCCAAGCCCGTTTCGGCAGTTATCCCGCCGTCCACTTCGATGCGGTAATGGAAATTCTCCGCATCGCGCCATTCGCGAAGAGTCTGGATTTTCCGAATCACCGAGCGGATAAAGTGCTGCCCGCCAAAGCCTGGGTGCACCGTCATCGCGAGCACGAGTCCAACTTCACCAAGCAGTGGACGCACACGCTCTGCCGAGGTCTCGGGGTTGAGAGCAATCCCAGGGACGAGGCCAAGCCCCCGGATGTGCCGGAGGGTTTCAAGGCATGGGAAATCCGGCTCAATGTGAATCGTGATGCCTTGAGCACCTGCGTCGGCAAAGATATCCACGTAACGATGCGGCTCCGACAACATGAGGTGGGTGTCGAAATACAGCTTCGAAGTTTCGCGAAGATCATGAAGGGTACGCGGGCCAAAACTGAGGTTTGGAACGAAATGTCCATCCATGACGTCTATGTGAACCCAGGGTAAGTCATGCCTTTCCACGAGAGCCACGCTCTCCGCGAGTGCAGCATGGTTTCCGGCGAGAAGCGAGGGCGCGATGATGGTGGGTTGCGACGGCATCAAAATGGCTGTGTCTGAGGGTCGATTTGTACGCAGCGGCACGGGTGTTGGGCGCGAGTCAAAGGCCGTCCGCTCCTTGATGGCGGGAGAGTGCACGGTAGAGAGGGCAGGTTTCAAGCAGGTTTTCATGCGTACCATCTGCCACGATACGCCCCTGTTCAAAAACGAGGATGCGCGTCGCGAAGCGAATCGTGCTAAAGCGGTGCGCGATGATGAAAGTCGTGCGCCCTCGAGCGAGTTTTTCGAGAGCTGCCTGCACGATGGATTCGCTCTCCGAATCCAAGGCGGAAGTCGCCTCATCGAGGATGAGGATGGGGGCGTCCTTCAGAAAAGCACGCGCGATGGCGATGCGCTGGCGTTGCCCTCCAGAGAGCTGCCCGCCGCGTTCGCCTGCGAGGGTCTCCCAGCCCAGAGCTTGTGCCTCAATGAATTCTCGCGCACCCGCCCGCGCTGCGGCTTCAAACACCTCCTCGCGCGTCGCATCAGCACGCCCGAGCAAGACGTTGTTGTAGAGCGTGTCGTTAAACAAAATCGGCTCTTGGGAAACGAGGGCAATGGCCCGCCGTAGCTCCGCCTGCCTGAGCGTGCGCACATCCAGGCCATCCACACGCACGATCCCCTGCTGGGGATCGTAGAACCGTGGTACAAGATTGGCGAAAGTACTCTTGCCAGCACCGCTCGGGCCGACGAGGGCGACTATCTCCCCATTGCGAATGTGGAGGTTCACGTCACGCAACGCGGGAGACTCGGCATAGGAAAAGGTCACCTGCTCAAAGCACACCTCGCCCCGCACTTGGCGCAAGGGCACGGGCGACAGCGGGTCTTTGACCTCCGCCTCGGCGTGCAATATGGCCTCGATACGCGCCACAGCGACCCCGCCAGACTTGATGCGGGTGTGTATGTTGCCGAGCTTCTTGATCGGTTCATAAGCAAAGTACAGGGCGGCAATCAACGAGACCGCCGTCTTCAACGGGATGTTCACCTGGGCCGCCTGATAAATCGCCACCGCGATGCTGCAGGCGCTGATGAACTCGATGAGCGGGGAAAGCATCTTGTCGTACTTCACCTGCTTCATCTGTACACGGAAAAGCTTGCGCACCATTCCTGCAAACTGCGCGCACTCGCGCTCCTCAAGATTGTAGGCGCGAATCTCGCGCGGTGATTGCAAGGACTCCATCAACACGGACGAGAGATTTCCCGTCTGCTCCAGCATCTGCTGGGTGCGCTTCGCGATTTTTTTTCCAAAATGCCGGACTGGCAACACGGCCAGCGGCACGATCAACAAGGCGACAAGGAAACGCCCCATGCCGGGCGTCTGCAGGCTTGTGTGCACGATGAAAATCACAGCACCAACCAGCGTGAAAGGTTGGATCATGAGATCGTTCGACGCATCCACAACGACAGTGCGGACATGGTTCGTGTCAACCATGATGCGGCTCGTCAGATCGCCCGTTTTGTTCTTGCAGAAATAATCCATGTGCAGCGACTGCAGACGCAGGAACATGTCGGTGCGCACACCCTCCAGCACGCGCATGCCCGTATGGTTGATCAGGTAGGTGTTGAAAAATTGGGCCGCAGCGCGCACGGCGAACAAGACAGGGAGCAACGCAACAGTGAGCAAAAGAACACGCCCAGCCGGGACAACGATTGACGACCAGCCAATCCAGCCCGGCCACGCCAAGACGAAATCCTCTGCCCTCGCCCCGTCTCCACCAAAGATGACCGGGAGCACCTTCTCCATGACGAAGGGCATCCCAAAGCCACTCGTGATCCCGTACACGACACCACAGAGCACCGCCCCGATGAAATGCGGCACCACCGGGCGGAGATAGGCGTAGTAAGGGAGAAAATGCTTCATGCGGGATTAGGCTCGAAACGAGACGCTGAAAAGAACCCCCGAGGACAGCAAGAAGAAGAAACGAGCGCAGCGCACCTCTCTGCCCACATGAGTCAACTTCTGTCTGTACCCCCGTAAACGAGTTGCAGGGCGCGTTTTTCGATGGGAAGAAAGGAGATGCTTTTTAATTTCGACACTTGCCCGGATCGCTCCGGAACAGAGTCCACCAAGTGGACCAAGTACGCCGGGCGCGACATCATCCCCGCTTGGGTGGCAGACATGGATTTCGCCAGTCCTCCAGAAGTCATCAGTGCGCTCCAGCGCCGTCTCGCCCATCCCGTCCTCGGCTACGCCACTGCGCGCCGCAGCACACTGGACACCGTGCTCGGCTATCTGGAGCAGCGGCACGGCTGGAAGGTGAAACCCGACTGGGTCGTCTTCACGCCCGCGCTCGTCCCCTGCCTGCACGGAGCCATCCGCGCCGTGGGCGCACCAGGGGACCACGTCATCACCACCGTGCCCATCTACCCGCCATTCCTCAGCGCGCCTGTGCTCTCCGGGAGCAAGGTGGCCACTGTGTCGATGAAGATGGATGGCGGGCGATGGACTTTCGACTTCGACACGCTGGAGGACACGGCCAAGCAATCCCGCGCCAAGGTGTTCCTGCTGTGCAACCCGCATAATCCGCTTGGCCGCGTCTTCACACGCACCGAGCTGGAACGCCTGGCAGACTTCGCCGCACGCCATGAGCTCATCGTTTGCTCAGATGAAATCCACTGCGACCTCGTCCTCGACCCCGCGACACAACACGTCTCCTTCGCTTCGCTGAGCCCCGATGTGGCCAACCGCAGCATCAGCCTCTTCGCCACCAGCAAGACGTACAACACAGCAGGGCTCTTGTGCGGCTACGCGGTGATCCCCGACGAGGGGCTGCGCGCGCGCTTCAGGCGAGCACTCGCCGGCGTCGCCAATGAGGTGAACATCTTCGGCCTCACCGCCCTCGAAGCCGCCTATCGCCACGGCGAGCCCTGGCGCCAAGAGTGTCTCGCCTACTTGCGCGACAACCTTGATCTCGTGATGGCGGAGGTCTCGGCAATGCCAGGCATTCGCATCGCACAACGCCCCGAGGCCACATACCTCGCATGGCTGGATGTGCGCGCACTCGGCGTAACCCAGCCTCTGGAGACCTTCGAAGCAGGCGGCGTCGGCCTCGGCAACGGTGTGGATTTCGGGATGCCTGGCTTCGTACGCCTGAACTTCGGGTGCCCGCGAGAACGCCTCCGCGAAATCCTTTTCCGCATCCGAGCAGTCGCCGAAAAAAAATCCTCGAAATCATGATCGCCCACGGAGTCATATTCTATATGGCCTCAGGGGTGATAATTTCTTATTGCATGGGACCCGAAAAAGCTCCGCCGACGCGTGCCCGGAAGAAAATTTCACAATCCGCTTTACAAGCCACACGCCACACCTACCTGTTCAGCCCAGAACTTTTCCGCACAGCTAAAAGCAATGAGCGCACCCACGGATGACATAGCAGTACTCTTCTCCATCCCAATCTCGAGGGATCTCGTGGAGCTCATCTCTGCTCGCCAAAAGGAATACAAATTTGCCTCCGCCAGCGATGTCCTCAGGCACGCCATCCAGCACTTCAATTTCAACTCCCTTCCCAAGGCTCTCCCAGGGCACAGGCCCGTCTCTTTCCGCCTCTCGTGGAAAATGCGGAAGGAACTGCAAAGCGCCGCTCTGCAAAGCGGCCTAAGCATAGCAAACATCATTCGGATAGCGCTCCAAACGCTTCCGAAGAAACCAACCAGAATCCCAACAGAGGATACCAACATGCCAACACCCAAGAAACCAGCACCCAAGAAACCTGCTCCTGCAAAGAAAGTCGCGGCGCCCGCAAAGGCGGTACCCGCGAAAAAAGCGCCACCGGCAAAAGCCGCAGTCGCTGCAAAAAAGCCGGTTCCTGCAAAAAAGCCTGTTCCCGTCGCGAAACCGGCTACAGCAAAGAAGCCCGCATCCAAGCCGGCTCCTGCACCCAAGAAACCTGCTCCTGTGCCCACCAAAGCGGCCACCGCTCCTCAAAAGGCGGCCACCGCCCAAAAGGCTCCTCCTGCAAAGAAGGCAGTGGCAGCTCCGGGAAAGAAGGCTCCTGCAAAGAAAAAGTAAGCCTCTCTCAAGAGGGCTCCCTGGGTTAACCCCAAGGGAGCTCTCTTTTTTCTACCCCGAGCTCCCCTCCCTCGCCAAACACAGGATTCTCGCCCCCAAGATCCTCTCTGGCCAATTCGACAAAATTCACCGGACAGAAAATAGACGGGGCTGAACACGAAGATGCCCCACCTGCGTGAATGCGCTTCCCGCAACCGGTGCCGCCTTGGCGCCACGAACATGGCCCCGTTTGAGGAGGTAGAAGAAACGAAACGCACGGCGGCCATCTCAAGCCCACCTCCGCGCAAGGCAGGGCAACGGAGAGACGCTTGAGCAATACCTTTTGAGCGGCTGCAAAATCGTGCTGGCAGGCTGCGGTGCCCCGGTGCGACGCGATTTCCGTTACGCAGCGTCCAAGGGAGCCTTTACCGTGATTATGCATCAACCCCAACGGCATGCGTCTGAAGGACACGCAAGGCAAGCCGTTTGCCATGTCAGAGCAGCTGGACAAGAAACGCCGAGGGCAGCACTGTCAACCAATGGCCAGTGCACATCCCTCTCGCGCTCCTCAACCCCCGGCTGTACGTGGTGCGCAAAAGCAAGCAGGCCATTGCCATGTTCATCGAAAAATCGCGCCGGGAAGCCAGAAGAACCAGAGCAATATCAAGGCGCAAACGCCGCACTATGCCGAGTTTGCCATGATGCCGACCTCCCTGCCGGAGGCGCAATAGCCCGCATGCTCAAGGCCTACCACTTCCAATGGCAAGTCGAGCTGATCTTCAAACGCTTCAAGCAAATTACCAGCCGAATTGTCAGCCTTGAGCACCCACCGTCCTCGCCCGCTGAGAGCAGAATCCCACCCGTCTCGCCGCGCCACCTTACATCCAGCGCCGATAGCCTCAAACATGGATAAAAACAGGCTAAGGCCAATAGGGTTGCAAACCTCAGGCAATTCCATGTCGCCCGTTGTGGTTCTTGATATCAACGGCGTACCGCCGACCAACCGATGGTTTCAGGGTGTGATACCGCCACACAAGCGACGACGATCTGCTCTGCCCTTTCCTTCTTCTGCCGTCGTCGCCTCTTCACGTGCTCTCTCTCGCTCTGCCGTTTGTATGTTTCGCCTCGTTTGGGCTTCCCATTCCAACGACAACGACGGCACTCAAGCAACGAAGCACGCAAATGGCACGCGTCATACACTCACCCCTGTCCTACCGCTTCCGCGATTTGCGCCAAGACCCGTGGCATAAGGGCTGAACGCTTGTTCAACGAACTGGACAAGGCCTTCTGCGTGCCTCAAAAAGCACTCGCTGCCAACATCCGCGCGCGCAGCCATTTTGAAGCATTTCTACCAAAAGTGTAAAAAAAGAAATTTCCCACTTTACAACTCAGAGGTCTTATGTTCTAAGTTCGATTTAATGAACGTATGTTCTACATATTTCGCTCTCGCTCACTGCACGTTTGTGCAGTTTCCTTTTGCTTTTACAGTGAAGGAAGAGTGCGAGTCACGAACTCGGGAGTGCACTGGCGAAATGCCTGGCTCAGCAGGTGAGGCTTCGTCTTTCGCCCACCCAATGACCTTCCAAGGCCTTAAATTCTTGGCCGCAAGCGCGGATACTTTCCGCAAGGTCTTCTGCCGGGGTCAAAACAAGGCAAGCCAGATTACCAAGACTCTGACACCAATAAGCCACCAATCCGGAATTACCCAAGTCGCTCCAAAACAGAAATCTGCCGCAACATTCAATGAACGTAGATTTCAAATATGACTTACGTTCAATTAATTTACTCAGACGATCAACGACACAACCAAAGATACAAATGAACACCACACGATACACACACCAAACTGCATCAAAAACCAGCCGGAATACGCGCCGCAAGCACCCTTCGGTCAAAACCAGCGCCCGAGGTCAAGGCCTTGGCCTCACGGCTTTCCTTGCTGCCGCCGCCTTCTTCGTCTCGACAGGCGCGCCCAAGGCATGGGCGAGAAATATTTCAGCCAACACGAATCTTCGCACTGAGGTTAACTCTCCAGGGTCAGATAGGACCTTGAATTTACAGGGGAATGTCAACTGGAGCGGCACAGTTGAATTCAACAATCAATCGAATATCACCAATCGCAATAATGTCGTGATCAATGGGAATAACAACGTGATTACCCAAAGTGGGGCAGGTAGATGGATTTACCTCGGAGACAACACGTCGTTTAATGCGAACCTTGCCATGAAAAATGTCACTGTTCGTGGAAACGGGCAAAACGTGAACTACGGTGTATTTCATCTCCATGCAGGCACATTGAACCTCAATCTCGAAGGAGCGACTTTTGAGAATTTTACTGCGAATAACACCAACTGGTATAATATGGGGATGATCTTCCATACGGATGACTCTGGGGCGCGTTTGAATATCAACACAGGAACTACCGGAGCCATTTTCCGAAATAATGTGGGAAAGAATTCTGGAACAGGTGCTTTGGATGGGACCACGGGGGTATTGGGGGTTGTACACGGACAGGCAACAATTACAGGAGCCATCTCTTTTATCAACAATTCCGGTTCGCGTTATGGTGGTGCTGTTGCAGTGAATCACGAAGGGGCAGGCGCTTTAACTAGCGACGCTTGGGGAGAAAGAGCAAAGCTCACTTTTAACCCGGGGACAAATGCGGGAAAGGCCATTTTTGAAGGAAACCATGCACCTGTTTTTGGCGGGGCAATTGATATTTGGGGACGCAACTCAGAGACGGTCTTCAATAGCGAGTCTCTCTTTGCCAACAACTACACCTACGCCCTCACAGCTGAAGACAGCCGTGCAAAGCGCGCCGGAGCCATCAATATTGGAAATGAGTTAGGACGTTCAGAGTTGACCTTTAATGCTCCGGTAACATTTGAAAACAATCGAGTAATCGGCTACAATTCGAATGAGACACGAGGTGACGCTTTGGGCGGCGCGATCACAGCGTATTCCACTCAAAACACGAACAACTATGACTATAGAGTCAAGTTCAATAGTGGAGCGATTTTTAGAGGGAATTACGCCCATGCACCCAATCCCAATCGGACGGCCCAAGGGGGGGCGATTTACTATGATGCGGGCGGTGCGTCCTTGGACATTGGTCCCAATTCCTCGTTTGAGGATAACTATGCTAAAAACGAGGGGGGGGCAATTTACCTGAGTGCCGGCACCATTAACCTTACTGCGGATTCTGCTGTGAGCGGAGCACAGGGGGGAAACATCATTTTTAGGGGGAATTACCAGAATGTTTCCTTCTCCCAAAATGGAAATGCCTGGACTTGGAGGGCAACCAATATCGGCTCGGGTGCAGTGCGAAATTCCATCTATTTGGCAACAGGTGGGATATTAAACATAAACGCAAAAAATGCGGGCGAGGTGCATTTCTACGACCCGATAATCGTCGGCAGCGGCTCAGGTGCCGTGATAAATAAAAATGGAACCGGAGACTTGGTTTTTCATAATTACAATAACTCGCTTACCGTATATACCTTTGTAAATGCCGGACGCTTGATCTTGGATAATGACAAGAGTGTCAACCAAATGATGATCTTCGGAAACGACTCAGCCGGGATGCTTACAATTGGCCCGTCGTCCGGAAATACTTTTGCCGCTGTCGTTGGCCGAGACGCTACGACGTTTAGCGTCGGCACTGTCAAAGTGCAAAATGGTGGGCGCATCCTCTTGGAAGGCGGTGGTACGCTCACGGTCAAAACAGGTACCTTTACCGTAGGAGCAAATGCTGGGATCGGTGGGAATGGCATCATCAAAGTAGTAAAGCCGAACAATACCGCCTTTCAGATAACCACGGGTGGAAACAACAATGTCTTCTACATTAGCACACCCCTGGTTTCGGATGTCTTCCGTTTGGAATCCACGACAAGTATCTCAACAACAGGGGGTATTGGTGGTAGCGGTATTCTTCATAAAGAAGGCCTTGGGACTTTTTATGCGAATGGCTATGATCTTTCAACATCGACAACAGGTGCGAATAAAAACACCTACGCGGGTGGGACAATTGTGGGGGGTGGAGAATTTGTTGTGACCTCACGTGGAACGGGGGATTCGGACGCCAACAAATCTTCTTTCAGCCTCGGGACGGGGAACTTGGAAGTGCGCTCCGGCTCTCGCATTAAGTTCGATTTTTCCAAGATATCCAATGGCAGTGGAGTCGCAGGAAATTACACGATTAATAACACTCTGTCATCAAACAGCAACGCGGGTGAAATCTATGTGAACTTGGCAAATGCCGGCTCACCCTATGGCGCAGCGAGCAACTCGAACCTGACCATCACGAACAGCGTGAATTACCAAGGGTCACTCAACCTGAACAATTTGAAATATACGCTGGCCACGGGAGTTGCCTCTGTGGCAAACGCCAAACTCATCGTCGGCCCAGGCAGCATGGTTGCCGTTCCGACGGGCAATCACCCTATGAATGAGCTCTCTTTGGCAGGAGGTGTCTTGTCCTTCATTGATGGAGGGCTCCAGACGCCTATCTCCGGAAATCCCCAAATGGCGAGTTTCATTCAAGTCGCTAGGAACGTCAAGTTTGGTACCAGTGGAGTGGATCCGCAGAGCTATATTCACATGGAAATGGATGAAAATGCGCTGACACAGATCGTGGAAGGAAGCGGATTTTCCGGGGGTCAGCCCGTCTATGCACCGCTCATGTTGCAGGATGATTATGGCACGATGCGCCAGTTTGTGCAGGCGTCTCAGGTAACTGGGGATATTGGCAATGTTGTTTTTCAAGTGAAGAATGGTGCTGGTGCCTACAAGGAGTATATTTATACGCCTTCGACGCAGGATGGAAAGGTGAATCACGACCAAGCGGCAATCTACAGTGGCACACATCAGGAGAACTGGGCGACATCGGGTGGCGTCACAGCAAAGAGGACTTTGCAAACAGGGAACGCCAACTTGAATACGGGGCCGCAGAACGACGGTCTCTATATCGGCGCGAAACTCGTCGAGTTGGAGTTGTTGGCAAATAAGCAGACGGTGCTGGATAATACGCAGTCCTATACGGCATTGAATGGAAGAGGGAATGAGTTTTCGGTGAAAATCACTGGTTCTGGGCATCTCGGCATTGTCGGGAAACCGGGAACGCCTGTTATTTTGAGC
>JAITHA010000011.1 GCA_031280235.1 Puniceicoccales bacterium | reverse complement strand
CAAAAAACATTGGTGACGCCGGGGTCGAAGCCCGAGCCGAGCAGGGCTGTGAGCCCCGCCTTCTGGAAGCGTTCCTGGTAGGCCCATTGCCAGGAGTATTCAAATTTGGCGTGGTTGGGTGGTTCGTAATTGGCCGTGTCAACGTAGTGGATGCCGGCGTGGAGGCAGGCGTCCATGAGTGGCAGGTCTTGGTAGGGCAGGGCGACGTTGATGAGCAGGTTGGGCTGGAGGGATTTGATGAGCGCGACGGTGGCCTCCACCTTGTCAGCGTCAACGGCGGCGGTGCGAATCTCCCGCCCCGTGGCGGCCTTGACATCGGCGGCGATGGCGCGGCACTTGTTTTCGTTGCGCGAGGCGAGGATAATTTCAGAGAAAACCTCGCGTGCTTGTACGCACTTGTGCGCAACCACATTGCCGACGCCACCGGCGCCAATAATCAGGACTCTGCTCATGTTTTGTTGGGATGAAGATTTCTCGCGCCACTTTCGTGGGGGGCGCTACAAATGCAAGCGCGAAGGGGTGTGGCGCTGGACGCTCCGGGCGTTTGGGGGCATCTGCATTTCTGCTTTATCTTGTGGGTGGCTTTGGTTTCTCTGGGCGCTTCTTTGTGAACCGATTCATGCGCATATTGCTTCTCCCAGCCGTTTCTCTTGTGCCGTTGCCGCTTTTTGCGGCGGGCTCGCCGGCGCCGGGGAATCTGCCGACAGGTGTGCCGCTCACTAACACCGTCCTCACCGGCTGGGTCGTCACCATCCTGTTCATTGTCGTGCTCCGCCTCACTATCGGGCACATCCGTGAGGTGCCGGGCCGGGCGCAGGCGGCGGCAGAGGGCCTTGTCGTCGCCCTTCGAGAATTATTTGCTCCCATCGTCGGCAAACGTGCGATGCCTCTGGCTTTCCCCGTGCTCGTCACGCTTTTCATTTTCATTCTCATCCAGAATTGGGCGGGGCTTTTGCCCGGCATGGGCACCATCGGTTGGGGCACGGGTACGAATTTTTTCAACACTCACGTCGCAACGCCCATTGCTCGCCCGCCTACGTCAGACCTCAACGGCACCGTTGCTCTCGCCTTGGTTTCCTTCGGCGCATGGCTCATCCTTGTGCTGAAATATGCCGGGCCGCGCGCCATCCTGCGGGATTGGTTCGGGAACAAGGTGGGGAAGGGGGAGGTGCCGCGCCCGGTTTACTGGATGCTCTCGCTCATTTTTCTTGGCGTCGGAATTATCGAGCTTGGCTCGGTGTTCATTCGCCCGCTGACGCTTTCTGTACGCCTTTTTGGCAACGTTTTTGGGGGAGAAACCCTGCTTCACAAAACCTTTTTCGCGCTGCCTTTCTGTTTCCTTGAATTGTTCGTCGGCCTCGTCCAAGCCCTCGTTTTCACTCTACTTTCCGCCGTTTACATTGGCCTCTTATGTAACCACGAGGAAGAGCCCGGGGAGGGCCACGCACATTGAGATTTTTCCCCACCTCTTGAGGCTTGAGCCACGGCCTGTGCCACAGGGGCGGAGAACACACAACCACCAATACACCAACACACCACACATACACGCACATGTTACTCGCAGATACTGCCATTGAAGCCGCCAAACTCGCCCAAGCCAATCTGGAAGGCGCCGTCGCCATTGGCCAGGGTCTTGCCACTATTGGCAAAGGCCTCGGCGCCACTGGCGCAGCCTTGGGTGTAGGTATCATCGGTTTAAAAGCCGCAGAGGGCGTTGCCCGCAACCCTGGTGCTTCTACCAAAATCCTCGTTCAGGCCATCATCGGCATGGCGCTCGCTGAGGGTCTCGGTATTCTTGCCGTCTTCGTCCTCTAACCACGGCTCACGCCTGCTACACATGTTTCTCTCGCGAAATCTCGTGTTTGCTGCCGCCGGAGCGATCGAACGCTTCGGCCTCAATTGGCACGATGTCGCCTTGCATCTCGCCAGCTTCACCCTCATGGCTGTCGTGCTCTACTTTTTCGGCATTAAGCCGTTGCTGGCCAACCTCGACGCACGCAATGCCAGAATCGAGGATGGGCTGCGATTTTCCGAGGAAATGAAAGCACGTTTGGCCGAAGCAGAAAAACACTACGAAGAACGTTTGGCCGAGGCCGCCACAGAAGCGGCAAAAATCGCCAGCGCGGCAGGAAGTCGAGCCAAGGCTTTCGAAGAAAAAGCCCTGCACGAGGCACGCGAGCGCGCCGCAGGCGTCTTGCAACGCGCCAGTGAGCAACTCGCGCACGAACGCACGCAAATGTTCGCCGAGTTGCGCACTGAGGTGGCCAGGCTCGTCGTCGACACCGCAGGAAAAGTCCTCGCACGCGAACTTTCTCCAGCCGAAAGAACACGCTATAATAGCGTAGCCGCACGGGAGCTCGAAAATACATAAGCGGCTCGCTCACACGCCTGCTTTCGCGTCATGTCTCGATTGCTTGTCGCCCTCTCCGGTGGCGTTGACAGTGCCGTCGCCGCCTTCCTCTTGAAGCAACAGGGGCACGAGGTGCACGCCGCCTACATGCGCACATGGATGAACGAGGAGGGCGGGCAGCTCCTCGGCGAATGCCCTTGGGAGGACGACGTCGCCAATGCCAGCGCCGTCGCCCAAACCCTCGGCATTCCGTTTCGCGTGCTCGACCTCATTCGCGATTATCGCCAGCGCATCGTCGAGTACCTCGTCGAGGGCTACCGCCGGGGTATCACCCCAAACCCCGACGCCATGTGCAACCGCGAGATGAAATTCGGCATCTTTCTCCGCCAGGCCATCGCGGACGGTTTTGATGGCGTTGCCACTGGGCACTACGCACGCCGGCGGGACAATGCGGACGGCACGAGCGACATACTTGAAGGCCTTGATCCGGCAAAAGATCAGTCCTACTTCCTCGCCCTTTTGCGGCAGGAGCAAATTCGCCTCGCTTCTTTCCCCATCGGCGACTTGCGCAAGGCTGACGTGCGCGCCCTCGCTTCACAAGCGGGCCTGCCTAACGCCGCACGTAAGGACAGCCAAGGCATCTGCTTTCTCGGCAAGGTCAGGATTAACGATTTCCTCTCCCTCTATATCCCCGATAAACCCGGCCGCATTGTCAATGCCCAGGGCATCACGGTCGGCCAACATCGGGGCCTCCACCGCTACACCATCGGTCAACGCAAGGGCGTGGACGTCCCTTCCAACACCGACCACGAGCACTACGTCGTTGTCGCCAAAGATTTTTCAACCAACACGCTGCGCGTCGCTTTCGAACGCCCGGGCTTGCCGGGCCTCTACACTGGCGGGGCTTGGGTGGAACATCTTTCTTGGCTGAACGCCCCCATCCTTGACGAATGCGAGCTCGACGTCCGCGTCCGTTATCGCGATCCAGCCACCCGAGCCCGTTTCATTCCCGATGACACTGGGGGCGCTCGCATCCTTTTTCTGGAAGCCCAGCGCGGCCTTGCTTCAGGCCAGATCCTCGCTCTTTATAACGGTCCGGTGCTCCGTGGCGCGGGTATTTTCAGGTAAATCCCCGTCTCGCCTCGCCGCAATGATGCGCTCCCGAAGGTCTTCACTGTATGATTCCATAGCGAACAGTTTGTTCCATCCTCCATAATATTGCGACTAATTAATTAGGAAATACCATAAGATATCGTTTGAAATAAATCATAAACAAGCATCAGTTCATTGGTGTATGCCCTCCTTGCTGTGATCGCTGTCATTCGTCGAAGCGGAGCGACTGTCACTTGCCATGTTATTTCGTTTTCTCCAGAGAATGAGCACGTCGATACAATAGCCCTGTTTGCTGCCATCGTATTCTCCCGAACTCAATCCCGACGAGTATTTAAACTGCGATTTAAAGTGTGGTTTGTCGAGCAAGCCAGTGCTGAGGAGCGTAAAAGAGTTGAGGGAAAATGTGGAAAATCACATGAATATGTTACAGCAAACACTCAATCGCATTGCGAAATCCCTCAAGCACGAAAGCATTAAATATGGCGCTTAAAAATTATAAAATTATTCATGCTTGGTTAATGCTGGCTATGAACAATGGATGTCGCCTTTTGCATATCAACCGTCCGGGATGCGACAGTCATTTTTTCTCGGCGTAATGGCTTGAAGATAGCCTCATGCAGGGTCTCTCCTTTGAGGTTGAGGGTGGTCAGGCGGAGCGCGTCTGCCGTGGCGCTTCCTTGGATACGCGTAGCGTCGTTTAGAGTCCTGCCGCCACCGACAAGCTGGGCGAAGCGGAAACCTGCTGTGGGCTCCAACCAGGCGTGCTTGTGAGTGTGCCCGGAGATGACAACTTGTGTTTTCCAACGCGCGAGGGCGCCTTGCCAGGCTTCTTGCCCGCGCAGGCTCACGTAGTCATAGCCGCCGCGTGCGTAGTTCGGGCGCTGTTCCTTGCTCCAGCGCAAGGGGATATGGCAAAAGAGGATGCGGTAGGGCGCGTCGCGCAGACTGGGAGAGGCGATTGCCTGCTCCAGCCAGGCGGCTTGCTTACGGATGAGGGGCTGGAAAGCAGCGACGCCTTTTAAGGAGGGATGGTCGTCAGGCTTATCCTCGCCCGTATCGAGCACGATCACCCCGAGCGGGCCGACGCGGAAGCCATAGTAGGGGTACCCGCCGGGGAAATCCACGTAGTCGGTCATTTTGTTTGCCCAGATGCCGCGTACGTCGTGATTGCCGCGCACGCTGAAGATAGGCGCGCCTTCGGCGAGATCTACCCCCGGAGGCGAGACGTACAGAGCAGGCAGCAATTTGCGGTCGTTCACATCATTGCTCACGTCACCGTTCCAAAGCAGGAAATCGGCCTCTGGCTCGCGCGCATCGTGGAGTTGGCGAATCACCTGAGCATTGTCATGCGTGTCGTTCCAGACGGTAAAGGCGGCTTTTTGTGCTCCGGGGTCGAGCGTCCGTGTCGCGTAGGTTTTGGTGAAGGTGGTCGCCCCGCCGCGAAGGGGTTTGGCGTGGGCGCGCCAGTAATAGCGTGTGCCGGACTTCAAGCCCCTGAGGCGGATTTTCACGACCTTGTCATCGTGGGGGACAAAGCCCTGCGCGTCGCCTTTCATCAGAGTGCCCAGTGTATCCGTTTCCCCATATTCGAGCCACACGAGGGCAGCGGCGGCGAGTGGGCAGGAGACCGTGAAGCCGTCTGCCGCAGGCGCGAAGACGGCAGGCGTGCCATGAAGAAGGCTCTTTGGCCCGAGAGAAACCCGCGATGCTTTATCCGCAGCGGCAACGGAGTTGGGGACGCCTTTCAAGAGGTTCGCAGAGCCAGCCAAGCCTATAGTGGTAAGAAATTCTCGGCGGTGCATAATGGACATCCCTATGGACACACGGGACGGCAAACTCCACAAAAAAACGCCCCAGATGGGATAGGGACAGATGTCGCTGGGCGCAAGGACGGTTTGAGAAGATGGTGGCCGGGGGCGGAATCGAACCGCCGACACAAGGATTTTCAGTCCTCTGCTCTACCGACTGAGCTACCCGGCCAAAACAAACAGGGCATGGAAGAAGGCGCGTTTACCCGGGAGCGTCAACACTATTTCCAGCTTTATTTCTGGCCGCCCACGGAGCAATTTCGCGCAGGCGCCAAGCGAGGACAAGCGTCATGACAAAGCATAGCGCGGCGAAGATGCCCACAGCACCGTAGCCGGACAAGCGCCCTGCAGCATCGCTCGTTATCATGGCCCCGGCAAGCAGGTGCGCGAGACAGGCGCTGGCCTGTTGCCCGGCGGCGTTGACGCTCATGAAGCCGCCCCGGTATCGCGCCTCAATGGAGTTGGCGACCATGGACATCGCGGGGGCAAAGCGTCCGGACATGGTGACAAAAAACAGGGTCGTCAAGGCGAGCGTCAACCACAACGGTGCGCTTTCCCAGCGTGTGATGACGAAGACCGAGGCGATTGTGAAAACTGTGATAGCGCACAGGACGCGGAATTTGTCGAAGCAGTCGGAGAGTCTGCCAAAAAGATTCGTTGAAAAGAAAACGACCACACCGCCGCAGAAATACATCAACGAGATATCACCTTTTGCCAGGCCACAGTTGCCTTCCATATATGCTGGCATGAACGGCGCCAACAGCGCACCAGCGAAGAGCAACATGCCCGACAGGGCAAAGGCTCGGATGTGGACGCGGTGCGTCAGGATGGCTCGCATCTGCGCGAGCGGCGGCGCCGTGGACATGACGGATTCGACTGGCGGCATTGCGAAAAGGGCTACGCTGAAGACGGCTGTGCAAATCGTGCCAAGCAGGAAAAATGGTGCATGCCAACCGAAGTTGTCTGCCAGCCACAAGCCCAACGGCATCCCCAATACCTGCGCCAGCGGGAAGGCCGCGCCCACGACCGCCATCGCCCGCCCACGCCTCTCAGGCCTGACAGTGTCTGCCACGATGGCGCTCACGACGGAGGCGGCCACGCCCCCGCACAGCCCCGTCATCGTTCGCGCCAGAACGAGCCAGGCGTATGATGGGGCGAGGGCACAGGCGTAAGTGAAGATGGCCATCCCGGCGTAGAGCGCCAGTAGGGCGGCGCGGCGCGGAACCTTGTCCATGACAAACCCGGCGAGGAAGCCCACCACTGCTGCCGAGAAACTGTAGGCCGCCGTCATTCGCCCAAATTGAGCTGGCGTGATTCCAAAGCCTCGCATCAAGTCCTGCCCGAGAGGTAGGATGATCATGAAGTCCAAGCAGTGGGTGAAATGCACCGCTGCGAGGATGAACAACAACAAGCGTTCCCTCCCCCTTTGGGACTGGGCATTTGGGCTTGGCTGAAAAGGGAACATCGGAAAGCGGTGCAGCCTAGCACTTCACGCCCGCACCAAGCCCAAGGTCTTAATGCGCTCGTAAAGGCAACGGCTCATCCAGGCATCTGTCGCCGCATAGGTGATTTGCTGGGGCGTGAGCCTGTTACTGGCCCAGTTTGTTACTTGGGCACCTTTGGAAACGCGCAGGCCAAGGTAATGCGCCACGAGCGCCCGCAGGCCCGTGTTTTCCACGCCAGCTTTACGCGTATATTCGCTGATCTCGACGAAACCGGCGTCATCAAATGGCGCGCGCTCTTGCAGGCCGCGCACATCGTCTCGCACGGCCACGCCGACCTTCAGGATGCGTTCGTTGCAGAAAATAGGGAAAAGCGCTGACACGCCTCCGCACAGTGCGAGGCGAAAGAGGTAAACGACATCCTCCGCAGCGAGCTGCACCAGTGAGGGCAGGTAGCTTACACCCCGCGTGAAAGACGGGCGCGACTCGGTATCAAAACCAAGCATTTCCTCGCTACCAAGACGTTGCACAGCTGCTCGCGCATCGGCTGCAGACTCCACCACGACAACTTTTCCTTTGAACTGCCCGAGAGGAAGCGAAGCAATCGCCTCCTTCTCGATGCGAACCCAATTTTCGCGTGAAGCGTTTTTGCCCCAAGCAGCTGACTTGTCCCGCGCAGAATCTTCTGCGCCATGCTCTCTGGAAATCATGGCCAGCGAGACAAGTCAGCGTCCTTTCCAAGGCAAGCCGCAAGGCGACAAAACAACGGCACAAAGGTGAAAAAGCGGGAAAGTTTTTCCGTACCCTGCCAATAGGGTGTGCTAGTGTTTTCTGGAAAAGCGATGCTCCTCCCCACGAAAAAGGCGGACGATGTTGGTGCGATGTGTGAAAATAAAGAACAGGGCGATAAACACTCCTAGCCAAAAACGCACATCTCCTGTCCCCCAGCGCCACGCAGCTACCATGGGCAACGAAAGCCCGCCCAGCAACGAGGCTACTGACACGAAACGGGCAAGCAAAAACGCCAGCACCCAGACGAGGCCTGCCACGACAAAGCACTCGGGCATCGCCCCAAACAAGGCGCCAGCGCTAACCGCAACACCTTTGCCGCCTTTGAAATGCAGAAAAACCGAAAAACAATGCCCAAGCACTGCGCCTACCAAGCCTGCTAATTGCGCGTACAACACCCAGTGCACGTCTTCGCCCGCAATGGAAAACGCCACAAGCAGGCGCGGCCAACCCGCCGCTAGCGCCCCCTTGAACACGTCCAACGCAAAAACGAGATTGCCAGGTGCCCGTCCGCAAACCCGTTTCACATTCGTTGCCCCAGGGTTCCCACTTCCCTCCTTCAGGATGTCCACTCCGCAATGCCGCGCGACAATGACGGCGAAGGAAATCGAACCGAGCAGATACCCGGCAACAACAGCGGCCAAAGGAAATAAGAAC
Organism: Puniceicoccales bacterium; assembly: GCA_031280235.1. Taxonomy (GTDB): domain Bacteria; phylum Verrucomicrobiota; class Verrucomicrobiia; order Opitutales; family UBA953; genus CALNBE01. Next base: position 13,479 of record JAITHA010000011.1, on the reverse strand, counting down.
TGAGGCGATGGCATACAGTGGGAGGAGGCTGAAAAACCTTTTCCAGATCTGAAAAAGAATTTTTCCCGCCTTTCCCATCTATTTTTTCTCAACCCCTTGGGCAGCCCAAAGATCCACCTCCAACTCAAACAGCAGATCGTCACGGCAAATGTCGCAATGAGCGTAAATTGCCGGGAAAGGCGGAATGCCAAGCGCTTGGCGGCATGGCTCGAAACGCGCCATCCACGCGATGTCTGGGAAATACAAAACGGCGCGTGACACATCCCCCCAAGCCATGCCCCGGCTTTTGACGATCGCCTCCACCACGCGCAACGAGAGCTTTATCTGCTCGTCCAGATCGCCTTGGAAAACCGTCAACCCGCTTGGCTCAATGCTCGCCGTGCCAGACACCAGAAGCAGGCGCCCTCTGTCTTCCGCCAACTCCACGGCGCGGCTGAAGGCACTCCGGTACTCATTGGCAGAGCGTTGGAGCGGCGAAACAACCTCCTTCGCGCTTACCCCTGACTCTCGCACAACAGCAAGCACATCCAGCGACAGAGCAGCCCCGGCAGTATTACACGCTCCCACCCCGGTGCTCGCCGGGACAAGCTTCCCGAAGATGTCGTGCTCGTTGAAGAAGGCCGTACGGACGCGGTTAAAATCGGCATACCAGTCCAAGATGTGGTCATTATAAAACCAGGTGCGCACGATGTCTGTGAGCGCGAACCCTTGCGAAGCCAGCAAGGGCACGAGTGCGCGCCAAAGTTCCGCCGATTGGACATCTGGCGGAGCCGAGAGATCGGCAGGCACCAAGGCGCCCAACAAAAGGTAGCGCGCGCCACCCGTCTGCCAGAAAGCCCCCACGCTCGTACCTGCCCGGCGAACACGCGTGAACGCGCCCTCGGGCAGGGCGAGCACACGCGCGCTCTGCACATTTCCGAAAGGCGTGCCATGCCGCCCAAGGACAGCCAAAGGGAAATCCAATCCAGACAAACTCTTGCAAGCAGCCTTGGGGTCGCCAAAAATATTCCCTTGCACAGGAGCCAAGCCGCGCTTGCGCACCTCCCCCAGCAAACGCCCAAGAAGAGCCCCGGCATCTTCGCCAACGCATGCATTGGCCTCAAAAGAAACGGCTCCACCCGCAAACGGCGCCACAACAAGCCCACCGGGCAAGACCGAGGCTCCGTGCCGAGCAATTTCGGAAGAATTTTCGCAAGATTTTGTCATTTGCCGAATTAGACAGCACAAGCCCATGAGGGTTTCACACCGCACCAAGAAGACGCCCTTCTTGGCATGAAAATTGCGTTGCCCTCTTGAGACATCCTTTGAGCATCCCGCCCCATGTGAGTCAGCAGTTAATTAAATTCGAGAACCAGCAAGACCATGAGCCAACCAACTATTTCCAAAGCCCGGCGCCACGCCACGCGACTCCCGGTCGCCCCTCTGGCGCCGACCTACACACACACGATAGACACCACCGACCTCACTGGGAGCGTCGAGGCAATCCAGCGAGGCATCCTTCACCACATCAAATGCTCTCTCGCCCGGGACACGCACTCCGCCAAGCTCCACGACTGGTGGGTCGCCACCTGCCTCATGGCACGAGACCGCGCCCTTGATCGCTTGATACGCACCCAAGCCCGGCATAACGACGCCAACACACGCCGCGTCTATTACCTCTCGCTGGAATATCTCATGGGGCGCCTCCTGCGGAACAACCTCGCCAACATTGGCATCCTCGAAAACACCATCACCGCCCTCAGCCAGCTGGGTTTAGATACCAACCAGCTCTTCGATGAAGAGGTGGATATGGGCCTTGGTAATGGGGGCCTTGGGCGTCTCGCCGCCTGCTTCCTCGACTCTCTCGCCACACTGGATTACCCAGCCATCGGCTACGGCATCATGTACGAGTTTGGCCTCTTCCGCCAATCCTTTGAGCACAACAAGCAAAACGAGACCGCCGACAACTGGTTACCCGGCAGCAACCCATGGCCCATTCGACGCCCGGATGCCGCCATCGAAGTACCCCTCTACGGCAGCGTCGAGATGCGCTACGACAACGCCGGGAAACTCTCTCCCAAGTGGCTGCATACGCACGCCCTCGTCGGCATCCCGTGCGACATCCCCATCGTCGGCTACGGCACGGAGACGGTGAATTTCCTGCGCCTCTGGGAATCCCGCGCCTCCAACGAGTTTGACTTCAAGCGCTTCAACGAAGGGGGCTATATCGATGCCGTCCAACAAAAGGCCATTGGCGAAACCATCTCCAAGGTGCTCTACCCGAACGACAACACCGCCGTTGGCAAAGAGCTCCGCCTCGTACAGCAGATATTCTTCGTTGCCTGCTCACTGAAGGACCTCATTCGCCGATTCAAACGCGACACGCGAAACCACGAACAAGCCAAGGGCGGCCTCAACTGGGAAATTTTTCCCGAAAAAGCTGCCATCCAACTCAACGACACCCACCCCGCCATCGCCATCGCCGAGCTGATGCGCATCCTCGTGGATGACGAGCATCTGGGCTGGGACACCGCATGGGGCATCACCACTCGCGTTTTCGCCTACACGAACCATACTCTTCTCCCCGAGGCCCTCGAAAAGTGGAGCGTCTCCCTCTTTGAAAAAGTTCTCCCGCGCCATTTACAGATCATCTACGAAATCAACCAGCGTTTCCTGCAAATCGTCGGAGCCCGCTGGCCAGGAGACGACAACCGCAAACGCGCTCTCTCCCTCGTCGAAGAAGGCGAAGCACGCATGGTCCGCATGGCGCATCTTGCCGTCGTCGCTAGCCACACCATCAACGGCGTCGCCGCCCTTCACACCCAGCTTCTCAAGGCATCTCTCTTTGCCGATTTCAACGAACTCTGGCCCCAGCGTTTTCAGAACAAAACTAACGGCATCACTCCACGTCGCTGGCTACGCGGCTGCAATCCCCTGCTTTCCACGCTCATCGACGGCAAACTCGGCCCAAGCTGGACCAAGGACCTTGATGCCTTGCGCGCCCTTGAACAATGGGCAGACGACCCCGGGTTCCAGAGCGAGTTCATGGCTGTCAAGCATGCCAATAAAGTCCACCTCGCCTCGCTCATCGCGCGCCTCTGCCACGTCGAGCCCAGCCCGCACGCTCTCTATGACGTCCAGATCAAACGCCTCCACGAATACAAACGCCAGCACCTCAACCTTCTCCACATCCTCACCCTCTACCGCCGCCTGCTCCACGACCCGACCCTCGACATCCAGCCACGCGTCTTCATTTTCGGCGCCAAAGCTGCTCCAGGCTACGCCCTCGCCAAAGACATCATCTATGCCATCAACGCCGTAGCGACCCTCATCAACAGCGATCCGCGCATCCACAACAAGCTCAAGATCGCCTTCCTCCCGGACTATCGCGTTACCCTCGCCGAACAAATCATCCCGGCAGCCGACATCTCAGAGCAAATTTCCACAGCGGGCAAAGAGGCCAGCGGCACAGGCAACATGAAGCTCGCCCTCAATGGCGCCATCACCCTTGGTACACTCGACGGTGCAAACGTCGAAATCTTCGAAGAAGTCGGCGAAGAGAACATTTTCATCTTCGGGCACAACGTCGAGGAAGTCCGCGCCCTCTGTACCTCGGGCTATAATCCACGCCAATTCTATGAGGCCGACGAGGAACTCCGCGAGGTCATCAACTGGCTCAACTCAGGTTACTTCACCCCAGATGCTCCCGGCAGTTTTCACGGTCTCACACAAAGCCTCCTCTCCCACGATCCATTTCTCGTGCTCGCCGACTACCGCCCCTACCTCCAGGCCCAAGAGCACGTCGGCAACGCTTATCGCGACAAACGTCGCTGGGCGCGCATGGCCATCCTCAACACGGCACGCATGGGCAAATTCTCCTCCGACCGCACCATCCGCGAATACGCACAAGATATCTGGCACCTCGACGCCTTGCCCGTGCCCGCCGAAAAGATATAGAAAACTGCCCAGAACCCTGTGGATTATTGGGCAATTGCGGAGCCGAGGAGGGGGGCAATGTGTCCTACTGACCTCATCGCTCAGTTTTCTGTTTGTTGAGAAGTCATTTTAATTTTTGCCCAGCATTTCTGGTTCCCGGCCTTCGAGCAGCATTGCCTCGGAGATTATTACTTCATGTGTGCCAGGTCGCTGCGGCAGCTGGTACATCGTGTTGAGCATCATGCGTTCGATGATGCTGCGCAGGCCGCGTGCCCCAGTTTTCATCTCAATCGCCTTTTTGGCAATGGCGCTGATGCCGTCCGGGGTAAAGGTGAGTTTGACGCCCTCCATCGCGAATAGTTTCTGGTATTGCTTGGTGAGCGCGTTCTTGGGTTCAAGCAACACGCGTTCGAGGTCTTTTTGCCGCAATTCGCTGAGAGCGGAAACAACGGGGAGGCGCCCGACAAATTCTGGAATCAGCCCAAAATTAAAAAGATCTTCGGGCTGAAGGTTGGCCATGATTTGCTCGGCGCCGAGGGGTTCGCCTCCAGGTTTTGATGCGAGTTCGAAACCAAGGAATTTTGTGCCAATGCGCCGTCCGATGATTTCATCCAAACCGACAAAGGCTCCTCCGCAAATGAAGAGAATGTTGGAGGTGTTAACAGATACGTATTGTTGCTCAGGGTGTTTGCGCCCGCCTTGTGGGGGGACGTTGCATTGGCAGCCTTCGATGATTTTCAAGAGCGCGTATTGCACGCCTTGGCCAAGGTTGCGCGACGTGTGCGGGGAGTCTCCTTTGAGTGCCAGTTTGTCTATTTCGTCTATGTAAATGATGCCTGTTTCGGCGCGTTTCGTGTCAAAATCTGACGCCAAAAGTAGGCGCTGGACGATGCTTTCTACATCTTCGCCAACATAGCCTGCCTCGGTGACGGTGGTGGCGTCGGCAATGGCAAATGGCACGTCGAGCACTTGCGCCAGCGTACGGGCAAGCAGAGTCTTGCCACTGCCTGTCGGGCCGAGGAGCAGAATGTTCGATTTTTCGACTTCGACAGAGGCAAATTCGGCGACAAGTCCCGACTGTGCGCTCTCGTTATCGAGCATGGAATTGAGACGCTTGTAGTGGTTATAAACAGCGACAGACAGGGTCTTCTTGGCTTGGTCTTGGCCGATCACGTGCGCATCAAGCACGGCTCGGATTTCCGCAGGAGGCACCAGCTTGATGGGCTGGGGCGGCGTTGGCTTGTTCTCGACGACTGCCATCCCGTCCGAAGTTTTTCTGGGGGCTTCTTCGTTGGTATTCGCGTTAACAGACTTGCGCTTGGCTGGCGCTCGGACTTTGGGCAGGGCCTCTTCTTCCCCTTCCGCGCGGGCAAGCAACTGTTGGCAAGTGCCCACACATTCGTCGCAAATATTTGCGCCGTCGGGGCCCGCGATAAGGTGTCCTACCAGGGCATTGCTGCGTCCGCAAAAGGAGCACCTGGGAGCTGTTTGGGTGTTTGCTTTAGACATATTTCCGTCGCTTGGCATGTTTTGCGTTGCCGCTCAAGGTTCAAGACAGGAAATCGTGGAAAACGGAAAGACCCATAGAGATGTTGACCCATGTGGATGTGGCGGGAACGCGGACACAAACCAGACCATGAAACTTCATTCCCTGAGAGTGTTGGGCAAACGAACTCTCAAGTGGCTCCGAAACCACCTGAAGTAGGCGGGAGTCCGACGCTCCGCTTCGTGAAGCTCAGAGATGCAAACTCAATCCAATTCCCGCTACAAACTTTACACAGCCATGAGCCGCTCCTGCCAAGACAAGTTTCCGCTGCGCCACGAACTTGTACGCTACGCCCAGACAAACGGCATCCGCTGCGAATCGACCGGGGCGATGTTTGTTTCCTATGCGGGCGAGCTGTCTAACACCTACGCTACCCTCGCCATCACCCGCATGATCGAACACCTGAAAATCCACGGCGTGGATCCCCAAACTCGTTGAAGTGCGCACCGATCTGGGCTCCGAGTTTGACGGCGACACCGCTCTAATCCGCCCGCACGCCCCAACTGCAACGCCGAGGTTGAAAGTGTCCACGCCACCATCGAAAACGAGTTCTTCGATTTGGAAAACTTTTCGGGTCGCGCACACTTCATGACAGTGGCGGGCACCTATCAGCACTATTACAACTTTGCCCGGAAAAACCGCTCGCGCGCCAACAAAACCCCGGTTGAATTGCTCTGCGAAAAGGCACTCAATCTGCCCCCTCGCGTCCTCCTTTTACACCCATGCCTTCTCGACGCCCACACGGGTCAACTTCTGTCTGGACCTCCCGCTCGCGCCGTTTGCTTATTCCGTTTGCTGTTGTTTGTCATTTTGAGCAACACTTTGCCACAAAATGCCCATTTTTCGATAAAGAAAACCCAGCAACCTCGGTGGTTGCTGGGCTATTGTGGAGCCGAGGAGAGTCGAACTCCTGACCTCTACAGTGCGATTGTAGCGCTCTACCAACTGAGCTACGACCCCGAACAGAGCACGACAGAATTGCTTTTTTCCCAAGCAAGTCAAGTCGGGGATCTTCTCTCGACAAAAGGCCGCCAGCATCACGAAACGGGCAGCGCAGTGCGCAAGCGCATGACAAGCCAGCGCCCCGCAAAGACCACAAGGAAAACGAGCGAGCAGACCATCACCGTCGTCGCCCCGGTAGGCACTTTCTCGAACCAATAAAAAGTGAGGATCAGGCCCGCCAGCGCGCTGCCAACACCAAAGAGCACGGAGAAAAACATCACGCCGGGCAAAGTGCGCGCCACCATCACCGCCGTCGCCGCCGGGGTAATGAGAAGGGCCGTGGTGAGCAACGCACCGACAAGCTTCACGCAAGAAACTGTGCTGAGGGCCACGAGCGCCAACAACAGCAGCCGCAAACGCCCGGGCTCCATGCCACACTGACACGCATACTCCTCATCGTAGGAGGACAGCTCCAGTCCCTTGTGGAACAGGGCAAGCATGAGAAAAATCACAACGGTTATCGAGCCAATCATCCACAGATCCTCTCCAGACAACAGCAGGGCATTGCCAAAAAGCATGGACTGGAAATCGCGATATTTGTTAGTCAGTGCCATAAGCAAAACGCCTAGCGCAAACATGAAGGAAAAGGCGACGCCGATAGCCGTGTCCTCGTGCAAACGGCGCGAATTGCTGATGCAACCGACGCTCACCGAAGTGAGAAGCGCCGCACCCAGCGCACCCCAATAGAGCGAAATGCCCGCGAGAAAAGCAAACACGATGCCAGGGAGAATAGTGTGCGTGATGGCCGTACTCAGAAACGCCATGCGCCGGAGAACAACATACGCCCCCAGTAGGGCACTGTTGAGCGACGCGAGTAGCATGCCCGCCAAGGCACGACACATGAAATCCTCTTGGAGCAATTCTAACATGTTTTGGGAAAAGAGGCATGGTCTCTATGCACGCGAAAGGGGGCGTCAAGGGAAGCTAAAGGAAACGCGATTCGCCCACGTGGAAAATGCTTCCGTTCCCAAGGCAGCCGCTTTACTTGGGACCGCGATGGACACACTGTTCAAAATCACTTTCGGCGTTTTGCTGGGCATCGTGGGATGTTTCGCTTGGGATTTCTATCAGGCACAACAGGCAGCCCTCCGGGGGCTTGGCCCGGGTTGGGTTCCTTTGGATTCGCCCGTCCACAGCCATCGCCCCGTTGTGGAACAGGCAAACAAAAACACACCCGCTGCATCCGCCGCCACCGAGCCCAAACAAGCTCTTAACGCCAGCCCCTCGCCGGTACCACCAGCCCCTATCGCGAAAAAATCCACACCGCAACCCGCCCAGCCCACAAAACAAAACATTGCCCTTGCCGACCTCGCCCGCCTCGCCAACGAGAGGCACCGCTGGCCGCGCACCGTCCGCACAGTCCAAAAATTCGAAGTGCCGCTCATAAGTGACGGCAAGCAGGTCGGCAAAATCCCCTTGGAGTCTGGCACCGAGATAGAACTGCTGCAAGTGCTGGGAGATGGGAGGCTGACGGCACGCGTGGGGAAGTTGTCTTTTTATGTCTCTGCGAGCACCACGGACGTGATGCAAAGGGCACTCCCCGTAGGGACATTGCCGCCGCGCCCCAAGCCCATCTCCACCCAACCCCAAACTCAGGTGCCTGCCACAAAGCCTGCCCCAGAGAACAGTTCCGACAGACAACCACCCGGCAAGGGGACGACAACTCTCTTCGGCACGCGATACGACTCAGGGCAAGACTCATGACCACACCTGCTCTGAAGCTCTACTCTTGGAACGTGAATGGATACCGCTCCATCGTGTCCAAGACGCTCAACTCCTTCCTTCTGGAACACTCGCCAGACATCCTCTGCCTTCAGGAAATCAAAGCCACAATGCCACCCAGTGGCGATCTCTCCCTGCCCTATCCCTTCCAATTCTTCCACTCTGCGGACAAGGCGGGCTACTCCGGCACGGCTCTCTTGAGTCGTGTGAAACCCATCAGGGTGAGCACAGACTTCGACGATGCCAATGGCGAACACCCGCGCGAAGGGCGCGTCATCTCCGCAGAATTTGCCGCATGCCATGTCGTGTGCGCCTACGTGCCCAACGCCAGGCACGAGCTGGCGCGCCTAGATTATCGCCTGCGCTGGGACGATGGGTTCAGGCGACACCTGGCTAGGCTCGCCTCCCAGAAGCCGGTCTTCGTATGCGGCGATCTCAACTGCGCGCATCAGGAAATAGACCTCACCAACCCCTCCCAAAACAGGTACAGCGCCGGCTTCTCTGACGAGGAGCGCGCCAGCTTCTCAAGCTTGCTCGCCAACGGTTTCGTGGATACCTTTCGCGCCAAAAACCCAGAAGCACGTGAATGCTATTCGTGGTGGAGCTACCGCGCCAAGGCGAGAGAGCGCAACGTGGGCTGGCGCATCGACTACTGGCTGGCTGACCAACGCCTGGACGGGCGCTGGCAGGAACCCCGCATTCACATAGACATCACCGGCAGCGATCACTGCCCCGTCAGCGTCCTGGGCGACGTAACATTGTTCGCCTGACGCAACGATTTGTTGCCTCACCAAGCCATGCCCAAACGCTCCATTGCTATTCTGCTCGCTGGCGGCTCAGGAAGCCGGATGCGCGGTGCCGTTCGCGACAAGTGCCTTGAGCCACTGGGCGGGTACCCCGTCATCACTCATTCCGTACGAGCCTTCTGCGAATCTGGCACAGTTGGTGGCCTCGTTATCGTCTGCCGAGACGATGAACAGCAGGAAAGCATTCGGCAAGTGCTGGCACCCTACACTGCGGACCTTGCCCTACACTGGGCACGTGGCGGCGCAGAACGACAGGCCTCTGTGCTCAACGGCTTGGAAGCCTGCCCTGTCGGCACCGACTTGGCCTTCATCCACGACGTAGCGCGCCCGCTTGTCCCACCACAAGCCCTGAACAGGCTGGCCGCAATTGCCCGACGCGACGGTGGCGCAGTCCTCGCCCACCGAGTGAAGGACACCATCAAGCGCGTCCCCCCAGGCACGTCCCCGGAAACCCCCGTTCCCTTGGAAGACTTAGAGCGCCCAACGCTCTGGGCGATGGAGACACCTCAAGTTTTCCCCCATGCCTTGATCCTCGCCGCCTACCGGCACGTCGCCACTGCACGCTTAAGCATCACAGACGACGCCGCAGCTGTGGCCACCATGGACCGGAAAGTCTCCATCGTGGAGAACCTGCTGCCCAACCCCAAAATCACCGAACCACACGATCTGCACATGTTGGAATTTCTGTTAGGCGCCGCCTGACGCCTTGCCTGATAAACCGCTGCCGACAGTTCCCCTCCAAGTAAAAAAAGAAGCGGGCTGCCTACCCCTAAGCAGCCCGCTATGTTTGTCTATCTTATCTCGTTGTTATACCCCATCTCCCATTAGGAGAGCTGGAACCGAAGTCCCAGCGTCCAGAGAAGGTGCATTTTTTGATTGGAAGCGCAAGAAAAGATTTCAGGAAAATGGAATTCATTTTCTCTATCTAACTCATTAAGTATAAAGAAGATAGCGTCCTCCAATTTTTTTAAGGCAAATTTTTTCGCCAAAAACTTTCGAAAGATTCCCGGAATTGAGTGTCGTACCGATAGGCCCGGAGGCGAGAACACTGCCTTGGCACAACATGAGCACGTGGGTGAAAAGCGGCGTGATTTCCTCCACATGGTGCGTGACGAGAACGAGCGGCACTGCGTCTGTGCCCGTGCCGATGCGAGCGAGCATTTTCAAAAAACGCTCGCGTGCGATGGGGTCGAGGCCCGCGCAAGGTTCGTCGAGGATCAACACGGAATGGCCCGAGTGTAGCGCACGTGCGATGAGAATACGCTGGCGCTCGCCTTGCGAGAGAGTCCGCCACGGCTGCAGCGCCACACGGGTGCACTCAGTACGGCGCATTAACGCCAGCGCGGTCCGCCGTTCGCTTTCGAGCGGCCTACCACACAGATTGAGTTTTGCCTCACGCCCGCCAGCGACGACGGAGAGCGCTGGTTCATCGGGCTCTATCATGCGGTTGAGGACGTTCGAGACAAGACCCACGCGTTTGCGCAGCTCGCGCCAATCGTCCCTGCCGCGTGTCGCCCCGGCGATGCTCACGCTCCCGCGCGTCTCCATGAGGTAGCCCGTAAGCACGGAGAGGAGCGAGGTTTTCCCGGAGCCATTGGCCCCGAGGATCACCCAGTGCTCTCCCGGATTCATCGTCCAGTTTATGTCGCGCAAGATGGCGCGTTCACGTTCGACGCACAGACCGTGCACATGGATCAGGGGGGCAGGCATCCGTTTATCGCAGGGCATCCGCCCCAGCGGTCCCGTGGCAGGCAAACGCCCGTGCGAACGCTTGTTGCACGTGCAGCGGCGGCTTGATGGCCAGCCCGGCACGGCTCATGAAAGCGTGCAAGGTGTGCCCCGTCGTGATGAGGCGCCCCTGGTTGTGCACGGTGTAGCCCAAACGGATGCGCACCTTCGGAATCTCCTCAAGGCACGCTGTGATGAGGAGCAAATCGTCGTAGCGCGCGGGCTCAAGGTAGCGAGCGCCCATCTCAAGCACAGGCAGGAGAAAACCCTCGGTGTCGAGCTGTTTGTAGGGGACGCCGATCTGCTCAAGCATCACCGTGCGCGCTACCTCGAACCACGCGAGGTAGTTGGCGTGATAAGCCACACCCATGGCATCTGTCTCGGCGTAGCGCACTCGTATCTCGGCCCTAGCAGTGATCATGCCCCACATAAAACAACGCACCCCAACAGAGCGGAAGGCAATAATCGGGAAAATACACCCGGCAAAAACGGCTTCCCTCTTCGCAAGAAAACTCCAGAAGCAAAGAACATGAAGCAACCATACCTCCTCGCAGAAATCACCGGCCCCTACGGCCCAGTTTGCATCCACGAACGCATTTTGCAGAAAATCTGGTGGCGCGGGGATTTTCATCAGGGAGACCTGAAAACACTTTCCGGGAAATCTTTAAAGCGCCTCAAACCCGGACGCTGGAATTCCCACGAGGGTCCGGACTTCATCGGGGCACTTCTCGAAGTAGACGGCGAGCTCATGCAAGGCGATGTGGAGGTGCACTTCTACGGCGACGACTGGACAAACCATGGGCACGACACAGACCCCGCTTTTAACAACGTCGTGCTCCACGTCCTCCTTTTTCCGCCACGCCGCGTGCAGCCCCAGCAAACCCTGTCCGGGCGCATCCCGGAGACCCTCATTCTCCTCCCACGCCTCAAGGAAGACATCGAGGACTACGCCAATCGCGAAGCCCTGCTCGCGCTAGAATCCCGCGAAAAGACTGGTTGGCAGGAGACCCTCCTCGCCTGCGATGAGGCCCAGCGCCTGCCCCTCTTGCATGCCAAAGCCGCAGAGCGCTGGCGCCAGAAGAAAAACTTCGCCCTCAAACGCCTTGAGAGCACCCACAGCTGGGGCGAATCCTGCCACCAACTCGCCTTGGAAACCCTGGGGCTGAAGCGCAACCGAGCTCCCATGTTTGCCCTCGCCCAGCGGCATCGCCTTGCCGAGATGCGCAACACCACCTCCGCATCCCTCTTCGCCGAACAGTCTGGCCAATGGCACCTCGCCGGCCTGCGCCCACCCAACCATCCCCTGAAACGCATTCAGCAATACATGAACGTGTTGGCCTCACACCCCAACTGGCCCGTCCGCCTGCTCGCATGGGGCGAAGGCCTGCCCTCCAACTTCTGCACAGGGGCCGCATCGACAACCGACGACACCGCACGCTTCCGTAAAGCCCAACGCCTCTCTGCGACCGTCAAGCACGTCCAGACAGACCTCTTCGACAATTTCATCGGAGGCACACGCCTGAACACCCTCGTCGTCGACGCCCTCTTGCCCCTGCTCGCTGCGCACGGCGTCCACTCGGGAATTTGCGAGCGCTACTGGTATCACTGGCACCTCGGTGACACCCCAGCCACGCTCGCCACAGCCCTGCGTGAACAGCTGCCACTGAACGGAACCCGCCCGCCCATCATCGCCAACGGACTCTTCCAAGGTCTCCTCCAGCTCAGCCACGAAAACGCCTGACCCTCCAATACCTCCCCAAAATAATCACAAAAACTGCTTGACCCCAGATATGATTTTCAAAAGATGGACGGCCTTCCTTTTTCGGGGTCATAGCTCAGTTGGTAGAGCGCTTGCATGGCATGCAAGAGGTCGGGAGTTCGACCCTCCCTGGCTCCACAATCACTCAGCAACCACCGAGGTTGCTGGGTTTTCTTTATCGGGAAATGGGCATTTTGTGGCATAGTGTTGCTCAAAATGACAAACAACAGCAAACGGAATAAGCAAACAAACGGCAAACGGAGTCAGTGAATGTCGTCGCACGTGAAATTTCCCTTCAGCGTGGGCACGGTCGGCCACCTCTCTCAGGGTGACGTGGGATACTATATTGACGAGCGGCAGGTCCAGACAGAAGTTGGCCCATGTGTGAGTCGAGAAGGCGAGGGTGTAGCAGGAGGATGTGAGGGTGCAGATAGGGTGCTTTTTCGCGGAGCAATTCAAGCGGGGTTTTGTTGGCCACAATGGCGCCGTGAAAGCCTTCGGGGCGGTAATCGAACTGTGGTGCCGTCAACTCGGTGTCCAAGTCGGTGCGCACTTCAACGAGTTTGGGGTCCACGCCGCAGATTTCCAGGTGTTCAAGCATGCGGGTGATGGCGAGGGTGACGTAGGTTTGGGAGAGCTCGCTCGCATAGGAGACGAACATCACCCCGTCGATTCGCAGCGAATGGCGTATTGGAAACGGGGAAGGCGTTGGGGGTGCGCAGCGCCTTTGCCGACGGGCAGATCAAAGGCTTCGACGAGTCTGCGCGCCCCAAAACAAGGGGTCTTTTTTCGCGCGGCGATGACGAGTTCTTCGAGCGCTGGCTTGGTGCGCGCGGGTTGGTTGAGTGGACGGCGTGAACGGTCGGCGAGGGTGTGGTCGCCGGCGCGCCAGCGGCGCAGCCATTCGCGCACGGTGTTGCGAGAGCATCCGAACTGGCGCGTGCATGCGCGGATGCCGTTTGAGAGGGCATAGCGCACGAGTTCGTGGCGCAGCGAAAACT
>JAITHA010000007.1 GCA_031280235.1 Puniceicoccales bacterium | reverse complement strand
GAGGGCAGTGCTTTTTTTTCGAGCAAGTAATCCGCGAGGCGCATAGCGCAGGTGGGTCCCCAAAATGTGCCTTTGGGGCCGAGTCCGCCGAAGAGGTGGAGCCATGGGTGTCGCGGGTGGGTGCCGCAAAAGGGCTGGTTGCCGAGTACGCAGGGGCGCACACCTGCGCGGTGGGCGACGAGGCGGAGCTGGGCAGTGGGTGTGAAGAATTTTTGCAGGCGTTCGCATAGGGTCGGCGCGGCTTGGGGCGTGGGCACTTCGTCGAGTTGTTCCCACTCCCAGGTGGAGCCCGAGCGCCAGCGTTTGTCGCCGAGTGGGATGGCCCAGCCGCTGCGGTTTAGGATCCATGGCATGGCGTTGATGGATGTTTCGCAGTCGATGATTTCCCCCTTGGCGGGTTGCCAGGGCAGCCAGTCCCAGCATGGCTCTTGGCCGACCTTGTAGCCGTTGCAGAAGATGATGCCTTTGCTGGCATATCTGCCGTTCCAATAGACGCCGCCGGCGTTGCTGGGACGCAAATCTGCAAAACGCACCATGCCGCTGGCGAGCGCGTTTTGCTCTCGTAGCCATGCGGCTTCGAGGTCGAGCAAGAGGGGCAGATCGACCCAACCGCCGCCGTTGATGACGAAGCTTCCGTGCTCATCGGCAATCGCCCCGGATACGGTGCGGGGTGCATCGTCGGGTGACATCAGGCTGGCGTATTCTTGAGCCACGGCGCGGCGGGCCTTGAGGGCGCGTTCTTTCGGAGATTCGTAGAGTCTGCGGATGGGCATGGGTGTGAAGACCGGGTGTTTGTGTGCCGTGGCGATGCGGGCGAGGAGTCGTTTGGAATTTTCCAGCAACTCGTCGGTACCTTCGGCCAAGCGCAGGCGCATCCCCGTTATCGGATTGAGCAGGCCAGCTGCGACACGCGACGAGGAGGCACGTTGATCGTCATCGACGACGAGGACGCTGCATCCACGTTCAATGAGCACACGCGCCAGAAACGTCCCCGCCACGCCTTGGCCGACGATGAGAAAATGCACGTTGGTGGCTGAGTGGCTCAATTGCCTCGCCCAATGGATTGGGCCAGCACGATCCACTGATCGGTGCCCAGGCCGAGTGCTTCGCCAAGTTTTTCGCGCGAGTAGGAGGCTCGCACGCCGCCGCGAAGGCCTTCGGAGGCGCAGTAGAGCGAGGCGTTTTGGGCGATGGCGCCGACGTGGATACTGGCGAACTCGCGCGCCGTGGCGCGGTTGCTTGTGAGTGTTTGAAATTTGGAGAGATCGGAGACGTAAATGAGGGTCACGGACGCGTTTTTGACGAAGTCTTGTGTGCCGCCGAGGGTGCGGATGTCGCCAGTGGGTTTATCGTTTTTCAGCACGGGCTGGAGGCGGTTGGCTGCCGCGTCATACGTGTAGGTCCCCGTTTTCAGCAAGACGTAGATGGTGATGTCTTGCACGTTTTTGGCGGTGGGCGCGGTACGCTGCCCGTCGGGGCGGTTGATGCCGAAGGCTGCCCAGAGCAGGTTGGACAATTGCTGGGGCGTGAGGTCTTGGGCGTTCGCCGAGAAATCGCGCGAGGTGGCGCGCTCGGCGATGGCGTTCATGAGGGACTTGCCGCCATTTTTTTGTGGAGCGGGCAGGTCGACGACTTGCGCGACGAGGCAGGCGGAGGATGTTGTCATGAGGAACAGGACAGCTTGGAAAAGTTGTTTAGTGCTATGCATGGTGCGCCTCCCAATGCCGTCCCTTCTTTCAAAGACAAAGGAAAAAGTGTGCCCTCGTCCTTTTCGTGTCATTTCCTCGATCGCGGCATGGGCTGGCGAGGATGGCAACGGCGACATGGGCTACGAAATCCTCGGGTAAAAATCTCCCGGCAGAATCCATGCGGGCCGTTGAGGAGCGGGGTTGCCTGAATGTTACTCGGTCATCAATTCGCGGACGGTGGTTGGTGAGACGGCGGTGAGACGGTGCACGACGCGGTGGGCACCCGCTGTGGCGAGCAGGTTTTCTGGGTTGGTCGTAGCGACGGCGATGACTTTGAAGCCACCGGCCAGGCCCGCCTCAATGCCGACGAGGGCGTCTTCGAAAACAACGCCGTGGCCGGGTGTGCAGCCGACGCTGGCGGCGGCTTTGAGAAAAACATCGGGTGCGGGTTTTCCGTTGGTAACGTCTTCGCTGGAGACGATTCCGGCAAAGAGGCTCTGAAAACCGAGCACGCGGATGCTCAAATCAATATTGGCGCGGTGCGTGGATGAGCCGACTGCACACGGGATGCGTTCGCGGTTGAGGCTTTCGAGCAGTTCGCTGACGCCAGGCAGGGGTGCCAAACCGTCCTCGGCGATTATTTCCCGATAAAGGGCTTCTTTGCGTGCGCCGAGATGGGCGATGCGGGCGGTGTCGGTGGGCGTAGCCCAGCCGAGGATGTACGGGATAATGTATTCATTTTTTCTCCCGAAGCCTTTCTTGAAATGTCCGTCGGGTAGGGGGAGTTTTTCGTCGTTGGCGAGGCGCTCCCAGCTGCGTTCGTGCGCTGTGGAGGAGTCGACGATGACGCCGTCCCAGTCAAAAATGGCGGCAAAGGGTGGTGGCGTAGAGGCCATGAGGTGTATGCGTTTTTTTAGACGATGAGGGGCTTGGCGCGGTGGGCGATCTGGAGCGGTATGCCCCAAGGGTCGCGCAACATGGCGAGGGTGTCTCCGGAGGGGGTTTTGACTGGTGCGTCGATGAGGGTCGCTCCGGCGTTGATGAGGCGTGTGGTGTCGATTTCGGGGTTTGTTGAAAAGAGGGCGACGTGGAGTACCAGTGGACTTAGCGCGGGGTAATCGGGCATGGGTGCGGAGGGGTTATTGTAAATTTCGAGCACAGTTTTCCCAGCGCCGTCGGCGAGGAAACGGGCGTGCGCCGGGCCGTCTGAGGAGCGGACGATACTGAAGCCGAGGTGCTGTTGGTACCAGTTGGCCGCAGCGACTGGATCTGGGTGCTGGAAGGCGAGGTGCTCAATGAACATTAGGCGCAAACTTGGATGGTTACGCTTATTAGCTCTATGCGTTTGAGGGGTTCGGATTTTTCTCCGCCAAAGCTGCCTTTCACCGGGGTATTGGCTATTTCTTCCAAGACTTCGTCTCCAGCAGTCACTTCGCCGAATGCGGTGTAATTGTGGTCGAGGAAGGGAGCGTCACCGTGGCAAATGAAGAATTGGCTTCCGGCGCTATCGGGGTGTTGGGAGCGGGCCATGGAAATGACGCCGCGCTTGTGCGTTCGCTCGTTGAATTCGGCCTTGATGGTGTACCCTGGGCCGCCCGTGCCTGAGGTGCCCTTGGCGCCTTCTTTGGAATTGGGGCAACCGCCTTGGATCATGAAGCCCTTGATGATGCGGTGGAACGCAGTCCCATTGTAAAACCCTTCGCGAGCGAGTTTTTTGAAATTCTCGATGGTTTTGGGGGCGACCTTGGGCCAAAAAGCGATGGTCATTTTTCCGAGGGAGGTTTCCAAGACGGCGATCTCTTGTGTGTCGTTAGGCGTGGTGCTCATGATGGTTTTTCTGAGGGCGACGAGGCTTGCTGGGGCTGCCTTGTGGGTCAAGGGAGAAACGGGTGTGGTCGGTGTTTGGGGCTACTTGGCAGCGGTGTTTCCCTTGATCCAAGAGTCTTTGAGGGTGACGGTGCGGTTGAAGACAGGGGCGCCTGGCTGGCTGTCTTCGGCGTCGGCTACGAAATAGCCGAGTCTTTCGAATTGGACACGTGCGCCGGGGGTGAGTTTTGCGAGCTCGGGTTCCAAGTAGCCTGTGATAGTTTTCAGCGAATCGGGGTTGAGGTGCTCGCGCCAGTCCTTGTCGTCGCTTTCATCGTTTGGATTTTCTTTGGTGAACAGGCGGTCGTAGAGGCGGACTTTCGCAGGGATGGCGTGCGCGGCGCTCACCCAATGGATGGTGCCTTTGACCTTGCGCCCGTCAGGCGCGTCCCCACCGCGTGTGGCCGGGTCGTAGGTGCAGCGTAGTGTGGTGATCTTGCCAGTGGAGTCTCTCTCGAAGCCTGTGCAGGTAATAAAGTAGGCCCAGCGGAGCCGCACTTCGCGTCCGGGTGCGAGGCGGAAAAAATTCTTCGGGGCGTCTTCCATGAAGTCGTTTTGTTCGATGAGAATTTCTCGTGAGAAGGGCACCTTGCGTGTACCGGCTGTTGGGTCCTCGGGGTTGTTCGCGGCGTCGAGCCATTCGACTTGGTCTTCGGGGTAATTTTCGATGACGAGGCGCATGGGGGCCAGCACAGCCATAGCGCGGGGCGAGGTCTTGTTGAGGTCGTCCCGAATGGCGTGCTCCAAGAGGGCGACGTCCGTCAAGCTATTGAACTTGGTGACTCCGATGATTTCGCAAAAGCGGCGGATGGCGGTGGGCGTGTAGCCGCGTCGACGAAAGCCGCAGATGGTGGGCATACGTGGATCATCCCAGCCGGTGACGTGGCCTTCCTGGACGAGCTCCAAAAGCTTGCGCTTGCTCATCAAGGTGTAGGTGAGGTTGAGGCGTGCGAACTCGATCTGGCGCGGCTGTGCGGGCAAGACGTCAGCCAAGTTGTGGATGAGCCAGTCGTAGAACGGGCGGTGTACTTCAAACTCCAGTGTGCAGATGGAGTGGGTGATTTTTTCAAAGGCGTCCTCCAGCGGGTGGGCGAAGTCATACATGGGGTAGATGCACCAAGTGTCGCCTGTGTTGTGGTGCGTGGTTTTGCGGATGCGGTAAAGCACGGGGTCACGCATATGCATGTTAGGCGAGGCGAGGTCGATTTTCGCACGCAACACAGCGTGGCCTTCCCCATATTCCCCGGCGCGCATTTTGGCAAATTCGACAAGGTTTTCGTTTGCCGAGCGCTCGCGCCACGGGCTCGGCGTGCTCGGGGTGGAGGGCGTTCCGCGAAAGTCGTGTATCTGCTCGGCGCTGAGGTGGCAAACGTAAGCGAGGCCTTGCTTAATGAGCTGCATGGCGCAGTCGTGCATCTGCGCGAAGTAGTCTGAGGCTTGGTAGTAACCCGTGCCCCAGTCGAAGCCCAGCCAGCGGATGTCTTCCTTGATGGAGTTGACGTATTCAAGGTCCTCCTTGGCGGGGTTGGTGTCGTCCATGCGCAGGTTGCACTTACCGTTGAACTCGAGGGCGAGGCCGAAGTTGAGACAGATGGACTTCGCGTGGCCGATGTGGAGATATCCGTTGGGCTCGGGTGGAAAACGCGTGGCGATCGTGGAGTGTTTCCCGCCAGCAATGTCCTCGGTGATGATTTGCCGAATGAAATGCAGGTGTGCGGATGCGTCCGTCGAGGTGTTACTGTCTGGTACCATGGCCTATGAAAAGAAAGGTGGCGCAAGTTGGCGGCAAAACTGGTGGGCGGCAAGCCGGGAGAATGGTTCGCGCAAGGCGTCTCAGAGGCTAGAGGCTGATCAGGGGCTCGTGTTTGCCGCCGTCATGTCATGTTTTTATCGATTGCGACTTTCCGCTTGCACGGTGTCCGTTTTTCCCAAAAAAAACCGGCCTGACTATTTTCATGAACACACTTCTTTTCGCCGCTGCGGAGGCGGTTCAAACCAAGACGGAAATCATTGCCGAGGGACTCGTCGGCATCGCCGTTGTGCTGGGCATTCTTTTCACGCTCACGATCA
>JAITHA010000024.1 GCA_031280235.1 Puniceicoccales bacterium | reverse complement strand
CACATCCAAAACCACGCCCAACACACCCGCAGCGCCACCGCCACCCAACTCCTCAAAAACTGGGACACCACCCTCTCCCACTTCGTCAAACTCTACCCCAAAGACTACAAACGCATGCTTGAACGCATCGCCGAAGCCAAAACCCAAGGCCACCCCGACGACACCGCCATCATGGCCGCCTTCGAAGCCAACGCCAAAGACACCAGCCGAGTCGGCGGAAATTGAGTCGCGATGTCCGCCAGCGCGACAGTCGAGGACGTCACCCACCTGACCTACCGGGAAAAAACCAATCTCGGCAGCTTTTACACGCCCCTGCCGATCGTGCGGCGCGTGTATGACTTGCTCCGGCACGCCGCCGGTGCCGATTGCGCGGATGTCATTCTTGAAAATGCCTGCGGCTACGGTGCGTTTTTCGCCGAACCCTCTCTGCAAAAACGCGCGCGTCTTGTCGGTGCCGACCTCGACACCGCCGCGCTTGGCGTGGCTCGCCGCAATTTTCCCAGCGTTGAATTTATCGAGGCCAACGCTCTTTTAACAGACATCTACTCCAGCGGCCGCGTATTGAACCAGAACGGGCGTTTGTCCCGAGCATTTTATTTTGTTCTATCGTGCGTTGTGTGAGGGATATTTTTTCGTCTTGGTGGGCGGATGGATAGAGCGGACTGATTAGGCCGATTGGATAGAACTGTGGTGTGTGTAGGGGACGGCGATTGGGGTGAATTTGGTGGATGCTTTGTTTGTTCTTACGTGTCTCGGAACTTATTGTTCTTGTGTTTATTGCGTTCGCGTTCGTTGGGTGGAAGTGTGGTGACTACAGTTCCTGTGCATGCGGGGTGGTGTGCGAAGGTACGGTAGAAGGTGGGGCTGCAGTGGGTGTTGAGTGCGGGGGGGAAGCTTGCTTGGAGGATACGTCCGTCATTTTGGATGAAACCTACGGAGATGATGCTTGTGCCGGTGCTGTTGTCGGCATGGATATGGGTGGCGAGTTGTTCGAGGAAGTCTTCGGTGTTTTTGTCTGGGTGGAGGATGAAGAGGATGCTTTTGATGAGGCTTGGGAGGGTGGGTTCGAGAGGGGAGACGGAGTAGGTGTTGAATGCCCATTCGGAACGTTTGAGGTTGTAGCTTATTTCCATTTCTACGATGAGGTGGCGGCTTTCGCAGATGAGGGGTTTGATTTCGCCTGTTTCCGGGTCGGCGAGTTGTACGTCGGCGTATTTTTCGTTTATTTCGGGGAAGAGGTTGATGGTGTAGTTATCTGTTTTTGTGGAGAGTGTGAAGAGAGTCCATGGCTTAGGTTCGCTTTTTTTCTCCGGATTGGCCTTGGTGATTTTTTTCTGGATGTTTGTGGCGACGCCGCAGAGGCGAATGTTGTAGCGTTTATCTTGGGAAAGTTTGTTGAGGAAGGCTTCGTCGGAGAATGGGCCTGTGTGTGTGGCGATGGCGCGGTCGAGGTTGGCGTAGGCGTCGAGTGGGTGTCCGGAGAGGTAGAAGCCGAGAAGTTCTTTTTCGTGTTGGAGGCAGATGGTTTTGGAGAAGGGTTGGGCTTTGCGGATGATGAGGCCTTCGTGGCTCATGGCATCTGGCTGGGAGGGGGTGTCCATGAGTTCGAAGAGACTGGCTTGTCCTTGGGCACGATCGGCACGGATGGAGGCAGCGTATTTTTTAACGTTTTCGATGGAGTCGAGGAGGTGGGCACGTTGTTCGCCGGAGAAATCAAATGCGCCTGCTTTGACGAGGCTTTCGATGACGCGGCTGTTGATTGCGCTTTCTCCGTGGCGTTCGAGAAAGTCGACGAAGTCTTTGTAGGGCCCGTTTTTTTGTTGTTCTTGGATGATATTGTTGGCGGCGATTTCGCCAACGCCTTTGATGGCTGCGAGGCCGTAGCGGATTGCTTTTTGCTTAGCGAGTGGGGTAAAGTTGACGTTGGATTCATTGATGTCTGGCCCGAGGACTTGGAGGCCAATGTTTTTGCATTCTTCGACAAAAGAGGCGACTTTTTCAGCGTTGCCCACTTCGGCGTCGAGGACGGCGGTCATGAATTCCACGGGGTAGTTGGCTTTGAGGTAGGCTGTCTGGTAGGAGAGAAAGGCGTAGGCAGTCGAGTGTGATTTGTTGAAGCCGTACTCGGCAAATTTTTCGAGTGTATTGAAGATGGAAGTGGCTGTTTTTTCGTCGAGGTTGTTGGTTTTGGCTGCGCCTGCGATAAAGATACTTTTGTGGCGTGCCATTTCGTCGGTGTCTTTTTTCCCCATGGCGCGGCGGAGCTCGTCGGCGCCGCCGAGGGTGTATCCTGCGACGACGCGTGCTACTTGCATAACTTGTTCTTGGTAGACGAGGATGCCGTAGGTGTCTCCGGCGATATTTTCCAAAAGGGGGTGGTCGTATTTTATGGAATCCGGATTTTTCTTTCCTTCGATGTAATGGCTGATGAACTGCATGGGGCCGGGGCGGTAAAGGGCGATAAGGGCGATGATTTCATCTATTGAAGAGAGGGCGAACTGGCGGCAGAGGTTTTGCATTCCTTCGGATTCAAGCTGGAAAACACCGATGGTGCGCCCTGTGTTGAGGAGGGCGAATGTAGTTGGGTCGTCGAGGGGAATTTTTTCGATGTCGAAGGGTATGGTGGCTTTGCCTTGTGAGCGGCGGATGTGTTGCACGGCGTCGTCGATGATGGTGAGGGTCTTTAGACCGAGGAAGTCCATCTTGAGGAGGCCGAGTTTTTCTACAGGGCCTTTGTCGTATTGCGTGGTGAGATCGCCTTCTTGGATAGTGACGGGGATGATGTCTGTGAGGGGCCTGTCGGCGATGATCATGCCGCAGGCGTGTTTCCCAGTGTTGCGCACCATGCCTTCGATGACGGTACCTTCTTGAATGATTGTTTTGGCGATGGGGTTACTCTCAATTTCAGCGCGCAGTTCGGCTGAATTTTTGAGCGCTTTTTCCAAGGAGATGTTAATCACATCGGGGATGAGTTTGGCGAGGCGGTTAGAGTCGGAGAACGAAAGGTCGAGGACGCGAGCGAGGTCACGCACAGCCATTTTGGCGCCGAAGGTGCCGAAGGTGATGATGTTGGAGACGCGGTCGGCTCCGTATTTTTTGCGGACGTAATCGACAACGCTGTCGCGGCGGCGCATGCAGAAGTCGATATCGAAGTCGGGCGCACTGACACGTTCGGGGTTGAGGAAGCGTTCGAAGAGGAGGTCAAAGCGGATGGGGTTGACGTCGGTGATTTTGAGGCAGTAGGCAATGAGGGAGCCTGCGCCTGAGCCTCGCCCTGGGCCGACGGGGATGCCTTGCTGGCGTGCCCAGTCGATGAAATCCCAGACGATGAGGAAGTAGTCGATGAAGCCTGTTCCGGCGATGATGCTAAGCTCGTAGTCGATGCGGTTGCAGAGTTCGCCTGGGCTGGCTTCCCCTTTGCCGCGAGGTGTCTTGTCGGCCCATGCGTTGGGGTCGTCGTAGTCCACGGCGAAGCGTTCGCGGAGGCCCTTTTTGCAGAGATCGAGGAGGTAGGAGCCGTTGCGCCGCATGAGGCTACGTTTTTCTTCGGGGATGGCGAAGTTGGCGTTTTGTTTTTGGGCGGTGAGGAGCCCGTTTTTCAGGGAGACATAGGCGTCGAGGATTTTGTCGATGCGTTCGGTTTGGGTCTTCTCTGTACTGTTTTCGCTGGCTGGCGTGGCTTGGGGCGAGAGTTCGATTTTGTTAGGGCCGTCTGCCGGGGGTGGCGCGGTGTCGAGGTGGTAGACGGGGTAGTGGGGCTCGCCGGTCACGAAGGACACGTCACACATTTCGGCGACGAGGTTGGTGTTGAGGAGTGTTTCCGGGTTGTCTGAGAAGATCCGCGCCATTTCGGCGCCGGATTTGAGGAAGTACTGTGGGGCGTTGTAGCGCATACGGTTTATGTCGCTCACTTTTTTCCCGGTCTGGATGCAGAGCAGGGCGTCGTGTGCGATGCTGTCGCTACCGTTCACGTAGTGGACGTCGTTGGAGCAGACGACGCGGAGCTTATTTTGTTCGGCGAGCTTGAGCAGCTTGGGGATGAGGGCCACCTGTTCGGGCAGGCCATGGTCCATGAGTTCGACGAAAAAGTTCTCGCGGCCGAAGATGTCGAGGAAGCGCCCGAGAGCGGTCTGGGCGCGTTTCCAGTCGTCTTTCAAGAGGGCTTGAGGGATGACACCTTGGAGACAGCCAGTGAAGCCGATCAGGCCTTTGGCGTGGTGTGCGAGTTGCTCCATGTCTGCTCGTGGTTTGCCGTAGAAGACGCCGCGCACATGGGCGTCGGAGACGAGTTTGACGAGGTTTTGGTAGCCTTCGAAAGTCTTGGCGAGCAGGCCCATGTGGTAGCGTTTTTCCTGCGCTCTGGCTGGGCGTTCGGTGAGTGCGTAGTCATAGACGAGGTAGATTTCACAGCCGAGAAGCGGCTTGATTTTGGGGCGCAGGGGCTGGCCTGTTTCTTTGTTTAGTGGGGGCTTTGAGGCTTGGCTCCAGAAGTCAAAAAGGCCGAAGAGGTTCCCGTGGTCGGTGATTGCGATGGCCTTTTGCCCCAGTGCTGCTGCGCGGTCCATGAGCCTGTCAATACGGCTGCAACCATCGAGGAGGCTATAATCGGTATGAACGTGCAAGTGAACGAAATCGGGGCCGGGCGTCGAGTCTCCGGTGGGTGCGGTGGCGGCGTTGAAGCTCATGCGGGGCACCCAAGGGGAAATGCCCCGGTTCCACAAACTTTTAACAAGCTTTGGGTTTGGCGGTGGTGAAATCTGTTGAAATGGCGTTGGTACTTTGAATGCTGTCTCCATGCGTGAATCAGCTGGAATTGCGGTGGCTACGGCTCTGCCGCGAAAGAACTATCCTCTGCTGTTGACGGGGCAGTTTCTTGGGGCGTTTGGCGATTGTGCTATCTTTGCGATCATCATTGGCCCATACACCTTCCAATTGAATAACGGGGAAATCACCTTGGAGCAGCAGCGCACAGTGACCACCGTTCTCGCGGCTCCGTTCTTTCTCGCCAACGTGCTGTTCGCACCGGTGGCCGGATTTTTAAACGACCGCTATGCCAAGACGTGTGGTCTTGCTTGGGGTAACTTTATCAAGCTCGGTGGGGCAGCGCTTTGTGCTTCCAGTCTTGTTTGGGGGGGCTGGGTGCAAGGGCTTGGGTATTTCATCGTTGGTTTGGGTGCCTGTGTTTACAGCCCAGCGAAATATGGGATACTTCCCGAGGTGTTGCCTTGCGAAAAACTTGTTCGTGCCAATGGCACGGTGGAGTTGCTCACCCTTTTGGCCACGCTTGGTGGCGCGGTTTTCGGCTCGATGCTTGCTGATGCGTATCGGGATGGGCAGGCCATCATTTCCTATGGCATTGTTGTGGGCATTTATGGTACGGCGCTGGTGGCCAACATGTTCATGGCACGCACGGCGGAGAATTTGCAGGTGCGGCTTGGGCAAAGCACACCGGCGTTTTTCCGACACATCCGGGATCTGGCCTGCTCGCCCCGTTTGGCGCGGATGTTGCTGGGCACGGCGTTGTTCTGGTTCATCGGCGTGACGATGCGGATGCACATCCAGCCTTGGGGGCAACACACCTTGCACCTGAAGGAGAACAGGGAAATCGCCTTGCTCATCATCGTGCTGGCCGTGGGCGTCATGGCGGGGAGCGTGTTGGCCGGTTTTTTGCACAAGGTGGGTGACTTGAGGCGCGTGCCGCTGTACGGCGCCGCGATGGCGGGCATTTTTGTGGTGACGGCTACGATCGCCCCAGACAGTTCTTGGCTATCCTGGCAGCTCACGCCTTTTGGGCTGAAGTTGATACTGCCCGTCGTGGCCCTTGTGTTTATGGCAGGCTTCTTTGCCGGGATGTTTCTCATCCCGCTGAATGCGGCGCTTCAGGCGGAGTCCGATCCTCTCAAAATCGGTAAAACCATCGCGACGCAAAACTTGTTCGACAACGTGGGTATGTGCGTGGCGTCGGCGTATTTACTGTTGGCCAATCAGGCAGGTATTTCGCCGGGCGGCGTTTTCCTAGGCCTTGCCATCTGCACGATTGCGCTATGTGGCGTGTTGACGTGGGGGCAGCGCACTGCGTGATACCCCCCAAAAAAACGACGACCGCTTCAACTTGCTCGCCATTGGCCTCTGGAACGACTTCGTCAACTCAACGGTCCCTCGCTACTTTGAGTGGGAGAAACCAAAAGACGCTCCATGCGTCCGAGCAGGGCCGAGCCGGACCTTGCTCTCGCCCGGCGGCGGTGGCGGCGCAGTCAAGGCGGGCTCGACCCGGCTGGTCTTCATCGACGAGTCAACGGCCAAGACAAACATGACACGGTTGCGCGGGCGCGCCCCAAGGGAAGGGCAAGCGTGTGATCTGCCGCGCACCGCGCAGGCACTGGCGAACCACCACGATGATCCCCTCGGTTCATTTGGACGGTCGCTCCCCCCACCCAAAAAAATGTTTCCGATACCCCATTTTTATGGCTTGCATTCCCAAGAAGCTTTTCATTTCCTCTGTTCTGTCGGTACGAAATCGACATCAAACCAAAACAAACACTACTCCATGAAGACACGCAGAACATCCAGCACATACGAGGCTGCTGCCTCA
>JAITHA010000079.1 GCA_031280235.1 Puniceicoccales bacterium | reverse complement strand
TGTTTGTTTTGGTTTGATGTCGATTTCGTACCGACAGAACAGAGGAAATGAAAAGCTTCTTGGGAATGCAAGCCATAAAAATGGGGTATCGGAAACATTGTTTTTGGGGGGGGAGAGCGACCGTCCAAATGAACCGAGGGGATCATCGTGATGGTCCGCCAGTGCCTGCGCGGCGCGCGGCAGATCACACTAGTCCCATGTAAAGTATAAGTTTAGCCAAGAATTTGCATTATTTGTAACTGCCATTGTCAACGTGGATGATTTGCCATTGGGCGGGGTTCTCCGGAGGGATTGTGCCTGTAGCGAGGACTTGGCAAGCGTCGCCGAGGGTACGCCAAAAGCCTGTTTTCCGTTGAGGGTCGAGTTCGCCGAGAATATCGTCGGCGAGCACGATTGGGGTGGCAGTGTTTTTTATGCGCAGGCGTGTGAGCCATGCCAGTTCGAGGGCGAGCACGAGGGCGCGTTGTTGTCCTTCAGAGGCGGTATCACGGGCTGGGTGTCCGTCGAGGAGGAAGGAGAAATCGTCGCGATGTGGGCCGCGTTGGGTGTTGCGTGCGAGGATGTCGTTGGAACGTTGGCGTGCGTAGAGTTCGAGCCAGCCTCCGGACGCAGTGGGTGTGGAGTTGGGGTTGGGGTGGAGATACGCTGGTGCCGCTGGGTAGGCGATTTCGGCGTAGAGTTGCTGCAGCAGGCTGGACATTTCCGCGAGGACACGGGCGCGGGCGCTTGCGATTGTTTCTGCGCATGGGGCGAGGGTTTTTTCGAAAGCTTCCAATTGTGCGATGTCGGGGGAAGGTTGGCGCAGGAGTTGGTTTCGTGCGGCGAGGACGTTGTGGTAGCGGCGCAGGGCTTCGAGGTAGGCAGGAGTCTCGCCTGCGATCACCATGTCCAGCCAGCGGCGTCTTGTAGCGGGCGAGCTGCGCAGGAGCTCGATGTCTGCGGTGCAAAATGGTACCGCCGGGAAGCGTCCCAGATATTCAGAAAATTGGCGAATGGGAATGCCGTCCACGTCCACGTTCTTTTTGCCGGATTCCACCGTGATTGTGATTTCGGTCTCGCCCTCGATTTCGTGCTCCAGAAGGCACGAAGTTTGGGCGGCAGCAGTGCCATGGCGGATGAGGAGGGATGTGTCTTGTGTGCGAAAGGAGCGCAATGCTGGCAGGAGACTCACGGCTTCGAGGAAATTTGTTTTCCCTTGCCCGTTGGCACCCAAGAGAAAGACGCGCCTGCCGGTGAGCGGCACTTCAGCGAAGCTCACGTTGCGAAAGTTCACGAGGCGGAGACGCCGGAGTTTCATGGCTCCTGAATGGCGTGGGTAAAATCCCCGGTGCCGCCATGCCCAAGTTCGCGTGAAACTTTTTCGAGTGCTTGGGCGAGGGCAAGCCAGGTTTCTGGCGGCGTGTTCGGGAGGGCGCTGATGCGCAGGGCGCGTCGTGCCATAGTGTCGTCGCAACCCATGGCGGCGAGCACGTGCGAGAGTTTGCCGGAGGCGGCGGAGCAGGCAGAGCCTGTTGAGACGGTGAAGCCGTGGCGTTCAAGGCGTTTTAGCCAACGCAGGTTGCCGTGGGCGGGCATGGAGACCAGGGCGGTGTTCCACACGCGGGATGCGTTTTGTCCGTGGATGCGTGTGCCCGGGAGGTGGTGCAGGATTTTTGCTTCAAAAAGCTCGCGGCCCTTTGCTGCCTCTGTGTGGGCCGTGGCAAAATTTTCAGCCACATCAAGGGCGGCGAGCATGGCGGCGATTCCAGGTAGATTTTCCGTGCCAGCGCGAATGCCATCCTCTTGGCGGCCTCCACGTTGCGCGGAAAAATTGGGGGAATCCAAGGCGAGAAACCCCACGCCCTTTGTGCCGCCAAATTTGTGTGCGCTTCCGACGAGAAAATCGCAGGGCGACAGGGCACTCACGGGCATCTTCCCGAACCACTGGGTGGCATCACAGAGCAGGCGCGCGCCGTGGCGCATGGTGAGCTCGCGCACTTGCGCCATAGGCTGGATGACACCCGTCTCGTTGTTCACCGCCATGACGCATACGAGCGCGACGTCGCCCGGTGCCAGCAGCGTTTTCAAGGTATCGAGGCAGACAACACCCGAACCATCCACTGGCAGGAGGCGCAGGCGGGCGCCGAAACACTGGCGAGCGGGCTCAAGCACACTGGCATGTTCAACGGCAGAGACGATGGCCAGGTGCGGGGAACGCTGCGCTTCGCTGGCGATGACAGCGTTGTTGGCCTCCGTGGCGCCGCTGGTGAAGACGACCTTGGTGAGACCTGTGGCGGCGATTTTCTCCAACAGGCTTTTCCGACATTGCTCAAGGAAGGCATGGGCGCGCGCGCCCGGTGCCGTGGGCGCGCCTGGGTTTTGCCAGAGCATCTCCGTCGTGCGCAACCAAGCCTCCCGGGCCTCGGGATGTAGCGGCGTGGTGGCGTTGGCATCAAAGTAGAGCATGGCCTGTTCAAAAAGGCGTGTGGAGGGAGGCAACAAACAAGGCCGGAGAAAGCAAGAGTGCTTCACCCGACCTGTGCTGTGTAAGTGCGAAGGTGCCTTGGCAAAGGCACCCTGACTGTGTGTTTGAGGAAATCAGACTGGAGCCGTCCGGCCTGGCTTCGGGAACTCTACGCCTGGGGCAGCGCCAAACTCGTATTTCGCGGGCGAGAGATCCTGCTTCGAGGCCTTCAGGATCCACTCGTACTTGATTTCTTTGCCCGTGTAGGCGGACTCGCGGCCAAGGATCGCCGTGAGCGTGGCTTCTGCTACGGATCGCGCCTCGTTGAGCTTTTCGCCCTGGCGGATGCTGCGGATGAGGTCAACGTGCTCCTGCAAATATGCGTTGGTACGGCGATGCGTGCTCGCCCAGTCGCCGTTCTTGCTCCAGATGCGCTGTTTGGGGTCTGCCGTGCCGAGGGTGCCGACGAGGCGCTCGCTCACGCGGTGAGAAGCCCCATTCGTCTGGCGGCAGAAACTCTGGACGCGTACCCCGTTGGCGTACTCGAATTCCACAGCAAAATGATCCCACGCATTGCCGTATTTTTCTCCGGTACGCACCTGACGACCGCCCATGCCGAAAGCCTTCACGGGAGGGCCGCCAAAGGCCCAGTTGATGACGTCGAGATTGTGCACGTGCTGCTCAACGATGTGGTCGCCGCTCAACCAAGTGAAATAGAGCCAGTTGCGAATTTGGTATTCCATGTCTGTCCACTCTGGCTTGCGCCCGTTGTGCCAGAGCTCGCCGCCAACCCAGTAGCATTGCCCGCCGACGAGGTCGCCGATGGCGCCACCCTGAATGCGACGTATCGTTTCAATGTAGCTCGCGTCGTGGCGCCGCTGTGTGCCTGCCACAATGGACAGGCCTTTTTGGCGGGCCAGCTCGCCCACGGCGATCACCTTGCGCGCGCCAGCTGGATCGACTGCCACGGGTTTTTCGGCAAAAATGTGCACGCCCTTTTCGACAGCAGCCTCCATGTGTAGAGGGCGGAAGCCTGGAGGCGCCGCCAGAATGACCAAGTCAACCCCGGTGTTGAGCACGTCCTTGTAGGCGTCGAAACCGTTGAAAACGCGTTCCTGCGGAACGGTGCCGCGTTCCTTTCTTGCGAGCTGCTTACGCGCTTGTTCCGCGCGGTCTTCAAAGACATCGCCGATGGCCCAGAGCTGGACATTCTTGTCGGCGTCGAGGCTTTCCCGGGCTGCCCCGATGCCGCGCCCGCCAGCACCGATAAGCCCCACTTTGAGGCGTCCCTCGTTGCCCGCCGCGAAGGCATTGGTCGGCAAACTTGCGAGCACTGGCAAGCTAGCCAGGGCGGCACAATTGGCCATAAATTCCCGGCGGGAATTTTTATTGATGATGGAGATTTTGCCCATGTCGTGTGTGTTGGTTAAGAGAAGATGTAATTTTCTTGCTTTGCACAGCAAGCAGCCCCGCTCGCGGATACGTGTCGTTCGCCAAGTTGCGGCAACCCCTCGCTGCACAGTGAGGGGACCGTAAGGAAGCGCTTTTGTTCCAAATCGCAAGCGAGTTGGCTTCAAAAAGCTTGAGCTCTGAGCAAAGCCATGCCGTCTGGTGCCTTTCCACATTTTCCCGAACACAATGGACAGGCTTTCAGAAATCATGGCTTGGAAGGCGCAGGAAATTGCGCCCCGTTTGCGCCCTGTGCACGAGACCGAGCTGGCCCGCCTCGGCGAGGCTCGGCGCATAGGCCCCACTTTCCGCGAGGCACTGCAACAACCCGGACGCCTTTCCATCATCGCGGAGATCAAACGTGCATCGCCAAGCGCAGGTGCCATAAAAGCCGGAGCGAATGCCGTCGAGCAGGCACGGCTCTACACGAATGCCGGCGCAAATGCGCTGAGCGTTTTGACGGATGAAAAATTTTTCTCCGGCAAAATTGAAGACCTGTGGGAGGTCGTTGATTTCCAACAACAGCACCGCCGCTACCTGCCCTGCCTGCGAAAGGATTTCATGCTGCACCCCTTGCAAATCGTCGAGGCAGCCGAGGGCGGTGCACGATGCGTACTGCTCATCGTGCGTGCATTGGACGACGCCCGCCTGCGAGTTCTCTACGAGGCGGCGACACTCGCCAGTCTGGACGCTCTCTTCGAAGTGCATGACGCGCGAGAACTGGAACGAGCCCTCGCGCTCTCGCCCCAAATTCTCGGAGTCAACAACCGTAATCTGGACACCTTTCAGACCGATCTTTCCTTCTCTGAAGAGTACCTGCCACAAGTGCCACCCAGCGTCGTGAAAGTCGCCGAAAGCGGCATCCGCACCCGCGACGACGCACAACGCATGCGAGATGCCGGCGCAGACGCCTTACTGGTAGGCGAATCACTCATGCGCACCAACGACCCCGACAGATTGATGCGAGACCTGCAGCTTCTCGACACAGAATGAGCCCAAGACAGAACAAAGCGAGGAATGCGCTTTGGGACAGCATGTGAGCGAAGCACCGTGGTTCGTCGTCGCGCTTCCGCTCTCTGTGTTTTACGGGGTGTACTTAGCTGAGGGTGGCGAGTCTTGCGCTTACACGGCTGTGGATGGCCTCTGGGGAAAGGGCATGGGCGCTGCGGAGTTGTTCTTGAGTTGTGCCGTGTTCAATGAATTTGTCTGGCCAACCAATACGTTCGACGGGGGTGGGGAGGTGGGCGTCTTGCAGGGTTTCGATGATGGCGGAGCCGAAGCCTCCGGAGAGGGCGTGATCTTCGAGGGTGACAATGAAGCGTGCATGCGGGGCTTGGGTGGTGAGGAGGGCGGCATCGAGGGGTTTGGCGAAGCGGGCGTTTACGATGCCGACGGTGAGCTTGGGGTATTCTTTCTCGAGGCGTTGGGCGAGGATGTGGGCGTCAGCTACCATTGAGCCGAGGGCCCAGAGTTGGACGTCTTTCCCGCGCTTGAGGACTTCGGCCCTGCCGATGGGGATTAGGGCGGGTGTGTCCTTCAGGGGAGCGCCACAGGCCGGGCCGCGGGGATAGCGCACAAAGGCTGGGCCATTGTAATCGATGGCTGTGTGCACCATGTCGGCGAGTTCGTCTTCGTCTTTGGGCTGCATGATGACGGTGCGGGGGATGCAGCGGAGATAAGCGATGTCGAAGAGGCCGTGGTGGGTGGCACCGTCGTTGGGGGAGAGGCCGGCGCGGTCGAGGCAGAAGGTGACGTCGAGGTTCTGGAGGCAGACGTCATGGAAGACCATGTCGAAGGCGCGTTGGAGAAATGAGGAATAGATGGCACAAACGGGTTTGTAGCCTTTGGCGGCGAGGCCTGCAGCGAAAACCACAGCGTGTTCTTCGGCGATGCCGACATCAAAGTATTGCTTGGGTAGCTCTTGTTTGAGGAAGCTGAGGGAGGTGCCTGAGGGCATGGCGGCGGTGATGCCGAGGATGCGTGGGTCGGAGTGGGCGCACTTCACGAGCGTTTTGCCGAAGACGTCCTGCCAGGTGGGTGTGATGGCGGCGGCGGTTTTGGGGGCACCTGTGCTTATTTGGAATGGGGAGCTGCCATGGAATTTTTCCGGGTCGCGTAGTGCGACGTCACAGCCTTTGCCTTTGATGGTGCGGACGTGGAGGAGGATGGGCACTGTGGAGCGTTTGCAAAATTCGAGGTAGTTGCAGAGTTGCTCGATGTTGTGGCCATCGACGGGGCCGATGTAGCGCAGTTTAAATTTCTCGAAGAGCGAGGCTTGTGGGGTGATGAAGTCTTTGGTGTCGCGTTTAACACGTGAGCTGAGGGCGAGGAGACGCCCGCCGCCTGGGACGCTGCGCAGGAATTGTTCTACTTCTTGGTTGGCACGGTTGTAAATGGAGGTGGTGATGAGGTGGTTGAGGTAGTCGGCTATGGCGCCGACGTTTTTGTCTATGGCCCACTCGTTGTCGTTGAGGACGACGATGAGGCGCTTGGTGGAAGAAGAGATGTTGTTGAGAGCTTCGAGGGTGATGCCACAGGTGAGGGAGGCGTCGCCGAGGAGAGCGACAACGTGTTCGGAGCCGCCGCGCAGGTCTCTTGCTGCGGCGAGGCCGAGGGCGGCGGAGAGAGCGGTGCCGGCATGTCCCGCGCCGAAAGCGTCGTGGGGGCTTTCGTCTCGGTTGAAAAAGCCGCAGTAGCCGCTGGTCTGGCGGAGCTTGTCGAAGCGTGCGTCATTGCGACCTGTAAGGAGTTTGTGGATGTAGCCTTGGTGGGAAACGTCGAAGACGAAGCTGTCGCGGGGTGTGTCGAAGATGCGGTGGAGGGCGATGGTGAGTTCGACGACGCCGAGGTTTGGGCCGATGTGACCACCGTTTTCGGATGTCACCCGGATGATGCGTTCGCGGATCTCTCCCGCCAAAGCCTGCAATTGCTCCGGTGTGAGTTCTTTGATGTCGGTAGGTGACTTGATTGCTTCGAGAAGTGGCATCGTTGTTTTTCTGCGGAGAACAGGTGAAATGTATGCGATGAAAAGGCAAATTTTCTGCTGAAAAAGAACCGGGAAAGCTGGTGTGCGTGTTTTTGTCAGACGGCGAGGCATTCCTTTTCTGTGCCTTCTTTACAGGCGCGGGCCCAGGTGCCGCTTTCGGTAAAATAGGGCATGCCGCAATCGTCGTGTGCGTTGTCATGCGCGATGGCAGTGGCTGAGTGGAAGCTGCGGGCTTCGGCGGGTGAGACGGGGTGGAGGCCAAGTTCGCCAAGCATGGCGAGGTCTTGCTCTGCGGAGTTGTTGCCAGTGGTGAGGAGTTTCTCTCCGAGGAAGATGGAGTTGGCTCCGGCGGCAAAGCAGAGGGTTTGTAGCTCAAGGCTCATTTGGGCGCGCCCGGCGGAGAGGCGTACCATGGCGCGTGGCATGAGGATGCGCGCTGTGGCGATGATGCGCACGAACTCGATGGAATCAACGAAGCCGCGGTCTTCAAGAGGTGTGCCTTTGACGGCGATGAGAGCGTTGATGGGCACGGATTCTGGTTGGGGGGTAAGGTTGGCGAGTTCGAGTAGCATTTTGAGGCGGTCTTCCACGCTCTCGCCCATGCCGAGGATGCCGCCGGAGCAAATCTCCATGCCGGCGGAGCGGACGTTCTGCAGTGTGGTGAGGCGGTCGTCGTAGGTACGAGTGGTGATGATTTTCGAGTAGAACTCACGTGAGGTGTCGAGGTTGTGGTTGTAGATGTCGCAGCCGGCTTCTTTGAGGCGGCGGGCTTGTGTGTCGGTGAGCATGCCGAGGGTACAGCAGACTTCAAGGCCAAGGGCTTTAACGCCGTGCACAGTGGCAAGCACACTGTCAAACTGGCGCCCATCGCGCACACAGCGCCAAGCCGCGCCCATACAAAAGCGGGAGGCGCCTGTCTCACGGGCCTTACGCGCGTCGGCGAGGATGGAATCCGTCTCCATGAGGGCTTCCGCTTCGACGAAGGTCTTATTGTGAGTGGACTGTGGGCAGTAAGCACAGTCTTCCGGGCAAGCGCCTGTTTTGATGGATTTCAGAGTGCCAAGTTGTATGCCTGCCGGGTCTTGGTGGCGGTGGTGTGCCTCTTGTGCGCGCAAGAGCAAGGTGGTGACGGGCAAGTCATAGATGGCGCGGGCTTGGGAAAGTGTGTACATTTCTGGTGTGAGAGGAATGGCGGCACTGGGTTCGAAAAAAAGGTGTTCACCAAAGCTTCTTTTACGGTAATAAACAACGAGAAAAGGGGTGAGGTAGAGTAAGAGTGTCAGGAAAAACGTTCGTGTGTTTTGTCCAAAAACTGTTGTCTTAGGCCACATGCGAATCGTTCGTTCCGTTCAAGAAATGCAGGCGTTGGGTGCGCAATTGCAGGCCAAAAAGAAAACCGTGGCTTTAGTGCCGACGATGGGTTGCCTGCACAGGGGGCACAGGTGCCTGATCGAGGTGGCGCAAGAACGGGCACAGGTCGTCGTGGTCTCGGTCTTTGTCAACCCGGTGCAATTCGGGCCGGGAGAGGATTTCGACAAATACCCGCGCACGGAGGCCGAGGACATTGCCATGTGCAAGAAGCTTGGTGTGAATATTCTTTTTATGCCCAGCGCGGGGGAGATGTTCCCTCCATATTTTTCGAGTGGCGTGGAGGAACGGCAGTGTAGCACAGGGCTTTGTGGGGCATTCCGCCCGGGGCATTTTCGCGGTGTGGCGACGGTCGTTTTGATGCTTTTCAACATTGTGCGTCCGCAGATTGCCATCTTCGGGCAAAAGGATATCCAGCAGGCGGCCATGGTGAGTAAAATGATTGTGGACTTTTTTGTGCCAGTGGCAGTCTTCATCATGCCCACGATACGCGAGCTGGATGGTTTGGCCTTGAGCTCGCGCAACCGCTACCTCTCCGAGGAAGAACGCAAGGTGGCATCCCAGCTATTTGTCGCGCTGAATGCTGCGTACCAAGTCGCAAAACCTGGGGTGAAAGCCAAGGTGCTGACGGATATCGTGGCGGCGCATCTGGCCCGGTTCTCGCTTTTCCGCGTGCAGTATATAGAGCTTGTCGACTCCGCTTTCATGTCCCCCATTGAGGCCGTGCTGGAACGCTTGGATTGCATGCTCATCGCAGCGGCCTACCTCGGGACGACGCGTCTCATCGACAACATTCGCATCCTGCCTTGTCACAAATGACATCTCTTTGCCTCGTTGCATCCGCGATGCCACCTCCACCACCGGTGATCCCTTTGTACGCCTGGGTGGGCTTTGGGGTGCTCGTTCTGTTCGTGCTCGCGCTTGACCTTGGCATTTTTCACAAGGAGGCCAAAGCGCTCACCTTGCGCGAGGCAGCGGCGTGGTGCGGTGTCTGGGTCTCGCTGGCGGCGACCTTCGGCGTGGGCATCTTGCTGTGGCGTGACACGCCCACGGCGAGTGTTTACGCCGCTGGCTACTTGCTAGAGCTCTCGCTCAGCGTGGACAATCTTTTCGTGTTTCTGCTAGTTTTCTCCGCCTTCAAAGTTCCGGCGGAGCACCAACATCGCGTCTTATTTTGGGGGATTCTGGGTGCGGTTCTCGCACGTGCCTTGTTCATCTTTGGCGGCATTGCCCTTGTGGAACGATTTGGGGTGTTGATGTATGTCTTTGGAATTTTCCTGATCGCGACAGGCATCAAGATGCTCTTTCCTGAAAAGCAGACCGCCAAAGACGTGGAAAATAAATTTCTCGTGCGCACCGCGAGACGCTTTTTCCCGATGACGCCTAATTTGCGCGGACACCATTTCTTTGTGCGCGAGGGCGGGCGCCTGCTCGCGACGCCGCTCTTCTTGGTATTGCTCGTCATTGAGGGCACGGACATCATTTTTGCTGCGGACTCCATCCCAGCAATCATGGGCATCCTCCCCCCAGCGATGGATTACCAAAACAAGATTTTTGTTGCCTTAACCTCCAACATCTTCGCCATCCTCGGGTTGCGCTCGCTTTACTTTGCCTTGGCGGGGTTGCTGGGTTGTGTTCGTTACCTGAAATATGGCTTGGCCACAATGCTCGCCTTTATCGGCGTAAAAATGCTCCTCGGCACATCGGGGTTGTTGCACATCCCACCCGGCCTCTCCGTTGCCACACTCGCGACAATCCTCGCCTCGACCATCGCCACCTCGCTCTTCTTCCCCCCGAAGGGCGACATGGAACAATCCCCCCCCAGCTCTGTCAGGAACTCAGAACATGATTAACACCAACACGCTTCCACTTTTGTAACATGAAAACGTTTTCTTCCCGCCTTTTTCTCAACACAACGGCTGCACACATCCCAGACAAATGCGGGAGAACAGCTTTTTTGCCCTTTCTGACTCTTTTATCCCTTCTGGCCCTCGCCCTCGTCACGATGCTTTCGCCAACGACGCTTCTCCATGGCGCAACGGGAGACGAGATGATGGTGCCAGTGCCTCAAGCTGTGCTCGACACACCCCTCTCCAAGCAGCGCATAGTCTTCGTTACACGCCACCAATACGCCTCGGGACACCACAACACAGAAACCTTTTTCCCCTCTGCGAAAAACGAGCACAACAGCGGAAAATATAACCCCGGAGGCAGTCTCAAAATCATGGATTTCAAGATTGGGAAAGTAACCACCCTCCTCGAAACAACAACAGGTGTCATCCGCGACCCAGAGGTTCATTTCGACGGCAAAAAAATACTTTTCTCCATGCGCAAGAACAAGGCTGATAGTTACCACATCTACGAAATAAATACCGACGGCACTGCGCTACGCCAACTCACTCACGCAAAAGATGTAGACGACATCGACCCTTTTTATCTGGCAGACGACCACATCGCTTTTTCTTCTACACGCGAACCCAAATACTGCGGCTGCAATAAGCACATCATGGCCAACCTCTACCGTATGGAACCCGACGGCACCAACATCTACCAAATCAGCAAAAACCCGCTCTTCGACGGACACGGCGTCCTCATGCCCGATGGGCGCATTCTCTATGATCGTTGGGAATACGTGGACCGTAATTTCGGCGACGCGCAAGGCATCTGGACGAGCAATCCTGACGGCACCAACCATGCCCTCTACTGGGGCAATAATACGCCCTCTCCCGGCGGCGTTATCGATGCGCGCCCCATCCCCGGCACCAACAAAATCGTCTCCATCCTTACCTCCACCCACGACCGCCCTTGGGGAGCCCTCGCTATCATCGATCGCCGACTTGGGCTCGAAGGTCCCAAGCCCGTGTTAAAAATCTGGCCCGAGAGTGCCATGAAAGATGTTTGGGAGAGCGACAAAAAACCGCCCCACTATGGAATTGATAATATGAAGGGTATCCAGCAAAAATACGAGGATCCCTATCCGATAGACGAACAGAATATCTTGTGTGCCAAGCAAATAAAGCGACGCGCTGACAAAACAGGCCTCTACCTTCTTGACATACAGGGCAATGAAACACTTCTCTACTCGGAAGAAAAATACGGTTGTTATGACCCCATGCCAATTGCCCCACGCAAACGCCCACCCCTACTAAGCACACGGCGTAATTTCACCGATACCACGGGGCGTTTCTATGTTCTCGACGTTTATAACGGCACGCACATGCAGGGCGTCAAACACGGTGACGTCAAACAGCTGCGCATCATCGAAATCCCGGAAAAACGACATTGGTCGAAAGGACGCTGGAGTGGCCAAGGAAGTGTTTATCCCGCAATCGCCTGGGACGATTTTCAGACCAAACGCGTCCTCGGCGTCGTCCCTGTCAACGCAAACGGGTCGGCCTATTTTGAGGTTCCATCCGAGGCCTTCCTTTATTTCCAACTCCTTGATAAAGACGGACGTATGATTCAATCCATGCGCAGCGGTACCTACGTGCAACCGGGTGAGCAAAACGGTTGCATCGGTTGCCACGACGACCGCCTCACTGCCGTCGCTTCTTCTCAGCGCGACAGCCTCGCCTCCATCCTGCGCGGGCGACCCGCCGTGCCGCAGCTCCCCGTTGGAGAAACCAAGGCGCGCAATTTCTCCTATCGCGAAAAAGTGCAACCAATTTTCGATAAAAACTGCATTCGCTGTCATAATCCTGACAAACGCCCCGGCGAGAAACTAAATCTCACTGGCGGAACAGGTCAAGTTTTTAACCCATCCTACGCCGAGCTCTGGGGAAAAAAATATATCGCCCCCGTCGGAGCCGGGCCCGCGCGTATCTTGGAAGCACGCACATGGGGTGCTTCACAAAGCCGCCTCATAAAAGTGTTGAGTAAACCCCACGCAGGCATCGAATTGGATGCCGAAAGCCTCGAAATCCTCAACACTTGGATAGACATCAACGCACCGTACTATCCCTCCTATTCGACCTCTTATCCGGACAATCCTTATGGACGTAGCCCGCTCACCCAAGCCGAGACTAATCAACTCAAAACACTTCTCTCCAGCGACATCGCTCCAAACATGCCGGATCGCGGCGGGAACACTTATTACGTGGATAAAAGCGAAAAACTGGATTCGCGCGAAAAAGCCATGATCTGGGCCGCAAGTGCGCTTAATTTTGACGAACCCGAAAAGAGCCTGGCCCTCAAAGCTATCAAGGATAAAGAACCGGGAAAATACGCCAGAGCCTTGGAAATCATCAAGGCAGGGAACGCTCGTCTAAAGCAAAACGGCCCGAACGACATCGATGGCTTCAAGGCTTGTCCAATGGACCTCTGGCGCGAAGAAAAATACCAAGTTTCACGTCAACGCGAAGCAGCAAACAGAAAGAGCATTATTGCCGGGGAAAAACGCCCCGATGATGCGGCACCATAAGTACCGGCATAAGCATCCGACAACTATGGCGTATCCGAGAATTTCCCGGCAGAAAGAAAGTGCAGAACTTCGCGGATCGCTGTTTTATTTGATACAATAAAGGTGTGCGAGACAAGTAGTACACGGTGTGCTTGCATCCCTTCTAAACGAGTACTCTTGACGGTGACTTCACCGTCGTTTTCGCCAGACAGGAAGAAAATGCTATGCAAGCAATTCCAGGAGCGACATCCGGCGAGAATACCCAACTCAAAGTCTGCCGGACCAAGGCGCTCTGGAGTGCCGTGCGAACCCGTAGAAAGCTCCACCCCTGCTGCACCAACAAGATAACGGAAAAGGTGTTTGAGGAGAGGTAGATGCAGGTAAGCATCCACAACCTCACTACCGTGGTTTGGGGGTGCAAGCATGACAACACGCCCAAGCGCAGGAGGATGCGGGTGGCGATGTAGATAACTGCGCACAAGGATGCCGCCCATAGAGTGAGTAACAAAATGGTAGACCGAGGCACCAGCAGCTTCACAAGCGCGAATTGCTCCACCGATGGCCTCATCCGCCAGTTGTGCAATAGAGGCCGCACGCGACGAGTACCCGACATTGTGCACAACATAGCCCAGTCTGCGTAAAGCAGCCCCAATACGATTCATAAAAAAGGGCCCGCAAAGAAGTCCATGTAAAAGAATTACATGCTCTTTTGCCGATACCCGGTTTACAATACTCTCAAGGTCTTCCATGAAAATTCCGCTCCTTTCAAGATTCTTCACCGCGTCAGGCGGCGGTACTTAACTCGATGTGGCCGACCCACTCCTCCCATCCTCCGCACACGCTCCTCTTCATAGCTCAGATAATTGCCCTCATGCCATACGACACTACTGTCTTCTTCAAAGGCTAAAATGTGCGTGACAACACGATCGAGAAACCAACGGTCGTGGGAGATGGCGACGACGCATCCTGCGAAATCCTGAAGGGCATCCTCAAGGGCACGAATCGTATTTACATCAAGGTCATTTGTTGGCTCATCGAGCAAAAGCACATTTGCACCAGATTTCAACATGCGCGCGAGGTGCACCCGATTGCGCTCACCTCCAGAAAGAAGGCCGACCTGCTTTTGTTGATCCGCACCCGTGAAACCAAAACGTGCCGCGTAATTACGGGCGCTGACACGCAAACGGCCCAGTTGCAACATCTCTTCTCCGTCTGACATGACCTCCCAAACCGAGCTCTTATC
The DNA here is from genome assembly GCA_031280235.1 of Puniceicoccales bacterium. GTDB lineage: Bacteria > Verrucomicrobiota > Verrucomicrobiia > Opitutales > UBA953 > CALNBE01. Next base: position 1,362 of record JAITHA010000079.1, on the reverse strand, counting down.
ATCGAGACTTTCGCGCGTCTGTTCCACGCAAGCCAGACGCACAGTTTCACCAAGCGTGAGCGTGCCTACATCAGGTTTTTCTTCCCCAAGAATCATGCGAAAAAGAGTCGTTTTCCCTGCGCCATTTGGCCCAATGACACCTACAATTCCACCAGCAGGCAGAGCAAAATTCACATTCTCCATGAGCAACTTTTCTCCATAGCTCTTGGACAAATTTTCAGCGACAATAACAGTACTACCAAGCCTTGGCCCAGGCGGAATATAGATTTCCGCATTGCGCTCTTTCTCAACAGGATCGCGATTGAGCAAAGACTCGTACGCATGCAAACGCGCCTTGTTTTTTACCGTACGTGCTTTGGGAGAGGCGAGCGCCCACTCGCGCTCGCGCGCAAGGGCCTTTTGCCGCGCGCTGGCCACTTTTTCCTCCGTTGCTAGACGCTTTTGTTTTTGCTCGAGCCACGAGGAGTAATTTCCCCTCCACGGAATGCCATTCCCACGATCAAGCTCGAGAATCCAGCCTGCTACGTTATCAAGAAAATAGCGGTCGTGCGTAACGGCAATAACTGTACCACGATATCGCCCAAGATGTTGCTCAAGCCAGGCGACGGACTCTGCATCAAGATGGTTCGTCGGCTCGTCAAGCAAAAGAATGTCTGGCTCTTGCAAGAGAAGGCGACAAAGCGCAACACGCCGTTTCTCCCCGCCCGAAAGAACACTCACAACCGTTTCGCCAGACGGGCAACGCAGAGCATCAAGTGCTTGCTCCACGCGTGATTCGAGATCCCAACCTCCTCGTGCATCGAGAATCTCCTGAATCTGTGACTGGCGTTCAAGTATGCGCGTTTGGGCAGCTTCATCGCTCACCTCACTCACCTGAACACAACTTTCATCATATTCCGCAAGGAGGGCTTTCATTGGCGCTATCGCCTCCTCAACAACCGTCTGTACAGTCTGCACACAACCGAGCAAAGGCTCTTGCTCAAGATAACCAACAGTGTACTCGGGAACTCGCAAGATCTCCCCTTCGTATTGCGTGTCCACTCCAGCCATAATACGTAGCAAAGTGGATTTCCCTGAACCGTTGAGACCAAGTACTCCTATTTTCGCGCCATAAAAAAAAGATAGCGAGATGTCGCGAATTACAGGCTTTTTTTCATGAGACTTGGAAACACGACTCATGGTGTATATGATTTTCGGCGCGTCGGATGACATGAAATTTAAAAAAGTTATTTTTTGGTTTTACGCACCCCAGACGGTGATGTCGCGTGTGCCAAATTTTCTTTCGCTTTTCCAGATTTTCTCGTCCCAAGTCTTGCCAGATTCGCGATCAAAAATAAACAGGTGCGCCTCGTCCGCATTGGC
>JAITHA010000035.1 GCA_031280235.1 Puniceicoccales bacterium | reverse complement strand
AAAAATACCCCTACTTTTTAGGAGGAAAGAGGTAAGACGTGGTGGGCAGAGATGGGTCGCGCAGAGCGCGAGCTTAGAGCGTGTTGGCGCGTTGGCGCGTTGGCGCGTTGGCGCGTTGGCGCGTTGGCGCGTTGGCGCGTTGGCGCGTTGGCGCGTTGGCGCGTTGGCGTGTTGGCGCGATGGCGCGATGGCGCGATGGCGCGATGGCGCGATGGCGCGATGGCGCGATGGCGCGATGGCGCGATGGCGCGATGGCGCGATGGCGCGATGGCGCGATGGCGCGATGGAACGCACTTTGAGACTGCGCCCTTGCCAAGGAAACGTCGCAAAGCCTCAGCGGAGTGTCTCGGGGCATGAAAAGCGAGGGATGCAGGTTGCAAACGCGGACTGCAAAAATCGCTGAAGATTGTGCCTCCCCAGAAGAATCCACCGACAAGAATTTTTCGCTTTCGGCGCGAAGATTGAGAGGCGCATCTGTGTGGGGATCCACGCACACGACACACCGCCGAGGCCGCTGGAATAAGGGCTCGCAGGCGCTGGTCACGTAGCTGTCGATGGAATACGCCATAATCTTCACGAACATGGGAACACAGATCTGAGAGCCTGTCAAGGGGGTTTTGGCACGATGGCCGGGAGGTCAACTTCTATCTGGACCTCCCGTGTTGACAAACATCGCTGCAGGCGCAATCAAGCGCGGGTATGAGAAAAGCCCTTGATCGCACGTTGGGCGTGTTTGCCACGCTTTTCATCCCGATGTTGCCTCTGCTGGCTGGGATTATCACCCAGGCGAGCCACACTGTTATCGTGGAGAGCATTGCTGTCCGAATGAGCGCGATGAATGGGCGACTCAATTTTGAGCCTTTGCCGTTGGCGGTGCGTTTTGTTTTCAACAATTTTCATGCGCTACTTTGGGGGCTGTTTATTTCCACGATCGTGCTCCTCTTGCTGGCCCTGCTCCAGTGGCGCGTGGTGAACGCCGTAGAGCGCCTTGGGCGCCTACTCTTACTGGCCATAGCTGGGGCTTCGCTCGGTGGTGGGTTCCTTGCTTTCTACCTTGTGGCGGCAGCACATGCCTTGCGCTCACTGTTGTGAAGACATCGTAGCCTGCGCCTATGCCGCCTGTTTTGTGCACTGTCATTCGTCATGCCAGTGAGCGTCTGTCCAAGTGTAGCCTCACACCTTTGCATGGGCGCGCTGAGATCACCTTCCTCACGGCGCATGGTGATATGCATTTCGACGCCACGGGCTTCATCCTGCTCGCTGTGGACGCGCCGCCGCTCAGCCTGGCTGACGCTGGGCGCCCACTGTTGTTACTCGACAGTACATGGCGTCTCCTCCCCAAGTTGATGCGACGGCTTGATGGTGCTCCAATTTCACGCCGCCTCCCGACAGGTGTACGCACGGCCTATCCACGTGTGAGCAAGACGGGGACGGATCCGCTTGGCGGTCTGGCTTCGGTGGAGGCATTGTACCTCGCGCGCAAAATCCTTGGTGATGACGAACCTGCTCTTTTGGAGGCTTACCACTGGCGCGATGCCTTTCTCTCCGGTTTGCGAGGCATGGTTTGAGCCGCTTACCCATGCGGAAAGTTGTTCACTGCCGGGGACGCCGTAGCATTTTCAGGAGGAAGCGATGCTCCGGGTAGTGCATCCACCCAAGCAGCGTGAAGTACAACAGGGCCGCTACGGCGATAGTCGCAAACAATGCGATGGCCTGGACGCCGAGGCTGACATCTTCGCCACGGATCCAAGGGGTGCACAATTGCCAGAGGCCCCAGGCGGCGCCCCCCATCACTGCCGAGGCGCCGGTGCATTGCAGCAGTGGTTTTAACAATGATTCGCGCGCGAAAATCACCTCCTTTTTTCGGAGAACACACCACAGGGTGACGCATTGAAAAACCGCGCAGACAGAATTGGCAATGGCGAGGCCGACTGCGCCCCAGTGCCATGCCAGCAGGGGTGAGAGTGCGAGATTCAACAAAAACATCCATAGCGCCAGGCGTGCCTGTGTGCGCGTGTCCTTCAAGGCGTTGAAGCCGCGCCCGATCATAAGCAACATGCCGTTGATGGGCATCGCGGCGGCAAAAATCCACAACAGCGGCACCGTGGCCAAGGTGTCCATTTCTGTAAATTTGCGGTTCTCAAACAACAAACGCACGATGGGAGCCGCCAAAATGATGAGCCCTGTTGCCGCAGGGATGTTGATGGCAAAGATGAGGCGCATCCCGTGGGAAAAATCAGCCCCAAGAGCATCGCGATCGTCATGCTCGGCGTGCCTGGACATGGAAGGGAAAACGACTGTGGACACGGCGATGGCAAAAACGCCGATGGGAAATTCCACGACGCGATTGGCGATGTAGTAGAGCGTGAGTGCCTGATCATCCACGTTGAGTGCCAAGAAGCGCGAGACGAAAAAATTGATTTGCAGGATGCCCGCACCTGCGATGGCTGGCACAAAGATGCGCCTCAGTTGTTCCCAGGCATCCGTCTTTTCCAGAGAAAAACGAGGGCGCCAACCTGTGCGCCAGAGCATCGTTGCCGGGATACATAGCTGTAGCAGGCCGCCAAGCAACGAGCCGCAACACACCCAGACCGCAAGCTCCGTCTCATCCTGCGTGACGAAGTAACCCGCGCCAGCCAGCAACGCAATCATGGCGATGTTCAGCCACACGGCGCTCAGCGCTGTGATGCCGAAACGGCCAAGGATGTTCAGCCCGGCAGTGAAAAGTGCCGTAAGGCAGATGAGCGGCATGTAGGGCATGCACAGTATGGTCAGACGGGCGGACAGGCGCAGGCGCTCTTCCAAGCCGTCGTGCCATGATAAGATCCAGGCTGCCAACATCATGGCGAGCGTGATGCCAGCCATGAGCAGGGCGGCACGTGTGAGCACTTGGTTCAGGAAGCGAAACGCCTGAGCCTTGCCGCCTTTGCGCTTCTCGGCGGTCATCACAGGGATGAGGGCCGATGTGAGCGCACCCTCACCGAGTAGGCGCCGGAAAAGATTCGGGATGCTCAGAGCAAAGAGCAGTGCGGCGGAGACAGGCCCCGTGCCAAAAAAACCGGCAATCATGCGATCGCGCACCAAGCCAAGCACGCGTGAGCCGAGTGTGCCGCTCGCGGTCAGGAGCATGTTTTTGAAATGGCTGCGCACGCGGGAGCTCATGTCGGTGTGCTCTTGATGGCACACAGTTGTTCCATGAGGGACGTCCTTGGCACCAGCTGTTCTGTGCGCGTTTGCGTGTTGCGGATTTTGACGACGCCAGCAGCGACTTCGTCTGGGCCGTAGATCAGCACATGGCGTGCGCCCGCTTGTTCAGCAGCCTGGATGAGTTTGCCGAACTTGCCGTCCTTGAAGGAATACTCGACGCGCATTCCGGAATGGCGTAGCGCGGCCACGTCTGCCAGAGCTATTGGACGGCATTCTGGCGCGAGCACGATGGCGTAGAAGTCCACCGCTGCCGAGTAGACTGGGAAAAGTCCCTTGTCCTTGAGCAAGTTGGCGAGGGTCACATCGCCCATCCCAAAGCCGACGGCGGGCATGTCTGGCCCACCGAGCTTTTTGACCAGCGCATCGTAGCGCCCGCCGCCTGCGAGCGCGCGCCCATCGCCGCTGCGCTCGAAAACCTCAAAGACAAAACCGGTGTAGTAGGCCAAGCCGCGGACGATGGTGAGGTCGAGCGAGAGGAAGTTTGCCAGGCCCATCGCGCCAAGTATATTGAGCAGGGCTCGCCATTCGCCGAGCCGTTCCCGTATCTTGCCGCCCAAGGTGTCGCTGCGGCTGGCAAAAAATGCCTCCAGCTTGTCCAGCGAATCGAAGGCGACGAACGCGCGCACGCTTTCGATAACTTGCCCCGCATCGCAAGCCGTCCCAGCAAGCGCAGAGGCGGCGGCCTTGAGCAGATCCTCGGGTGGCAAGCGCTCCAGCTTGTCCACGACAGATAGCAATGGCACAGCGGTTTGCTCTGGGATGCCGAGGCTTTCCAAAAAGAGGAACCAAAGGGTACGATCGCTCAGGCGCACGCGGAAGTCTTGTGTCTCAAGACCGAAGGCACGTAGTGCCTCGGCACACAGGGCGATGATTTCTGCATCAGCTGCAGGGCTGGCTTCGCCGAGGATATCTGCGTTGAATTGGTAGAAGGCGCGTAGGCGCCCGCGTTGCTGCTTTTCATAGCGGTAGTTTTCGCCGATGGCGAACCACTTGACAGGGCGTCGGATGGCGTTGGCGCGTGCAGCAACAAGGCGCGCGAGGGACGGAGTCATCTCCGGGCGGAGGGTGACTTTGCGTCCGCCTTTATCTTCGAAATTAAATAGCTGCTGGACGATTTCTTCGCCCGATTTTTCTGTGAAAAGCTCAAGGGATTCGAGGACAGGTGCATTCCATTCCTGGAAGCCGAAACGGAGAGCAAGCTGCCGCCATTTGTCGAAAATGTAGTTTTGAACGGCACACTCTTCTGGATAAAATTCCCTGAAACCGGGGAGGCTTGTGAACATGGCCGGAACAACTACCGGGAAGCGAGGGCAAGGGCGATTCTATTTTTTGCCACCCGTGGCGGGAGAGTCTTGCTGGCGTGGTGCCTCGGGCGTGCCGGCGGGTGTTATGATTTTTCCCCGTGTGAGAAAGTCTGCACCCAGTACGGTGTGGTGTAACTCGTGCAATTCCAACGCGTCGGCAAGGGCATCGCGAGCGGTGCCGACAAAAGCGGGTAGAGCATCGGCGTCGGCCAGGATCTTAGGTGCAGTGTAATGGAAGAGATAGTCTGCCATGCCTGCCTTTAGCCAGGCGCCGAGAAAAGTGCCACCGCCCTCAACCCAGACGCCATCGATGTTTTCCTGGACGCAGCGTGCTTTGAAGGCCTGAAAAAACGTCGCGTCGTCCTCGCCAGGCAAGGCCCATATACGCGAGCTCTCATGGCTAAGTGCTGCGAGGGCAGGGGTGTTGGCCCGTGTGACGATGGTGGTGCGCTCGTGAAAATTGTCCGTGAACAGTTGCAGGCCGGGGTGCTTCGGCAGGCGCAAGCGCCTGTCGAAGACAAAGCGAAGCGGGCAGAGTTCCTCCACTGCGTTGCCGGGGATACGGCTTGTGAGGCGTGGGTTGTCGCCGATCGCCGTCGTTGAGCTTGTGGCGATAGCCGGAAAATAACGCCGCCAGCGCATCACGTCGGCGCGTGCTTCGCACCCCGTTATCCATTGCGATTGGCCGGTTCGCGTGGCGATGCGCCCGTCGAGCGTCGTGGCCGTCTTGAGGGCGATAAAAGGCGTACCGCCGTGTGTCATGCGATGGTTGAAAAGCAAATTCAGGTCTTCGCATTCGGCTTTGCAGATGCCCGTAGTGAGGGCAATTCCTGCAGCGCGTAGGATGTCGAAGCCGCGCCCGGCGTGCGCAGGGAAGGGATCAATCGCCCCGGCGACAACCTGGGAGATGCCAGCCTCGATGATGGCCTGTGTGCACGCGCCCGTGCGCCCATGTGTGCAGCAGGGTTCGAGGGTGACGTAGAGGGTGCTGCCCGGCTTGGGGCGCCGCCCTAAGGCGCGCAGAGCGGCTATCTCGGCGTGGGCTTCTCCAGCGCGTGTGTGCCAGCCCTCGGCGACGATGTGCCCACTCTCCACAATGAGCGCACCGACGAGCGGATTCGGGTGCGTCTTGCCCCAAGCACGCCGGGCGAGGGCAATGGCGTGGCGCATGAAAATGGCCGCATCGTTCGTCTGTGAAAAAGTATCGGGCGATTTCTTGTGCATTGCTTCTGCTGCAGTGGAGGAAGACTTTTGTCGCAGGGGTGTCCATAGCGTTTGCACGCCATGGGCAGAGCAACAAAAGCGTCCATCCCAAAATTGCAGATTGCTGAAAGGCCTTGTGCCAATTCCTTCTCCGCCGTCTGAAAACTCCAGATTCAATATGATCCGCATCACACCCAAGCACATTCCCGAAATAGATCGCGCCTTCGTCCCGGCAGTCCTTTGGAATAGGGCCTATAGGGATCTCTGCGCCAGGACGGAAGGCGCCGCACCGCTTGCCATCTCGCTCGCCAGGCCGGATGGCACCGCATCCAGCTTTCGCGCGCCGTGCCTGCCACACACTGGCGATTTCGTCACCATCAACAAAACCTGCATCGAGCGCATCGTGAAATTCCTCCTCTGGGCACGCGGTGGCAACAGGGTCTTCCTCTGTGGGAAACATGCCGAACCCATCGCCACGATGCTCCGAGAGCTCTATTGCCCGGGCGGCGAGCGCGCCTTCGACTACGATTTTGTCCGCAAACTTTTCGACACGGGCGTTTCTTTCGAGACTGTGGCGGACGAAGTTGAATTGCCCAAGGATGCCACCGCGCATCTCCCTCTCGGGCGAAATCTCGACGGTTGCCGCATAGGCTTCGACCTCGGGGGGAGTGATCGCAAGTGCGCTGCTCTCGTCGACGGGGAGGTCGTTTTTTCCGAGGAGATCAAGTGGGACCCCTATTTCCAGCCAGATCCCCAGTATCACTATGATGGCATACAGCACAGTCTTCGCCTCGCAGCCGCTCACCTCCCGCGTGTCGATGCCATCGGAGGCTCTTCGGCGGGTGTTTACATCAACAACACCGTGCGCGTCGCCTCCCTCTTTCGCGGCATCAAGGACGAGGCTGTTTTCGAGAAACGTGTCAAAAACATCTTCCTCGATATCGCCAAGGAGTGGGGCGTGCCCTTTGAGGTGCTCAATGATGGTGATGTTACTGCGCTGGCAGGCTCGATGAGCATGGGTAGCAATGCCGTGCTCGGGATAGCGATGGGAACGAGTGTCGCCGCCGGCTATGTTGACCCGGAGGGCAGGGTGACCAACTGGCTGAGTGAGCTTGCCTTCGTGCCGCTGGACTACCGCTCCAATGGCCCAGCCGATGAGTGGTCGGGTGATTTGGGATGTGCCGTCCAATATTTTTCACAGCAGGGCGTAGGCCGCCTTTTGCCGCTTGCGGGTATCACTTTGGCAGAGGAGATGAAACTGCCGGAGCAATTGGAAGAGCTCCAGCGCTTGCAAAAGGCGGGTGACCCACGTGCTTATAAAGTTTATGAGACCATCGGCATTTGTTTCGGCTACTTCCTCGCGCACGTGGCGGAGTTCTACGCCTTTGGCCAGCTGCTCATCATGGGGCGTGTCACCAGCGGCGATGGTGGCAACATCATCATCGAAAAGGCGCGCACTGTTTTGTCGGACGAATTCCCAGAGCTGCAGATCAAGCTCGTTGTCCCCGACGAAAAAGACAAGCGCCACGGCCAAGCTATCGCTGCCGCAAGCCTCCCTCCTTTGCGTTAACGACAAAACGAAGGCGCAGCAAAAAATCGCTGATCAAGCGCTGAGTGCCGTTGAGACGCCCAGCAATGTTATCTCGGGCGAAAGCTCCACGCCATGCACCATGCGTACACGCTCGCTGACGTGGCGCATCAAGGCGGCGACATCTGCCGCCGTCGCACCGCCTTTGTTGACGATGAAATTTGCGTGCACTTCGGATACCACCGCGCCGCCGATGGCAGCCCCTTTCAGGCCAGCTGTTTCAATGAGTTGCCCAGCGTATGCCCCCGGTGGGTTTTTATAGACGCTGCCTGCACTCGGCTCTTGTGGCTGGCGTGCGCGCCTGAGCTCCGCCTGGGCGCGCATCTGCATCTGGATTTCTCGCGGTGCGCGCTGCCCCGTCCCGCGTAACACGGCGCCGAGTACGACACCATTGTGCAGCGTTGTGCAATCCCGGTAGCGGGCGTCGAAAGCCTCGCGCCCTTCTTCGCGCAATACGCCATCCGGGGAAAGCCAAGTTATCGAGACGACGCGGTCAAAAATTGCCGTGCCTGCCGCGCCTGCATTCATGCGCAACGCGCCGCCGAGTGTCCCGGGTATGCCATCCAGAAATGCAAAGCCGTCCAGCCCGGCTGTTGCGGCTTGCGCGGCAATTTCACGCAATGAGACACCGGCACCCACTGCCAGTGAATCAGTAGAGGACAGGGCGCATTTTTTCCATTCTTCGCGTGAGAGGCGGATGACGAGCCCGGGAAATCCGGCATCAGGCACGAGCAGGTTAGAGCCGCGCCCAACGACGAAAAAAGGCAGGCCTCGAGCCTCTGAAGCGCGCAGCAGGAAACGAATGTCGTCCACATTTTCTGGCTCGGCGAGCCAGGCACAATTGCCACCGACTCCCAGCGTCGTCCTTGAGCCCAAGGGCTGCTCCGGGTGGGCAAGGGTTTCCCAGCGCAGGGTGTTTGCGAAGGCGGCGGCCGCTTTGTCGATGTCTCCCGCGCCGATGAAAACCAAAGTGGTTGGCGCGCCGTTTGCCGCGCTCAGTTCTTCGCGTAATGCCGGGGCCAGCAGCTCCAGATTTTCGATTTGGCGAAAACGCGCGTCCTCTCGCACAGCCTTGCAGATACCACTCGTGTGGCCGCCTTCCACAGGAGCCTCTCCTGCCGAATATACGGGAAGGAGGAGGGCGGCATCGGCTATCTGCAGTGCTGTCGCAAACTCTTGTGCGTATTGGCGTGTGCGTGTGTGCCGATGGGGCTGGAAGATGGCGACGACGCGTCCTCCGCCCGCCCGCTCAAGGCACAGCAGACGCAATAGCGCAGAAATCTCTGTGGGATGGTGCGCGTAGTCGGCCATTACGCGTAAGCCTGGGCGGCTGAACAAGATGTCCTGCCGACGTCGCATTCCACTGTATTTCCCCAATGGCGGCTCGCCCGTGCGCCCAGCGACGTGACGCGTCACCGCAAGGGACATGCGCTCGTTCGCCGCGTTGAAATTTTCCCCGGCATCTATGTCGATGGCGAACACTGGCACGCGAGTTCCTTTGGCCAGTCGCCGCAAGCGCGTACTCGAGGCAGGGATGAAAATCGCACCACTCGTGCGCTGGAACAAGGCGGCAAACACTGCTTCCAAGTCTGCCTCTGTGCGGTAGTAGTCGGGGTGATCCCAGTCGAGGTTTACCGCCACGGTGATTTCCGGAGAGAAGTGAGAAATGGTGCCGTCGCTTTCGTCAATTTCGGCGACGACCCAGCTCGCCTCTTTGCCCACGCGCGCAGGCGGCAATTGACTATCGCGATAGAGCCCCCCGAGCACGTACCCGATGTCCAGCCCAGCCGCCAGCAGGGCTTGAGCCAGCATGCCGCTCGTAGTAGTCTTGCCATGGCTGCCACACACTGCGATGAGCCGCCGCTCGCGCACGCGCTCCGCCAGCAATTCGCCGCGCCTCACGAGGCTGATGTTGCGCGCCGACGCCAGCTCACGCAAGGGATGCTCGGGCTTAATGGCACTAGAGTGGCCTACACGCTGTACAGCTGGCAGCTCCTTTTGGAGCCGTACTCCGGCAGCGCACAAAAAATCATACATTGGCGGCTGGGCTGCATCATCCCATCCCGTGACATCCCAGCCCTCTTGGCGCATGTAAATCGCCAACGGCCCCATCCCCATTCCACACACACCAAGCATGTGGATGGAGGACACCCTCGACTCTTCGGACTCTTGTGTTTGCTGGGAAAGCATGCCCTAACACTCCTTTCTCTCCCTGACGCTTCAATCTCAAAAACGACATCACAGCCTTTTGTAGATCCCTTCCTAATCAATTAGTCGCAATATCATAGAGGAGGGAACAAGTCGGCCGCTATGAAATCTTACAGCGAAGACCTCCGGGAGCGCATCATTGCAGCGAGGCAAGAAGGGGAGAGCGCGCAGGGGGCGGCGAAGCGCTTCGCAGTGAGCAAACGCACGGTGGAGCGTTATTGGAAACGCTTCGAGGAAACCGGACAGTGTGCCGCGTTGTGATGGGGAGGGCGAAGGGTGGTCTCGCGGCTGAAGCCACACATAGAAACGCTGAGGGGGGGGGGGTAAAGCCAAGGAGTGGGAAAAGGAGTAGCCGTTTCACTTCTCCCCCAAAAGCCGTGAAGTCCGTATTTCTGGGCCTCGTGGCTTTTTGGGGAGCTTTCCCATGTGTTTTTTTCGATGTATGGTGTACTATGGGTTATGGGTATGTTTGTTGAGTTGGGCTTTGTGGTTTGTTGGAGATTTGAGGGGGCGTGGATTTGGGGATGTGTGAGGTGAACTATGGGTCGCGGTACGATTTGGCGAGTGTGGGAATGTGGGAAATTTTGGTGAAGGGGGAAGTGGGGAAAAAACTTGGGATGAAAAAATATTTT
>JAITHA010000028.1 GCA_031280235.1 Puniceicoccales bacterium | reverse complement strand
GGAACATAATCAACAGACAGCATTAGCATGACTCACAAGATGTATTTTTGGCTGCCATTGCTGATTTTTTTCACTGGCCTGACATTAGAGGGAAATGTTCGTTTTGACCATTTCACTCTCGCCGCAGAGAACGCAGGAGCCGCATTAGGCCGTGGATCTACGGCGAATTTGTCAAAGGGGACGACGCTGCCTCGCAATCTCCGGGAGCAACTTGCAGTCGAGCAAGCGACGAAGGCTTCTCAGGCAGGATCGCAATTGCCCATAAAGATGACGGACCCGAGATGGCCCGCTTCTGATGGCTGGGTGAAGATGCAGCAGGTGATCAACTCAGGTGGTCGAGAAGGCCCCATCAATGTTCACTACGTGAGAAACACGATCACGGGTGCGGTTGACGACTTTAATGGTTCCTCGCTACTTTGAGTGGGAGGGCTGGTGGCAGGAGAAGAACAGTTTCGCGGCGTTTCCACTCAAAACAGCGAGGAACCTGTTTCCTCTTGCCGCGAGTTTCTCTGCGAAGAGGTTTCACGCTTGGGCTTGGATCGTTGAAACTGCTCGCAGCGATTTGTTTGCGGCCATCGTCCGGGCCACGTGCTGGGTGTTTGTGCAAATCCGTCCCGATAAAAGTGCCGCCGGTGCTCGCGCTTTTCTGGAGGCGCTGCACGAGGCCTGCCCGATTCGGATTGCCAAAATTCTGACAGACAACGGGAAAGAGTTTACTGATCGGCTTTTTGCCAGCCGCGAACGCGAACCCAGCGGCCAGCATGAATTTGATCAACTCTGCTAAGCGCTGGGCATCGAAAACCTCCGTCCAATCAGCCGAGATGCGACAGTCAATCTGTCTTGTGTCCGTCGCCGTCTAAAGCGACGGACGTACCTCAAGCACCTCATAGCACTCAATGAAGTCCCCAACTTGGTAGTTGTTGAAGCCCGTCACGCGGATACCGCATTCATAGCCTGCCTTCACCTCTGTCACATCGTCCTTGAAGCGTTTCAGCGTGTCTATCATGCCTGCGTGAACGATCTGGCCTTTGTGATGAATGCGCGCCTTGTAGTCGCGTTGGACACGCCCCTCGGTAACCATGCAGCCGGCGGCAAAGTCGTTTTTGCCATGTGGGAAAATGGCGCGTACTTCGGCCATGCCGACTTTGTTTTCGCGGAGCTCCGGGTCGAGCAAGGTAGCCATGGCCTCTTTCACGAGATCGATGAGCATGTAAATAATGTTGTGCGTGATAACGGGGACACCCGTACGTTTGAGGAGGGAGCCGACACCGTTTTCCTGCTTCACATCGAAAGCGACGATTGTGGCTCCACCAGCATGGGCCACGTTGACGTCGTTGGGCGTGATGGGGCCCACGCCCTGAGCAATGACCTCGAGCTTGACTTTGGTAGAGTGGATTCCTTCGAGGCTGCCGATGAGGGCTTCGAGGGTTCCGTTGACGTCTGCCTTGCACAGTACTTTGAAGATCTTGTCTTTGCTCTCGGCAATCGCGGCCATGAGGCGATCCATATCTGAGAGCTTGCTCATGCCGGCGACCTTTTCTACGCGCACCAGCTCAGCTTCCTCCTCAAGGGCTTTGCGGAGGTTCAGTGCGTTTTCTTCGGCAAGGCGCTTGGCTTCCTTCTCGTTTTTGCAAACCTGGAAAATGGCACCCGGAGTGGGCACGCCCGACCAACCGAGAACGAGGGCCGGATTACCCGGCGCAACGCTCTGGAGGCGCTGTCCCCGGTCATCGAACATGGCACGTACCTTGCAGTAGTGCTGGCCGCATACGAAGGCGTCGCCCAGCTTGAGCGCGCCTTCCTGAACGATGAGGGTGGAAGTGGGGCCGCGCCCAACTTCCATTTGTGCCTCGACAACGGTGCCCTCGGCTGCGCTCTTCGGATTGGCTTTCAGTTCCATCATCTCGGCTTGCAGGAGGATGGACTCGAGGAGCTCCGGCATGCCTGTGCCATTGAGCGCGGAGACAGCTGTCGTGAGGACGGTGCCGCCCCAATCTTCGGAAGCAATGCCTCGTTGTTGCATCTGCTGTTTGACGCGATCCACGTTGGCCCCGCGAGCGTCGACTTTGTTGATGGCAATGACGATCTGGACGTTATGTTTTTGGGCAAATTTAAGTGCCTCGTCCGTCTGGGGCATGAAACCGTCGTCTGCTGCGACGACCAAGATGGCGATGTCGGTAATCTCGGCCCCGCGTTCCCGCATTTTTGAGAAGGCGGCGTGGCCCGGAGTATCAAGAAAAGTGATGCGCTTGCTGTTTTGTACAACCGTGTAGGCGCCGACGTGCTGCGTGATGCCTCCCGCTTCGCCGGAGACAACGTTCGTTTTGCGAAAATAGTCAAGGAGGGTTGTCTTGCCATGGTCCACATGGCCGAGGACGCAGACGACCGGCGGACGTGGTTCAAGGAATTTGGGGTCGTCAAAAGTGGGCTTGGCCTGCACCGGTTTGACCTGCTGCAAGGCCTCGCCGCGATGGCGGATTTCGAGCGTGATGTCGTGCTTTCTCGCGATGCGGATGGCGACACTTTCCTCGATGGTCTGGAGCATCGAGGCAAAGATACCCATTTCCATGAGCTCAGAGATGAGACGGAATGGCCTCAGGCTGAGGGCGATGGCAAAATCCCGTACGACGATGGGCGGGCGGATGGTGATCGTGGTGCCGCTTTTTCCGGTGAGTTTTGGCGGAGTTGGTGTGCCAACAACGGACGCAGCGCCCGGCGCGGCTGGGAGAGAAGGCGGTGCGCTGGGTTGCTGGCGCGTTGGCAAGGATGGGGGGAGGCTCGGCGCGGCACGAGGAGGCAGGGGCGCGTGCACTTTGCCGAAAGACGGCTGTGCCGGGGGCCTGGCCCCCACCGATGGCGGCGCTGGGGCACGAGATGGCGAGGAGGAGGCCTGCTTCGCAGCGGCCTCGGCGGCGGCGACTCGTTCAGCGGAAATGGCAGCGGCAGACTTGGGATTGGCTGGTGGTTGTGCCGGGCTGCTGGGCATTTCTCGTCCGACCACAGGCGCAGCAGGTGCCGCAGACGGTGTGCTGGGTCTCTGGCGCGGCGGAAGAGGTGGAGGCAGACTGGGCGCCGGGCGGGGCAACGGCGGCGGCGAAGAAGCCCTCGTCGTGGTTGGTGGCACCGAAGGGCTGCCTTCACCCGCTGGGGACGCGGTACGCAGGGGCGGCGGTGGCTTGCCTTGTTGCGTTGGTGCCGGGCGCAAGGGGGGTCCCACGGGCTTCGCTCGCGCCGGGAGAGCGGAGCTTACTGGCAAAGAAATTTTTACGGGGGGCGGCGTCTTGACCAACGGGGGCGCCTTGACAGGCTGCGCCCTAACAGCGGACTGCGGCTCTTCCGCTGGGGCGGGCTCGGTGGCAGCTGGCGGTAGTACTTTATTGGGAACGGGCTCGGGCCTGGGTTTTGCTGTGGTGCCCGAAGGGCTCGACTTGGGGGCCGAGAGCTTGAGCCTTTTCCTGACAAACACGAATACCTCCTCGACGTTTTCCCCGGGGACAACGTTGGAGTGCGTCTTGATGTTCAGCTGCGGAAAAGCCTCGTTGATAAGCGGAAGCAGCTGATTGTTGGTGATGCCAAGCTCTTTGGCGATTTCGTTGGCGCGTTTTGGGCTAGGGACGCTGCCCTTCAATTCTTCCAAAACACCTTTTTCAAGCTCACTGCGAACATAGTCCATCACCTCGTCCAAATATGGCCCAGGGATGGCGTTGGAGTGCGACTTGATCTCCAGCTCCGGATACTTCCTGTTAACAATCGCTATCAACTCATTGTTGGAAACTTTGAGTTCCTTGGCGACTTCATTGGCTCGTTTGCTCATTCGGTTTTGCTGGGACTGTGAAAATTGAGATAGCTTGGTTGTGAAGTTAGGTTGGAAGGGTGCGAGCAGTGGCAATTTCAGCTGGCAGCGCGTGCGGTAGCGACGGCCTCAATGATTTTGACGGCGTCTTCTGCCTCAAAGCCTTCCGCCATGAGATCTTCGGCACTTACCCCGTCGAACGCCTCAAGGGTTGTGAAGCCTTTGGGAACGAGTTGCTCAGCGAGGCCCGGGTTGATACCTGGGATATTGAGAAGAGTGGAGACGGCCATGCCGCGTCTTTCCTCAAAGGCGCTTTTGCGCTTCTCCTCCTTGCGTACGTCCAAGCGCCAGCCGAGGATGCGCGAGGTAAGCTTGGCATTTTGCCCGCGGCGCCCGACGGCGATGGCGAGGTCTCCTTCGGCAACCTCAAAAGTGATGCGACGCTCTTCTTCGTTCTTGGTAACGTTGCGCGCTTGGGCGGGCTTAATCGCTTCGTGCAGCATTTGTACGGGGTCCGGGAACCAACGGATGATGTCCACCTTTTCGTTGTTGAGCTCCTTGACGATGTTGCGCACGCGTACGCCACGCGAACCGACGCATGCGCCCACGGGGTCCACTTTCGGGTCACGCGTGTCAACGGCGATCTTACACCGGAAACCCGGCTCACGCGCGAGAGCTGCGATGAATACCGTGCCATCGGCGATTTCCGAAACCTCCACCTCCAACATGCGTTTGACGAAATTGGGGTTGGAGCGGCTTAGGATGATCTCCGGGCCACGCGCCGTGTTTTCAATTTCCAACAACAAGCAGCGGATGCGATCGCCCGCTTGGAAATCCTCCCCCGGTGAACGTTCGCGGGCGGGCAGGCAAGCTTCAGCTTTGCCGAGCTCGACGATAATATCACTCCGCTCGCGGCGGCGCACAACGCCCGAGACGATGTTGCCGACCTGATCCTTGAACTCGTCGAACAGGCGCTCTTTCTCGAACTGGCGAACGCGCTGCATGATGGCCTGGCGCGCGGCTTGGGCGGCAATGCGCCCGAGCTCTGAGACGTCGCTGCTCGGCTTCTCGATAACGTCGCCGACCTGGGGGCTGTTCGCGTAAAGAGTAGCCGCCTTGACGTGGATCTCGCGGGTAGGATCCGAGACAGAGTCCACAACTGTCAACAATGTGACAGCGTCGAGTTTGCCGGTCTTGGGGTCGATGGTAATTTTTAATTCCTGACCCGCGTTGATGCCTTTAGCCGCAGCATGCGTGATGGCACCGACGATGGTCTGGATCATGTCGGCGCGGCTGATGCCTTTTTCCTTCTCCATGTATTCGAGGACGGACAGGATTTCGTGGCTCATAAGATTGGATGGGACGTGCGGTTCTGCTTGTTGTGATTCAATGAAGAGGAAGCAGAAGCCGTCCTGGCCCAGCCTCCCCTTGCTCGTTGAAGTGCGGTGTGAAGCAACAGTTTCTAAACGGCAATGGCGGAGTGTCAAGCGGTAGCTGACGGGCATCATCTGGTAATTTCGCGCGGCGGCGGCTGGCACGGAATCTGGCTCGCCTTACCCTTTGCGGTAGGGCTAAAAGCATGCCTTCTTCTCTCTACGCGCCATGCAATACACTGCCAACGAACACAGTTCCACGCTTCGAGTCATGCTCGGCGAGCGTTCTTATCCCATCCACATTGGAGCAAGCCAGAGAGACGGGCTTCTCGCAGCACTTGCCGCCTTAAAGGCACAAAAGCGCCAGGTTTTTGTCGTCACCAACCCGGCGATTCGCGAGGCGCAAGCTGCACTTTTCGACGAATTATGTCAGGAAGGTGTCCGCGCGTACGAAACTTCTTGTGACGGGGAGCCGGCCAAGGAAGTGGGAGAATTATCACACCTCTGGGAAACCTTCGCCCGCGAGCACTTGGACCGCACAAGCGTCATCGTGGCAGTCGGCGGTGGCGTCATAGGTGACTTGGCGGGTTTTGCCGCAGCGACTTATCTGCGCGGCGTCGATTTCATCCAGGTGCCGACAACCCTGCTTGCGATGGTAGACAGCTCCGTCGGCGGCAAGACGGGCATCAATCTTTCCGCTGGGAAAAACCTCGCCGGAGCCTTTCACCAGCCCATCGCCGTCTACGCCGACACGGATTTGCTGGCCACCCTGCCTGGCAGAGAATTTGCCGCAGGCATGGCGGAAGTCATCAAAACTGCGCTGTTGGGCGACGTCGCCCTACTCGACAAACTGGAACGCGCCGGGAGGCTCCACTGGCGCCACGCAGAGTTGCCCGCCATCATTCGCCGCTGTTGCGAAATAAAAGCGACAATCGTGCGCGACGACGAATGCGAGACCCAGTGCGAAGGCGGGCGCGCCCTGCTCAACCTCGGGCACACTTTTGGGCACGCCATCGAGCAAGTCGCTGGCTACGGGAGCTATTTGCATGGCGAGGGCGTTGCCATAGGCACAGTACTCGCGGCACGGCTTTCCCAAGCCTTGGGCCTGCTGGCCGACGGTGATGTCGCGCGCATCGAGCAACTGCTTCGCGCCAACGATTTGCCCACCTCTCTGCGCGAGCCCCTGCCACTCAATGCGCTCCTGCGGACCATGTCGCACGACAAAAAAGTCCTCCATGGAAAACTCCGTTTCGTGACGCTCCACGCTCTTGGCAAGGCCGCCACGCAAAATGTGGATGCCCCCCAACTCATTGAGCGCATCTGGCTGGACGGTGGAGCCTCGCGTTGATTGCCACATTACCGCCTTTTCCGCTTTCCAAAGCCGCAGCAGGCTGCCACTGATGCACGCCACCATGAGTCACCACGAGACCGAAGAAGGGACCCGCCTAAACTTGGATTTCACGAAACTACGAAAGGTCGTCGCCCAGTGCACCGAGGACGTCATCCCCGCCATCGCCCAAGACGTAGATTCCGGCGAGATACTCATCGTCGGCTATATAAACAAACTGGCTCTAGAGACCGCGTTGCGCGAAAAAAAAGCCACCTTCTGGAGTACCTCGCGCAATGAGCTTTGGATAAAGGGCAACACATCGGGCGACTTTCTCTCCCTTGAGGAAGTGCGCGTGAACTGCGAACAAAACTCCATCCTCTACCGCGTGCGCCTCGCCGGAAAAGGAGCCTGCCACACACGCCTGGAAAGCGGCATGCCGCGTCTCGGGTGCTATTACCGCCGCTTGCAGGAAGACGGGCAAACCCTCGGATTCCGCGAGAACATGAAGTGAGCTTTGCGCGACGCCACTACGTACGCACGCCACTTTTCCTACTTTTCCCAGTCCGCCTTTTCCCGCCTGTATGTCCGCCAGCCCAACCAACACGCCAATGATGCGCCAGTATTGGGAATACCGGCATAAGCTCCCCGCAGACGTCATCCTGCTCTTTCGCGTGGGAGATTTCTATGAGATGTTCGACAGCGATGCCGAGATTGGCGCGCGCGCCTTGGGTATCACCCTTACGCAGCGCGCCGGGAGCGCCCTCGCCGGCATCCCGTACCAAGCCGTCAACAGCTACGTCCCCCGCCTGCTTGCCGCCGGACACCGCGTCGCCATCTGCGAACAAATGGAAAATGCCGTGCCAGGGAAACTCGTCCGACGCGCTCTCTCCCGCATCCTCTCGCCAGGCACGACCCTCGAAGACGCCCACATGGACGCACGGCGAAACAACTACCTGCTGGCTCTCGCCGGGCATAAGCGCGGCCTGCTCTGCATCGCTTGGCTCGATCTCTCCACAGCCGAGTTCCGCATCGCCAGCGGAACGCACACCACCATCCTGCCCATCCTCGCTGCCCTCGACCCACGCGAAGTCCTGATCCCCGATGACGAGGCCGCCTCGTGGCAAAAAAACACGGGCATGGACGCCTTCCTCGACACACACCTCGTCACCAAGCTCCCAAGCTGGCAGTTCGAGCCCAACTCCGGCGAACGCTCCATCGCAGCCGCCCTCGGCGTGCTCAACCTTCAGGGCTTCGGCATCGAGGTAGGCAACCCGGCTCTCGGCACTGCAGGCGCCGTCCTCACCTACGCCACAGACAGCCTCTGCCAAAAACCGCAAAACTTGTACCAGATCTCCGAATACAAACCAGCGGGAGCCCTCATCATCGACCACGCTTCACAGCGCAACCTTGAGCTTTTTCGGGGAAATGGCGGTTCGCGCAACGGCTCCCTCCTCGACGCCATCGACAACACAGTGACTGCCGCCGGCGCGCGCCTCCTTGAGCAATGGCTCGCTACCCCCCCAGGCAATGTCGCCGTCGCACTCGCACGCCAGACCTGCGTCGGCGATCTCGTGCGCCACGCCGGCGTCTGCGCCCGCGTGCAGGAAAAACTGCGTTCCGTGCGAGACATCGTCCGTATCCTCTCCCGTCTGCAAAACCGCATCCGCAACCCGCGAGAGCTCGGGGGCATCCGCGACACACTCCGCCAGCTGCCCGAAATTCACGCAGAGCTGGCAGCATCTGCGCTCGCAGGGACATCCATCAACGCACTCGCCACCAACATCGGCCTCTGCCCCAAGCTCCGCGAACTACTCGACTCCGCCTTGAGCAACGAAGTCCCCGGAGACATCGCCGCCGGAGGCGTCATCCGCAAAGGTTACGACGCCGAGTTGGACCGCCTGCGCGCGCTGTCCACCGACAGCAAATCGTGGGTCGCCGCGCTGGAACGCGCCGAGCAGGCACGCACAGGCATCAAAAACCTCAAGATCATTTACAATGGCGCCTTCGGCTATCTCATCGAAATCACAAAATCCAACCTTCACCTCGCCCCAGAAAATTACATCCGGCGGCAGACTCTCACTAACGCCGAGCGCTACATCACCGAAGAGCTGAAACAGAAAGAAAAAGAAATCCTGCGCGCCGACGAGTTTGCCCTCACACGCGAAACCGAAATTTTCCAAGGCCTCGTCGAACGCATCCAAGAGCACTCCGCCTCTCTGCAAAACACCGCACAAGCCCTCGCCGAGCTGGATGTCTACTGCGGTTGGGCCACCCTCGCAAGAGACTGGGACTACTGCCGCCCGGAAGTCGACAACAGCGGAGTCCTCGAAATCGAGCAAGGCCGCCACCCCGTCGTGGAACAAATGCTACGCAAGGAAGGAGGCACACAAGCCTTCGTCCCCAACGACACACGGTTGCAATCCAACGGCGAGCAAGTCGCCCTCCTTACCGGCCCCAACATGGCCGGCAAGTCCACCTATATCCGCCAGGTAGCCCTCATCGTGCTGATGGCTCAACTCGGCTCCTGGGTACCCGCCAGAAATGCTCACGTCGGGATCGTGGACAGGCTCTTCTGCCGCGTAGGCGCTAGCGACGAACTCGCACGCGGCAACTCCACATTCATGGTCGAGATGAACGAGACCGCCAACATCCTCAACAACGCCACAGCCTCCAGCCTTGTGATTCTCGATGAAATCGGGCGCGGCACGAGCACCTATGACGGCATCAGCATCGCCTGGTCCGTCGCAGAATTTCTCCACGGCAACGGCGAATGTGGCCCCCGTACCCTCTTCGCGACACACTATCACGAGCTGACACGCCTGCAAAGCATCCTCCCCCGAATGCGTAATTACTGTGTGGCCGTGAAGGAATGGAACGACGAGATCATTTTCGTACGGCAAGTCATCCCAGGCGCAGCCGATCGCTCCTACGGCATCCATGTCGCACGGCTCGCCGGCCTTCCCGACTGCGTCGTCGCCCGCGCCAACGCCATTCTCGCTGACATGGAGAACGGCAGCTCCACCTTCATGCAAAGCCGCGCCAACGCCTTTATCCATTGGGAAAACCTGCCCACTCTCACACCAACATCTGAGCCTGTATTGCCCCCCCCGCCATCGCCCATTCTCGCGGATCCATCGACATCCACAGCAGGGCCGCCACTCATCATCCCCCTGCGAGCTGCTCCGCCCGCCGCCCCAGTCGAAGATGGGCAGCTGGAACTTTTCTAACTCTCTGATGCACTACCTGCACCCCCACACGCATTCCTGAAAAATCCAGTTGAAAACAAAACACATCCCCTTGTTTTGACCCCTCTTACAATGACCCTCGACGATTACCGCAGCGAGATTGATCGCATCGACCGCGAAGTCATCCGCCTTCTGCAAGAGCGGCAGATGTTCTCCACCAAAATTGGTGAGACCAAACGCGCACGAGGGGTCAGCATCTACGCGCCGGATCGCGAAGAAGCTTTGCTCTGCAAACTCGAAGGGCTCGCCGGAGAAACCCTGCCTTCCAAGGCCATTCGCACCATCTACCGTGAAATCATCTCGCTGTCCATCTGTGCCCAAATGGGGAACCCCGTTGCCTACCTCGGCCCAGAAGGGACTTACACCCAGCAAGCCGCCCTGAAAAGCTTCGGCTCCAGCGTGCCCATGAGGGCTATGCCAAGCATCCCTGACGTGTTCGCAGCCGTTGAACGCGGCGAGGCCATCTACGGCGTCATCCCGATAGAAAACTCCACGGAAGGAGCCGTCGTCCACTCGCTGGACATGCTGGCCGAATCCGGCCTGAAAATTGTCGCTCAAGTTTATCTCAGCATCGAGCACTGCTTGCTAAGCCGCCACCCCCTCAAGGCAATCCGCCGCGTCGCTTCAAAAGACATCGCCCTCGCCCAATGTCGCAACTGGTTGCAACGCAACCTGCCAGGTGTCGAGCTCCTCCCCGTCGAAAGCACAGCCGCAGCCGTCCGCCGCATGGAAACAGAACCAGACATAGCCGCCATCGCCAGCGCCGCCTCCTCCTCCATTTACGGCGTCCCCATCCTCGTACAAGGCATCCAAGACAAAACGGACAACGTCACACGCTTTCTCGTCGTCAGCGCAACACCCAACCCATCAGGCGCCCTCTGTGAAGAGAAAACAAGCCTCGTCTTCTCGCTAAGACACGAACCAGGAGCCTTGCAAAAAGCGCTCCAACCTTTCTCCGATCGCGGTCTAAACCTCACACGCATCGAGTCGCGCCCCAACCGCAGAATCGCTTGGGAATACCTCTTCTTCATCGATCTCATCGCACACTGGCAAGAACCTCGGATGCAGGACGCCATTGATGAATTAAAAAAAGTCTGCGACGGCGTAAAATGGCTGGGCAGTTACCCCAACTCAGGAAATATCTGACCCAAACCCTCTGCGCAAAGCCATCACCACATAAAACAAGGCGAGCAGGGAAGGCCATTATATTTCCTGTCGGGAAATGCCGTCAGGTTTTCTTTTTATGGCTGTGGCTTGTTGTTTTGGGGTTCTTGGGGCGGTCGCGTTTTTCTTTTATTTGGGCAAAGCGGATATGCCAGATGTCCACTTCTTCACGGCTCAGGCCTAGCTTGGATAGACTTTCTAAAAATACAACACTTTGCTCTCTTAGGTTTGGGTTCCGGATGGATAAAAGATAATAGTATTCCAAAAAATGGCTCCG
>JAITHA010000062.1 GCA_031280235.1 Puniceicoccales bacterium | reverse complement strand
TCGTACCATTCTTTGGCGAGCCGGATGTGGTGGCTGGAGTGGCCTTGGTTGCCCATTTGGGAAACGACTTTGTGCTCGGTGGCAGCGGCCATGAGGCGGCGCACTTGGTCCACCGTGCGGCACATGGGTTTCTGGACGTGGATGTGTTTGCCGCGCCGGACGGCGTCCAGCGAGATGGTGAAGTGCGTGTGATCAGGCGTTCCCGCGGACACGGCGTCAATGTCCCTGTCCAGCTTGTCGAACATCTTGCGGTAATCGGCGAAGGTCTGGGCGTGCGGGCACGAACGTTTCGCGTTGGAAAGATTTCCGGAATGCACGTCGCAAATGCCCACAATGGTGACGCCCGGTTGACGGCGCAAGTTGTGCAAATCACTCCCGCCCATTCCACCCACGCCCACGCAGGCGATGTTGACGCGGTTGCTCGGGGCATTCGCCCCACGGAGAAAGCCCGAGGGCAAGATGAGCAAACCACCGGCAAGGCTGGCGCGTTTGAGGAAATTCCGCCGGGAGAGCTGGGCTGAGGTTTTCATGCGACGGCGGAGACAGGGCGCCCCCACGAAAGTTCCGCGAGGGGGCGAGGCTTGGAAACTAATAAAGCCGCTTGGCAAAGCGGCTTCTCAAGTGGCTGCCCAGGTAGGGATCGAACCTACGACCAATTGATTAACAGTCAACTGCTCTACCACTGAGCTACTGGGCATCATAATTCTTCTTTCGAAAAAGGAAGCACGGAGGAAACGAATCATCCCATGCCCCGTCAACAAGTTTTCCACAGTCCGGCTCGATTTTTTTTGGCGACATTTTCAGTGCTCCGATATCTAATGCTCCCATTCAACGAAGCTTTTCCTATGAGAAACATTTTTTCCATTCTATCTTTGATATCTGCCTCTCTCGCTTGGCAAGGTTGCGCTACCCAACCTGTCCAGCAGCCTGTTCTGCCACCCGAAGACCCGGTTGTTGGCCTCTGGGAACGCGATGGCGACGCGCCAAACACTGGCGCTCCCGCCGCCATCATTTTCGAGCCGGAACATTTCGTGCTCGCCAAAGGCGGTGCCACGCCACGTTGGAATGTCGAAGCGCCCGGCTTTTACAAAATAAACCATGTCGGCCTCCCGGTCGAGTTCTACTACCTCGCTGACTCCAAGACGCTCTACCTGCTCGGTTACGGCAGCAACTCGCAGGAAATCATCAACATCGTCAACCGGGGCTATCCCATCGACCGGCTGCACGAGACGGGGCTCTTGCCGCTCATCACCAAATATAAACTGGCAAGCAAACCCAAGCGCAACCGCACCAGCCCCGAACAACAGCCCACGCACAGGCAGTCGCCCGCGCAATGACTCACGACAGCCACGACAACACCTGCGGGGACGGTGTCGCCGTGGGCCTCATCCAGCTTGCTGCTGCGGAGACCCCGGCAGCCAATCTCCGCAAGACCATCCCGCGCATCGAGGAAGCTGCTGCCAAGGGTGCGCAGATTATCGGGCTGCAGGAAATGTTCACTACGCGCTATTTCTGTGCCTCGCAAAACCCGGCCCATTTCGATCTCGCCGAACCCATCCCCAGCGGCCCAAGCACGTGCGAGCTGCAGGCCGTGGCCCGGCGTCTCGGTGTTGTCATCGTCGCCCCCATGTTTGAAGCGCGCGGCAGTGAGGTTTACCACAACACCGCCGCCATTCTCGACGCCGACGGCACTTGCCTCGGCAAATACCGCAAAATGCACATCCCCCAAGACCCCGCCTTTGAAGAAAAATTCTACTTCACCCCGGGCGATCTCGGCTTCCGCACCTGGCAAACCGCCCACGGCAAGGTCGGCGTCCTCATCTGTTGGGATCAATGGTACCCTGAGGCCGCACGCCTAACCGCCCTCGCTGGCGCAGACATTCTCTTCTACCCGACGGCCATCGGCTGGCTCTCTTCCGAGAAAGCTGCTCTCGGGGCCGCCCAACACTGTGCTTGGGAAACAGTCCAGCGCGGGCACGCCGTGGCCAACGGCTGCCACGTCGCTGTCGCTAACCGCGTCGGCACTGAGGGCGACACCGAGTTTTGGGGGCAAAGCTTCGTTGCCAATCCCTATGGGCAAATCATCGCCAAGGCCTCGGCAGACAAAGAAGAAATCCTCATCGCCCGCTGCGACCTTGCGATGCAACGCGATTTCCGTCGCATCTGGCCATTCTTCAGAGACCGCCGCATCGACGCTTACGGCGACATCTCCCGACGCTTGGTGGAGCCGCACGGCGCCTGAGCTACGCCCCGAGCCCACGTGTGCAGCCAAACTCGCGACAAACAAACCTTCACGTCCAAGCGAATCGCTCACTTGTCATCGTCAAACCCTTGGCATTTATTCCGTCGCCTTTTCCCACCCTCAAGATCATGGCCAACGACACCACCCTCATGGATAACATCATCAACCTGTGCAAACGCCGCGGGTTCGTCTTCCCCTCCTCCGAGCTCTACGGAGGATTCAACGGTTTTTTTGACTACGGCCCCCTCGGCGTCGAACTGCGCAACAACATCAAGCAAGCCTGGTGGAAAGACATGGTGCACCGCCGCGACGACATGGCCGGCCTCGACTCCACCATCATCCACCACCCCGC
>JAITHA010000017.1 GCA_031280235.1 Puniceicoccales bacterium | reverse complement strand
GTCATCGGCGCCTCGTTTGGCCCCGTTTGCGGTGCGTTGCTGGCGGACTACATCCTTGCCGGGCGCAAGTGGGCGGGCCCGCGCGCCGGGTTCAACCCCGCCGGCTGGCTCTCGTGGATCGTGGGCTTTGTCGTCGGCGGCATCACGCCTGCCGTCCTCTTGATCAACACCATCAACGCCGAGGCCATCGCGAAAGGGACGACCAAGGCAATCGCCCTCGGCTTCACCGTCCCCGTGCCGCCCGTGAGCGCATTTGTGGTGGGCTTCGTGCTCTACTTCGCGCTCGCCACGCTCGGCTTCACCTCGAAGAAGCTCGATATGCCGCAGCGCATCGACGCACGTTAACCCAAACGGCGAATTACCCAAATCACCCTCTCTTCACGGGAGGGTGATTTTTTCAAATCATACCATGAAAGACTGCAAAATAGCTAACCTTTCCCTCGCCAAATGGGGGCGCAAGGAAATCGAAATGGCTGAGCATGAAATGCCCGGCCTCATAAGCATTCGGAAAAAATATGCCCTGAAAAAGCCGCTCAAGGGAGCCCGCATTAGTGGATCCCTGCACATGACGATCCAGACGGCGGTGTTGATAGAAACCCTCGTCGCGCTTGGCGCCGACGTGCGTTGGGCCTCGTGCAATATTTTTTCCACCCAAGACCACGCCGCCGCTGCGATCGCCGCTGCGGGCATCCCCGTTTTCGCATGGAAGGGCGAGACGCTGGAAGAATACTGGGATTGCACATTTCGCGCGCTCACCTGGCCCGATGGTTCAGGCCCGCAACTCATCGTAGACGATGGGGGCGACGCCACTTTCCTCATCCACAAGGGTTATGAGATCGAACAGCAAAACAGCGCTACCCTCAAATGGCTTAAGAGCATCAAGGGCTCTAGTCAGGAGGAGAGTGTTATCAAGGGTCTCCTGCAGCGCGTTTACAAGAAGAGCCCCACCCACTGGCAGGGTGTCGTCGCCGATTGGCAGGGCGTTTCGGAGGAAACCACCACAGGGGTCAACCGTCTTTACCGTATGCAGCAGGAAGGGAGCCTCCTTGTCCCTGCCATCAACGTCAACGACTCTGTTACCAAATCCAAGTTCGATAATCTCTATGGCTGTCGAGAATCCCTTACCGACGGTATCAAGCGTGCCACGGACATCATGATAGCGGGTAAGACGGTTGTTGTCTGCGGCTATGGTGATGTCGGCAAAGGCTCGGCCCAAGCTCTGCGGGCGCTCGGTTGCACGGTGCTTATCACGGAGATAGACCCCATTTGTGCGCTTCAGGCTGTGATGGAAGGTTACCGCGTCGTTACGCTTGAGGACACGCTCGGCATGGCGGATATTTATGTCACATGCACCGGGAACCAAGACATCATCACCTTGCAGCATCTCCAGCGGATGAAGGACCAAGCCATCGTCTGTAACATTGGCCATTTTGACAATGAGATCCAAGTCACCAAGCTCCGGCAGGCCAAGGGCGTCAAAAGGGAGACGATAAAACCCCAAGTGGATCGCTACACTTTCCCCAACAAACGGCAGATATTTGTTCTCGCGGAAGGCCGTCTTGTGAATCTTGGCTGCGCCACGGGGCATCCTTCTTTCGTCATGTCGTGCAGTTTTACGAACCAGGTTCTCGCGCAGCTTGCGCTTTGGGAGAATCGTGGAGCTTGGCAGGCGGGTGTTTACATGCTTGCCAAGGAATTGGATGAGGAAGTCGCGCGTTTGCATCTCGCAAAGATTGGGGCGAAGCTCACCAAGCTTACTCCGGCTCAGGCGGCGTACATCGGTGTTCCGGTGGAAGGACCCTACAAGGCTGATCACTATCGGTATTGAGCAAAGGCTGGGAGTCTATCCCGGCTTTTTGTCGGCCAAACGGCGCGCCAGTCGCACAGCATTGTCCCAGCTTGTCAGGGATGCCGTGCCAGTGCCTGCGATGGCGTAGGCCGTGCCGTGGTCCGGGCTCGTGCGCAAGAACGGCAGACCGAGCGTGAGGTTCACGCTCTGCGCAAATTCCAGGGTTTTCAACGGGGTAAGGCCCTGATCGTGGTAGAGCGCTACGACGACATCGAACTCTCCTTGCAAATGCCGCCAGAAGAGCGAATCCGATGGCAAGCAGGGCGACAAACTTGGGTGGGCGTCGCGCAAGGCCTCAAGCCAAGGGTTGAGGCGTTTGCGTTCATCTGTGCCCAGCAGGCCATCCTCGCCAGCATGAGGGTTGAGCCCACAAACGCCGATGCGCGGAGGCAGTTTTGACGTGCCTAAGCCTCGTGCGAGGAAGTCGGCTGCGGCCACTGCTCGCCCCAGCAAAGCGGGGCTCAGCACGGGCCCCACAGCGGCGAGAGGGATGTGCCACGTGGCGAGTACAACACTCATGCGCCCGCCTGCAAAAGCCATGATGGGCTCTCCGCCCCAGCGCGCGGCAAAGAACTCTGTTTGCCCAGGAAAGGGGTACCCCACGCTCGCCATTTGCGCCTTGTTTATTGGGCCAGTGACAACGCCGCCGAAAACTCCGCGTTGGCAGCCGTCTGCCCCGACTTCGAGTGCCTCCCAAGCGATGCGCTGGCCATTTGCGTCGGGCTTTCCCGGCGCTGTGGCATAGTCGGCATCTCCGACGGCGATCCCCCCCACGGGCAGAGTGTCGAGCCATGCCCTTGGGCCGACGGGGACGATGCCCCGACAGTTGGCTGGCGCCGAGAGCAACCAGCGCGCAATGATTTCTGGCCCGACTCCGGCCGGGTCTCCGCAGAGCAAGGCGAGCGGTGGGGTGCCTTTGGCTGTGGGCGTCGTCATTGTGTGAAAAAGCCCTGCGGTTATTCCACCGTGCCCGCCCCATTAGCACGCGGGCGCACGAACTGGCGGCGTTTCGAGGTGTCGGTGAAAAATCTCAAAAATTGGCGTCCGCGCTCTGATTGCGCCACGCTTGCTTCGAGGGCTTCCGCAGCGTTCGCGGCAAAGTTCAACGCATCTTCTCGGTAGACTGCACGATAGCAATTTTTCAGATCAGCCAAGGTCTCTCGCGAAAAACCGCAACGGCGCAATCCCACGAGGTTCAGGCCCGCGACATGGTTGCGCTCAAGCGCGATGACGAACGGCGGGATGTCCATCCCGAAACGCCCATTGCCACTGCACATTGCACTTTCGCCGATGCGCACAAATTGATGGACGACAACCCCGCCGCTCACAAAGGCACGCGCCCCCACTTGTACAAAGCCGGCAAGCAATGCGGTGTTGGCGACGATGACGCCCTCGCCCAGCACGCAATCATGTGCCACGTGTGAGTACGCCATGAGGAAGCACTTGGTGCCCACCAGCGTGTTTTCCCCGGCGCGCGTGGCTCGGTGCAGCGTGACACCTTCGCGGATGCGCACACCGTCGCCAATAACGACCCCACTCGGCGTTGCGGGGTCAAAACCGAGATCTTGCGGCAGGCCACCCAGCACCGCGTGGTGATCTACATGCACATCGTCCCCGACGCGCGTCCCGCGCTTCAGCACGGCATGTGCTGCGACATGGCACCGGGCACCGATGGCGACCCCATCCTCAATAACGGCGAATGGGGCAACCGTTGAATTTTCGCCCACGGAGACATTTTCGCCCACACAAGCCAGAGGGGAGATGGAGACTGTCGGATGAATCATGGTAAGGAGGAAGAGCGGGCGCGAGGCTGCCGGGCGACAGCTCGAGCGCGAGGAAAAAACCGTTGCGTGCCGCATCGGGCTTTGCCGCAAGCTTGCTTTTGGAACTCTTGCGGGCATTTCTGCCCGCCATGAAGATCATCGTCACAGGCGCCACAGGTTTCCTCGGCCACGAGACGGCTCTGGCCGCCATCCGGCGTGGCCATCACGTCGTTGCCGTGGGAAACACGCGCACACCTTTGCTCCAAGGCGCGACAAAAAATTTGTGTGCCAACCTTCTGAAGAACGAAAAACTTGAGACGCTTATTCTCGACGAGTTTCCCGATGCCATCGCCAATTGCGCTGCGTTGCCGACGATCGATGGTTGCGAAGCCGATCCCAAGCTGGCGAGTGCGCTCAACGTAGAGCTTCCGTGCCGCCTGGCCATGTTGGCCAACCACCTCTCGGCCTTTTTGGTGCATGTTTCCACTGATCTTGTCTTTGATGGCAGGCACGCTCCCTATGCCCACACCGCCCAGCCGGTTCCTCTCAACTGCTACGGCGAGACGAAGCTTGCTGGCGAAGAAGAGGTGCTCCGCCAAGGGCGCAATTTTGCCGCCGTGTTGCGCGTCCCGTTGTTGAGTGGCAACAGCCTCGGCGGTAGGCACAGCTTGCACGAACGGCTCTTAGCGCATTGGGCCTTGGGCGAGCGCACAATGCTTTCGCCCAGTGAGATCCGCCAGCCTGTGAGTGTGTCCAACCTCGCAGAAGTACTCGTGGAACTATGCGAGCGCGGCAACCTCAGTGGCGTCTATCATTGGGCCGGGCTGGAGGCGCTTTCCCGCCTGGAAATAGGGCAGCGAATCGCGAGCCACTTTGGGCTCGACCCGGCAAGGCACATTGTTGCCGCCGAGGCGAAAGACAGCGAAACGCGGGCAACGGACTTGCGCCTTGAGCTCCATCCACTCCAAGGGAAACTCAAGACCCGCGCACAGAACTTCGCCGAGATGCTCACCGAGATGCGCATCCCCGAAAAAATCGCCACGTGGCATGAGGCACAAACGGGCGTTCCCAGCGTGCGCCGACTGGTCAAAGGCGTGGATTTCTAGATCTTGGCGGCGTAGCTGGTGCCTTCAGGAGAGATGAGCCAGCAGATCGACGAGGCGGTACATCCAGTAGCCAATAAAGGCCGTGATGGGCAGGGTGAGTACCCACGCCCAGACGATGCGCGAGACGAGGCCCCAACGCACTGCGCTGAAGCGCTTCATGGCGCCGACGCCCATGATCGAAGTGCTGATAACGTGAGTCGTCGAGAGCGGGATGCCAAAGTGACTTGCGCCTTGGATGATGAGGGCGGCGCTCGTCTCGGCAGCAAAACCGTGCACAGGCTTCAGCTTGACCATCTTGTGGCCCATTGTGCGGATGATGCGCCAGCCGCCGCCAGCCGTCCCGGCGGCCATCGTAAGTGCGCAGACGATCTGCACCCAGCGTGGCACTTTCCCACTTTCGGTTTGCAGAAAAGAAAGCCATTCGGGCAGGCCGCTGAAGACACCAGTGGTGGTGCCCGCGACGAGGGCGAGGGTGATGATGCCCATCGTCTTTTGGGCGTCGTTGGTACCGTGGCTTAGAGCCATCCAGCCGGCGCTGAGGATCTGTAATTTGCCGAAAACGCGTTGCACGAAGGTAGGGCGCATTTTGTAGAGGATCCACGTGAGCACTAACATGACGATGGCACCGAGGAAAAACCCGGCGATGGGCGAGAGCACCATCGGCTTGATGAGCTTGGGCCACAGGCCGACAGCCTTTCCGTTTAGCTGGGCATCCCACAACAGCACGCCCCAGTCCATATGCGTCTTGGCAAGAGCCGCGCCACACAGGCCGCCGATGAGCGCGTGGCTGGAGCTGGACGGGATGCCGCCGAGCCAAGTGATGAGGTTCCAAATGATGCCGGCGAAAAGCGCTGCAAGCACCGTCCCAATATTCACCACACCGCCCGCAATGTAGCCGCTCTCGATAGTACGCGCGACTTCGACGCCGATCATTGCACCGACGAGGTTCATGCCCGCCGCAAGAAGGATCGCCTGCCGTGGGGTCAGCACTTTAGTAGAGACAACTGTGGCGATCGCGTTCGCCGCATCATGGAAACCGTTGATGTACTCAAACACCAAGGCCGCCAGCAGGACAAGTATCAACAGTGTCATGGGATGGGGCTTAGGTGTATTTGAGGGCGACTTGGAAAACGATCTTTCCCGCATCGCGGCAAAAGTCCGTGGCGCGTTCGAGCAATTCGTAGAAGTCGCCGAGAATGATAATTTCCTTCGCGTTGCCGTCGCCTTGGTAAAGCTCTTTCAAGGTACCCAGCATAAACTTGTCCGCCTCGCCTTCGATGGTCTGGAGCTGCTGGTAGGCGTCTTGGATTTTTTCCATCTCCGAGATTTTGCGCAACTGATGGGTGATGGATATGACAAGCTCGGTGGCACGCACGAGCATTTGAAGTTGTTTGCCAACGAACTCGGTGGCAAAACGCTCTGGGGAAATGGCGATGCGTGTGCCAATTTTTTCTGCCGTTTTGGGAATCTTATAAAGAGCGCTGGCGAGGGCCTCAATGTCCTCGCGCTCAATGGGAGTGATGAAGGTGGCGCACAGTTCGCGTGTCATGTCGGCGGCGATGCGCTTATCCTTGCGGCGCGACTCGGAGAGGGCGATTAGCCAGGAGTCAAACTCGAGTTTCCCGATGCTGGCATGGAGGCGCATAAGGATTTGCGCGCTTTCGTTGGCTTGTTTGGCACTGGCATCGAGAAGATCAAAAAACTTCTCATTGCGCCCAAGGAGTTTCTTTAAGAAAGACAGCATTGATACAACAGATGTGAAAGGAGTCCTTTTCCTGCCAAAGTTGCAACATGAGTCAAGGGTTTCCCGAGTCTTGCGCGCAGGGCACAAAAATTATCTTGTCAGGTGGCGGGTTCCGATGTTCCTGTCGCGTCGGCTTGAGAGGTTCAGCAATGGCCAGATGTCCACATAGGATAAAAAAATGAAACACTACCACCGTATTCCTCCCCTGTTTCTATCTCTTTCCGCAGCCGCGAGTTTCTGGTTGTTAGGTGTGTTTTTGAGTGCGGATGAAACACCTCTGGCAGAGACAGTCAGCAGTGCACTTGGTGAGGATAAAGCGATTCCTGCAGAAGAATATGAAATCGTGCACACAAGCGATGGTTTGCCCATCGAGGCCAGAGTTCTGGGGCTTTCGGGTGAGCGTGTAAAGATTCGTCTTGCATCGTCGCAACGCGAGATGACGGTAAGCCTTTGGGCACAGGATCCTGCCATGCGAAAACGGCTTGTGGAGCAAGTGGAAGAAGCTCGCCAGAATGTGCAATCCATGTCGTTACGCGTGACGCTGATGGACAATCCGACTCGCGAGAAAACGAAAGCTCTTGAGCAACGCGTGATTTTGGAAAAATCGGATGCGAAGGCTTCAGGAAAGATTTTCACAAGTGAATCCGTCAAATCGCCTGCCGCGCCAAAGTCTTCTCGCGACTCTCTGGCAAACATTCGCCTGCTTTTGCCTGGCAGCCGTTGTTTACGCATCGATGTCCCCTCAAAACTCAGCATGGATGTGCCCTTGGAGGGCTATGTTTACTGGTTTGCGCGGCGGACGGAAAATAGTGCATTTGGTGTGGAATTTTCAGAGCGCTTTTCTCTGATCGCCGCAGCTGGCCGGGAGAGCATTTATTACACACAGGCACCGACCTTCACACGCATGGCCTATCAGGGCTATGCGGTGCTCATTCTTAACAGAGCTAACAATTCTGTGTTGTACAGAGGTGCGAGTAGCGATGCTTGCTTGAACGCGCTTGAGCAGCGCCACCCGTTACCGGTGCCAAAGCAAACAACAGATGTCAAAAAGAATTGACCATCAGAAGGATGAGGATACCAAGGCGTGCTGGGATTTTCGCATCAGAACTTGAACTGGAGGCGGAAATTAGCGCCAAAAGATGAGTAATCGGAAGCGAAGTCATAGTTGCCGCCGAGCCTCATGCCGAAGCTGCGCGCGACTTGCCAATTGAATGCCAGACCGAGCGTCGTGTAATCTTTTACGGCTGTTTCCTTTAGGAAGAAAGTTTCGACGGCGTATGCCTCTGCTTGGAAGGATTCTCCGAGACTCGCGGCGAGGCGCAGGCCATTTTTCGAAATCCACTGCGAGACGCCTGGGTCCAGCTTATACTCATCGGAGTCATAGTTGACGCTGAGCTCTACGCTTTTGTGGTAAGAGATTTGGTTGATGAGTGAGACGGCAAAATGCTTGTTGATGCGGAAGTCCAGGGTGTTGATGGCGCCAGTCGCCCAGATGAGGCCTCCGGAACCGAGATCCCAAGAGGCCGTTGCCGAGGTAGTGGAGAAGGGCGCGAGCGTCCAATTGCAGAAGTTCTGGGCGTTTGCGGAGAAGATGTGGATGGGCAGGGCGGCTGAGAAGCCTATGCCGACGGCCTGGGCACCTTCCACTTCGAGATAGTTGCTACGGACAGCCAGTGAGAGATCGACGGGGCGAGCGATGCGAAAGCGCATGGGGATGGCGAATTCTGCGTAGTTGCCCTTGAAGTCCCCAGCTTTAAAGCTCCCGCCGGAAAAATCCAAGGCGATGCCACCAAAACGTTTGTGCGGTGCAAGCTCGACGGGAATGGCGTCTGCCGGCGTCCCAGCTTCCGCTTGGGAGGCAGTGGCGCCGCCGTGCGTTGGGACGTAAATTTCCGGGACAAAGATGTCGGAAAAATGGGTGAAACCTTCGGAGAAAAAGATGCTGTTGGCGGTGCGGGCAGTGCTGGCCATCGGGTTGCCGTCAGTGAGCGCGATGATGGAACGGCGGGCCATTTGGCGCAAAAATTTCCCGTAAATTTCCGAACTTTCTTTGGTAAAAAAATCTTCCATCTTGTCGTAAGCAGCTTCGTGGCTGGTGCCTGTAAACACACGCGAGAAACCGATGGATGGAATCTCGACGGTGGCGGAGTTTGCTACCATCTCAATGGTTATGGCGCCACGCACGCCGAGGTAGTCCAGCGAGCCAGAGAAATCGAGGCCGTCGAAGTCCGCGAAGAGCCCTTTGCTGCGGACGGCGTCCCGGGCGAGGTCGGGGAGCGTTTTCCCGCCAATTTGTAAAATATCACCAGACCCGGTTTTAGTGAGCGTGATGGAGAAGGCATCCGCAGCGTGCGCGTTGGTGCCGAAAGGCTGAAGGGTTAGAGCAAGAAAGCTACAAGAAAGAAATAAATGTTTATTCATGTGGCACGCTTGCTGGCAAAGAGCGGAAAGAATGTAAAGCGGTCATTTTGATCTCGTTGGTACTAACAGCCAGAATTTGGCGTGCGGGGCTCCGTTGCGCTGATGGCCGTGGAGGGCTGCGCGGGATGCCTTTGTTGTTGAGCGTGTGCCGTTCCCGTGCTTCTTGTGCGCCCATGTGGCCTCTTTTCCTCGCGTGGAGACAGCTCTTCCCCCCGGGCCGATTTCCGGTGTTCGCGTCTGTTTCGATTCTCGGCGTTGCCTTTGGTGTAGCAGCTTTGCTCGTGGTGCAATCTGTCATGAACAGCTTTGGTGAGGAACACCGCAGGCGTGTGCGTGAGAGTTATGGCGATGTTGTTTTGCGCATACCCAACTCTACCGCGCCACTGGAATTGCTTGAGAGCCCGGCTTCGTTGCCCGGTGTTGCTGCCGTTGCCCCTTATATAGAGGGGAATGTGGTGTTGCTCCCCGATGACGACAAACTCCAGTTCTTGCGCGTGCGGGGCATAGACCCGGAGAAGGAGGGCCAGGTCACTCCACTGGGGCGGTATTTTGCCAGTACCAATGGCGCAGGGAGCTTGGATGCGTTGGACGATGAGCGCGTCATCATCGGCAGCCAGCTGGCACGGACGCTTAGCGTTGGCATGGGAGATTTCATCGAGGTGCAGTCGGTGGCGAAGATACGCCAGATGTTTGACGGGAAGAAGCGGATGCCGCTGAAACGCCTCGAAGTTTGTGGCATCATCCACACGGGTTTTACCCCGGCGGATGCCAACGTGATCCTTATCACTTTGCGTGCGGCGCGCGATTTATTTGGCGTGTCCAAGGGGTACGCAGAGGCCTCGCATATGAGGCTGGTGGACCACCGGCAAGCCCCTGCGGTAGCGAAGGAGATCAACGGAAACTTGGGCCCTCCCTTCGTGGCTCTCCCCGGCCTGGCCTTTCGGGCGGTGTTTCTTGAGGCCGTGGAGATGGAAAAGCAGATGCTGTTTTTTCTCATGTTCATCATCACACTCGTAGCCTCGTTCTCCATAGGGAGCACGTTGTTCAGTCATGTCGTGCGACGCACGCGCGAGATTGGTTTGCTGGGTGCACTGGGTGCTCAATCCCGGCAAATATTACGCCTGTTTCTTGCCCAAGGGGTCATCATCGGCATCCTCGGCTATGGCATCGGCACGGGGTTCGCCGTTTTGTTGCTGCACTTTAGGCAGGAAATCGTGCGCCTTTTTGGCGCCGAGGAGACGATGAGCAAGCAGTACATGTTCGATTCCGTGCCCCTGCATTACAACCCGGATGACTTTCTCAAGGCGGCTGCACTCACTTTGTTTCTAATGACGATCGTCTCGCTTCTGCCAGCGTTCTGGGCGGCGCGACGCAAACCCTCGGAGGCCATGCGCGATGTTGGATGAAAATCTCCCTGACGGCGGGATAGCTGTCGCCCCACCACCAAGCTCGGAGCTGCCTGTCCTGAGCGCGATGGCTCTCGTCAAGAGCTTCAAAACGCCGCGAGGCGCACTCTCCGTGTTGGAGGGCATTACCCTGGAGGTGGCCGTCGGCGAGTTCGTCAGTATCCGTGGTGCGTCGGGTTCCGGCAAGACGACTTTGCTGCAAATCCTCGGCGGGCTCGACCAGGCAGATGGTGGAGAGCTCGTCTGGAATGGCGAACGCGTGACGGGGCGTGACAACGCTTTTTTAGCAAAGCTCCGCTCACGTTGGCTTGGCTACGTTTTTCAAGCCTACCACCTTGTGCCGGAATTGACCGCTCTCGAAAACGTTACCTTGGCCGGACGAATTGCCGGGCATCCTTTGTGCGAGATCACTCCCGCCGCGTGTGATTTGTTGGAGCGCGTAGGCCTCCTTTCTCGGGCGGGCCACCTGCCAGCGCAGCTCTCCGGGGGGGAGTGCCAGCGCGTTGCCCTCGCGCGTGCACTCATCAACAAGCCACGCCTCGTCTTGGCAGACGAACCAACGGGCAATCTCGACGAGCGCACGGGCGCGGGCGTCATGGACATGTTGCTCGAGCTCACGCGCTCCGAGGGTGTCGCCCTCGTATTAGTGACGCACAACGAGGCTTTTGCCCAACGCGCTCCGCGTGCTTTGGTACTGGCCAATGGGCGCCTCACGGCGTGAGCTACGCCGCAGAGATGCCGTGCTCAAAGCGTTCGAGGTTGACCCCGCACGCGTGCCTGCTACCTCAAGCCTTTTGCTGCCCATTGCGCAGCGCATTCCTTCTTCCTCATGGCTAAGACACTCTTCGAAAAAGTTTGGGACGCGCATACCGTCCGACAATTGCCCAGCGGGCAGACGCAGCTCTTTATCGGGACACACCTCATCCACGAAGTTACCAGTCCACAGGCGTTTGGCATGTTGCGCGACCTCGGCCTCAAGGTGAGGTATCCCCATCGCACCTTTGCCACAGTCGACCACATCGTGCCCACAGTCGACCAGCGCGAGCCTTTTGCCGACACCATCGCACAGGCCATGATTGCCGAACTGCGCAAAAATTGTGCCGAAAATGGCATCCAGTTTTTCGACATCCCAACGGGCTGCCAGGGCATCGTTCACATCGTCGGCCCAGAACAGGGTATCACGCAGCCTGGTTGCACCATCGCGTGTGGCGATTCACACACGGCCACGCACGGGGCTTTCGGCGCCATCGCTTTTGGCATCGGCACGAGCCAGGTGCGTGACGTGCTTGCCACGCAAACGCTCGCCATGTCGCGTCTCAAGGTGCGCCGTATCAACGTCAACGGAAAGCTCTCCAGAGGGGTCTATGCCAAGGACGTCATCCTGCACATCATCCGCCTCCTCGGTGTCAACGGCGGCATCGGGTACGCCTACGAGTATGGTGGCAGCGTGTTTGATAACTTTACCTGTGAGGAGCGAATGACCGTCTGCAACATGAGCATTGAGGGCGGCGCACGTTGCGGCTACGTCAACCCCGACGAAACAACATTCGCCTACCTCAAGGGCCGCCCTTATGCCCCCAAGGCCCAAGGCTGGGATGCGGCCGTGGCACGCTGGTGCTCTTTTGCCAGCGACTCGGACGCCACCTACGACGACGTCGTGAGCATTGATGCACAGGATATTCGCCCGACCGTGACTTGGGGCATCACTCCAGGGCAGGCGATATTCATCGACGAAAACACGCCCGCTCTCGACGCCCTCCCGGCTGCCGAACGCGCCACCGCCTCCGATGCCTACAAATACATGAGACTACGTGAAAACGCGCCCATCAAAGGCACGCAAATCAACGTCGCCTTTATAGGTTCTTGTACCAACGGGAGGCTTGGTGATTTACAGGAGGTCGCCCGCCTTGTGAAAGGGCGCAAGGCAAAGCCAGGCGTGAGAGCCCTTGTCGTCCCAGGGTCGCAACTCGTTGAAGCTCAATGCAAAAAACTCGGGATCGATAGAATTTTTCAGGATGCCGGTTTTGAATGGCGCAGTGCGGGTTGTTCCATGTGCCTCGCCATGAATCCGGACCGTTTGAGCGGAGACGAGCTTTGCGCAAGTTCGTCAAACCGTAATTTCAAGGGTCGGCAGGGCTCTCCCACAGGGCGCACCGTGTTGATGAGCCCCGTGATGGTGGCCGCAGCGGCACTCACCGGAGAGATTTGCGATGCCCGTGAAGTCTTCCCAGAGATGGGTGTATCAACCTGAACACACGACGAAAGGACTTTTCATCCTGGAGAATAGGTGCTCATTTTTTGACACAATAAATCATGTCCAAACGTGCCGTTCGATTTTTAAATACTACCGGGCCGTGCAATTTGGATGACCACTATATGCGGCCACCCGAGGAACGGCTGTTCGGTGCGCAGCTGCACCGCTATATTGAGGACAAACTTTATTGGACGCTGCATGCGCCGCGGCAAACAGGTAAAACGACGTTTCTGCAAAATTGGATGCGTGAAATCAACGCTGCCGCCAGGGCCTGCGCTTGCTATGTGAGTGTGGAGCGTTGCCAAGGAATTTCTGATGTGAAGCGCGCCATCCCCAACATCTGCGCGGCGATACAAGCGTTTGCTGGTGATGTGGCAGGCGTTCCCGTTCCCGAATGCGCGAAAACTCTTCCGGACAGCATGTTGAACGCGACACTTCGCAACTGGGCAGAACAGGCCGCGCCGAAACCCTTGATAGTACTCTTTGACGAGGTGGATGTTTTGGAAGGCAAGGCTTTAATTAGTTTTTTACGCCAGTTGCGCGATGGTTTTGCTTCGCGCGGTGTGGGCATTTTTCCGACGTCGATAGCGTTGGTAGGAATGCGTGATTTAAAGGACTATATTACAGCGTCGAAAGAGGGCATTGCACCCAATCCCGGCTTACCTTTTAATGTCAAGGCGGACTCGGCAGTCATAGGTAATTTTGTTTGTGGCGATGTCGCGCGTCTTTTCGCCCAGCGCACGGCGGAGACAGGCCAGCAGATCACTACCGAGGCATTGGGCTACGTATGGGAACAATCGCGCGGCCAACCGTGGATTGTGAATAATCTATTTATGCGTGCCACGATGCGCGTCTTGGATGTTTCCAGCACAGAGATGGTGAATATCGAACATGTGCGAGCTGCGCGACAGCAGATGATTGAGGCTCGCGAAACGCATTTGGATGCGCTTGGCAAACGCTTGGAGGATCCCCGGGTGAAAAAAATTATCCAAGCTGTCATAACAGGGGAAAATAATCCCCTTGGGCGAGAGGATTCGGAAATGGAATATACGATGGATCTTGGCTTGATACGTTGGGACAAAACGAAAGGTTTTAAGATATCCAATCCTGTTTATGAAGAGATACTGACACGTATTTTAAATTCGAAATACCACGATAGTGTTCCGCCTTTGCTGACGTTCCGTTGGCAGAAGTCCGACGGTTCGCTGGATATGGATGCGTTATTGAAGGAGTTTCAGAAATTTTGGCGCCGCCATTCCGAGGTTTGGGAACAAACTTCAAATTATACAGAAGCGTTTCCACATCTTTTGTTGATGGGTTTTTTGCAGCGCATCACGAACGGAGATGGCCGCATAGAACGCGAATACGCTGCGGGTCGTGGTCGCTTGGATTTGCTCGTGGAATATGCTGCGCAAAAATTCATTATTGAAATCAAACTTGTGCACGATTATGACACACTCGCAATTGTTCGCGAAGAGGGTTTGGAGCAAGTAGTCTCTTATCGAGATAAAATCACAGGAAGCCCACCCAGCTATCTTATTGTTTTTGACCGGCGCGCCGCCGGAAAGAAACTCCCATGGGGGGAACGAATCATTTGGGAAACTGTCAACGGCGTCACCGTCATCGGCTGTTAGGACGTTTGTGTGGACTGCCTTTTCCAAAAAGCAATT
Organism: Puniceicoccales bacterium; assembly: GCA_031280235.1. Lineage (GTDB taxonomy): Bacteria > Verrucomicrobiota > Verrucomicrobiia > Opitutales > UBA953 > CALNBE01. The sequence goes on along the minus strand of JAITHA010000017.1, from coordinate 10,402 downwards.
TTTGCATCACATGCCTTCTATTAAACAAATTATTTGCATCAAGTGGGGAACCGCTTATGGGCCACGATATGTGAATATTCTCTACAGTATGGTGGCCAGGAACATAACCGGCCCGTTCAAGCTGTATTGCTTTACCGACAACCCCGCTGGCATCCGCGCCGAAGTCACCTGCCACCCGCTTCCCGAACTCGGATGCGAGATACCGCCCGGTACCTTGGGCAAGTGGCGCAAGACCGCGCTTTGGGGACGTGAACTCCCCGGCGGCGTCGTGGGCACCGCGCTATTTATCGACTTGGATTCGATTATCGTCGGAAACATCGACGACTTTTTTATCTACGAAAATCCATCCGACATGATCACAGCGCGCAACTGGGTCAAACCCCTACAGCGTCTTGGGCAGACATCCGTTTTCCGCTACGAAATCGGTTCACATCCGTACATGCTGGAAAACCTTCGGGCCGATCCCGGAGGCATCTCTCGCAAATATCAATTTGAACAACACTACGTGACTCACGGGGTAAAAGGCGGCATTAAGTTTTGGCCTGCTGATTGGGTTCGCCATTTCCGCGTGCATTGCCTGCCAATCTGGCCCCTGCGCATGTTCATGGCCCCCCGGCTTTCCCCAAAAGCGAAAATCGTCACATTCCCCGGCGGCCCCAATCCACCTGATATTCTGGCCGGGTGCTGGCTTCCCAATGATACGCACCGCACTCCGATGGAACACATTAAGTACGCATGGGCGCTGCGGGATGTTTCCGGACGCCACAACAGGATGCGAAATCTGAAACGCTATGTTTTGCCTGCTCCATGGATCGCTGAACACTGGAGGGAAGATTGATTCACTGAAGCCGCCCATTGTTCTCGCGCAGACAACATTCGATTGTCTTCTGCGAGCCACTGGAATCAGCGTTTTCGCTTACTTTTTTTCCGGTATTTAATCTTGAGCCCCAAGATCACGATCGTCCGTTCTCCGCCATTCTTGATTTTCCTGAAAACTTTGAAGCCTCCCGTCCGTTTCTTGCGTTCAATGGGAACCGGAGAACCGGCGAAAAATCGTTCTATCAACTCACAATCACGGATATCCTTGGGAACCTCTCCTCGCTTTTTCTTCATCTGCAGGAGAATGGCAGGCGTGATGAACTTGAGGCCGCGATAATAGAAATGATGTTCGGGGTTTTGGATGATTTCCGTCTTGTTGTAGGGATAATAGCCCAGTTGGGAGTCGTGATTCGATATGCTTCCGCCGCCCTCGAACTTACCGTCTCCACAATACAAAAAATCAAGGTCCGAACTTTCGCGAAGGCCAAGGACCGACAGCGGGGTGCTCCCGGCGGCACAAACGGCATCCATCTCAATCCCGTCCTTTCGCACCTGTTTTTTCAATTCCACGATGAGTCCGTCCAGCACTGTCACGGGTTGATCATAAGGGCGGGTATTGATCACGAAAAGTGAGTTCCGGTTGAAGTAGGTCTGTGCCAGCTCCAATGCTTCGTCGCTTGTATCGTTTATGTGAATGCTATGGTTGCCGATGCCATAAATGTCGCGGATCTCCTTCTTGGCCTGCACCACATCGTCGAGATTGGGACACACGAAAACAAACACGCGGAGAGGATGCTCTCCCATTGAGCGCCTGGCGTGCTCTTTGGCCCCGGAAAAGTCGTCTTCCACGCCTCCGATCCAAGATTCCCGCTTCCAGTTGTCCAAACCGTAAGAGAGCTTTTTCAGGTTTATGTATCCGTTGAAAGTCATGTGAACCTTCTTCTTGTAATAAATGAATCCGTAGCGGTTCAGTATCTCCTCCACTCGTCCATCGTGCTGCGGATCCGTGACCGAATGGAGATTTACGATATAGGCATCGGGATTGAATTTTACATATTCCAATGCGGCAAAATCCGCCATGTCGGGATCGATGCCTTTTTTTTGAAACTCCAGAAAATCATCACATCGGCCTGCGGCCTGCTGCTCCACATAAACGTCCTGATTCAAAAGCGCGCAGGCGGCCAGGCGATGGGCTCCGTTTATGACCTCGTAATTTTCGCCGACAGGAATGCGCGACCTCGCCTTGTCGAATCCATTTTGGGAAAGGCTGTTCCATGTATCGGCAAAACTTGTTAGAAAATCCTCTTTCGACTGCTTGGGCACGCCATAGGAAACATCATCCTCGTAGAAGTGGTTGAACGCCCGAATGTGCTCGCAATATAGACACAGGAAAAAATCTGTCTCTCCTCCATAGCGACGATGATTTTTCAGATAAACGTATTTGAAGATCAGATCAAAACGCCTTTGCCGAAAAAAAAGCTCGCGAGCGTTGATCGCTCCATCCGGACCAACAAGGGGAGGACGACGCACCTTCCCCGCATTGCCGACGACTTTTTTGTGATAGGTGAACTTGATTCCAAAGACGGTAATTTCCCGTTTGTTACCAATCTTCTTTTTGTCGAATAGTCTCATTTTCGGAATAGAGTCACTTAATCATTTGGAGGTATCGGGATTCAACAACCTTTGAAAAAGGCGATGATAGTCGGCGATCATCCGGGCGCGTGAGAAGACGGTTTTAGCGTCTTTTTGCCCTTGGTTTACCTGCTGTTGATTGGCCTCTGTTGGTTCTAACGCTGTTTGCAAGATTATGGCCAGTGCGGTGGCGTTGCCGGTGGGAAAGAGCCTGCCGTTGCTGTGGTCTTTGACGATGTCGGTGACTCCCGGTGCGCGGCTTGCGACGATGGCGCACCCGGCGGCCATTGCTTCGGCGAGAGCAAGCGGCAGGCCTTCATAGTGGGTTGAAAGCGCAAATACGCGGCATTGTCGGAGTAAGTGGGGCATGTCATGGACGTAGCCGAGGAATTTCACCCGTTCGGTCAAGCCGTATTTTTTAACCAACTTTTCGGCTGTTTTGCGGTGGTGGGAGTTGCCGCCTCCTGCCAGAAGCAAATGCCCTTGCCAGCCCGTGTCGGCCAGAAGGTGCACGGCTTGAATCAAGGTCGCATGGTCTTTTTGTTTGCTAAAGCGCGCAGCCATGAGAATGTCTGGTGGACGTTCGCGCAGCGTGCTAGAGTTGGTGGCAAAATGTTCATAGTCAATGCCATTTAAGATTGTTACGGTGTTTCGTGCGCCGATGCTGCGTTGGCGGATGCTGTTTTCCACGCTTGGGGAAACACAGATTGTGGTGTGCGTTTGCGTTGCCAGATGCTGTGCTTTTTTGAGGCGCCAGGGGTAGTATTTTTCGATATTGTGCTCGACGTGGATAATGATGCTACTTCCTGCTTGGAGTGCGGCTTGTCTGCCCCATAGATGTTCGCTGTTACCGTGTGCCACAAAAATCTGTGGCTGGAAATTGACGCAGCATTGCACGAGTTGCTTTATCACTCGTGATTTGAAGATTGAGTTCTCGATCCACACTGTCTGCAAACTGGCTTGTTTGATATCGGTGGCCATACTTGCGGGCAGGGCGTGGGACTTGCGCCTCAAGAGCAAGAGTGGTTCGTACGTGCCTTCGGCCTGTTGTGCTAACGCCAAATCGAGGGCCACGCGCGTTGCTCCGGAGCCGCCGCCTGTGACAAAATGGAGGATTCGTGTTTTGTGGATGCTGTTGAGGGGAGGCATTTCTCGGCGGATTTATAAATGGCGAGCCCCAGCGCATCTTTGCGTTTTTTACCGCAGGGAAAAGCGTTTGGTGATTTCTTTGGCGAGGTTGGCGTAGGCGGTAGCACCGGGGGAGAGGGGGTCGTAGTCAAAGATGCTTTTGCCGTGGCTCGGGGCTTCTCCCAAGCGGATGCTGCGTGGGATTGTGGAGTCGAAGACGAGTTCGGGGAAGTGCTGGCGGACTTCGCTGGCTACTTGGCGTGAGAGGTTGGTGCGTACGTCGAACATGGTGAGGATGATGCCGCCGACGGTGAGGCTTGGGTTGATGTTGGCATCACGCAATTGGGCGACGACGCTGAGGATTTGGCCGAGGCCTTCCATGGCGAGGTATTCGCATTGTAGGGTGATGAGTAGGTGGTCTGCGGCGGCGAGGCTGTTCATTGAGAGCATGCCGAGTGCAGGTGGGCAATCGAGCACGACGGCGCGATGGCGTTTATTGGTTTTGATGGGGGCGAGGATGTTACGCAGTTGGGCGAGGTAGTTGTCTTTTTGGAGTAGCTCGGACTCAAGGGCAGCCATGTCCATCTCGGAGGGGATGATGTCGAGTTTGGGGATGCCCGTGGGGATGATTTTTTCCGTGGCTGTGCCGTCTCCGTGGAGTGGGCCGTAGAGGCTTTTCCCTTCTTCTTTGGGGAGACCGAGGGCGCTTGTGGCGTTGGCTTGCGAGTCGAGGTCGATGAGCAGGGTGGGGATTCCCAAGTGCGCGAGGCCTACGGAAAGGTTGACTGCTGTGGTTGTTTTGCCGACGCCGCCTTTTTGATTAGCGATGGAGAAAATGGTGGTGCTCATGAGGGCGGTTACGATAAGGGTTCAACGGTTTTGTTTGGGCAGATCTTTTGATTCGGCTTGTGTGGGGTGTTTCTGATTGAGGGCGCGCACGAGGGTGGCGAGGTCTTCTGCGGAGGGCAGGCTCATGAGGCTGATTTGCAGCCAGTTGCGTTCGCGCAGATAGTTACTTCGATAGCTGAGCACGAAACCTGTTTCTTCGAGTGCGAGGCCAGTTTGCCAAGCGTTTGGGCCGTCGCGCGGGATGAGTGTCAACACAGCCGGGCAGGCGCTTGCCCCGTGTGTAAGTATTTGGAAGCGACTGTCTTTCAGGGCATTGCGCAGCCAGGCGTCACGCCAAGCAATCGTCTTGAATCGTTCGGAAAAATCTTGTTCGGCGAGGGATGTGGCGAGGGCGGCGATGAGGTTGGAGGAGTGCGTGAAGCCGACGCCGTTTTGTGCAATCCAGAAGCCGAGATCCAAATAGGAGGGGACATTTGGGCAGAGGGAAATGTTGGCTTCGTGGTGGAAGACGATGCCGAGGCCTGGGTATCCGCAGAGGCCTTTGCCGCTGACGGCGGTGGCAAATTCGGCGCCTGCGAGGTCCACGGGGATATTGCCTATGGAGCTAATGGCGTCTACGGCGGGGATGAGCTTGCGAGCGCGTGCCATGTCGATGATCTCGCGCAGTGGGTTGATGATCCCGGTAGAGGTCTCGTGATGGACCCACCAGACCCAGCCGCCGACGGGGAGAGACGCGAGGGCGTTGTGGATGGCTTTGAGCTCGAACTCTTGTCCCCATTCGACGTCGAGCGTTGTGTGCTGCATACCTGCGCGGCGCACTTGGCCTGCGAGGCGTTGGCCGAATTCGCCGTTGACGAGGACGACGCCTGGCGTGCCAAGGCGTGCCAATTGTTGCGAGACCATGTCGTTGGCCAATGTGCCACTGCCGGGAAATATCTGACAATGGTCGGTTTGGGTGAGGCGGCACACGCCGCGGCGTGCCTCGTCGAGCATGTCATGGAAGAGGGCGCTGCGGTGGGAAAAGGGTTGGACGCTCATGGCGGTGAGCACGCGGGGTGACACCGTCACGGGGCCGGGAAGGAGGGAGATGATTTTGCGGCGCAAGGCGGAGGGGGTGTTTTCCTTACGGGCAATCTCGGCAAGGGATTTGAGGACGGTGCCGACGCGCTTGGGGCGCACGAACATGGGTTGGAAGAGCGCGTCGCCCGTACCCACGATGGGGCCAAAGGGCTCAAAGCCGAGGTGTCGGTAGAGGCCGAGTTGACGTGTCGTGGCGGAGATGACGACGAGGTCCCAGTCGTGAATGGCGGCCTGCTCGAAGGCGTTGTCCATAAGCATTCGCAAGACGGGGCCGCTACGATATTCGGGTTCCACTGCCAGCAGGCGCGCCTCCACGGGGTGTTCGCACGGGGGCAGAAAGGTGTCGAGGCTTTCTAGTTTGCCATCGAGGGAGAATGGGCGCTTGTCTCGCATGGCGAACATGCCTACAAGGCGGTCGCCGTCCTTGATGACGAGGTAGGTGTTCTCGTGGTGAAATTTGTCGACGAGGCGGCGTTCGGGGTTGGGGAGATGCTGGGGGATTTCCTCGACAAATGTTCGGTAGTTGAGCTGGTGGATTTGCTCTATCTCGCCCGGGGTGTCGGCGACTTTGCATTTCAGGTCGGAAACGTTCATGCGACGGTTTTATGATTTGCTGAAGGCGTTTTCAAAATTGGACCGGTGGGCGAACAAAACACAGGCCGTCGCTGCAAATGCGAGAGCCACTGCCTGTTCGTTGCCAGTAGTCAACCAAAGGACGGAAGGTTGTGCCACGAGTCCACATAAAGCGGACATAAATGCACCTTTTTTGAGCGGCAGGAAGAACAAACCTGCAACAATTGGCGCCAACAAGGTGAGGGGAACGAACCAGTAGTCGGGCCATGAAACCGCCCCGAGGGCTACCCAGATGCCGAGAAATGGGGCGATACCCTTGCCGCCGCGAAAGCCGAGGCAGATGGGCCAGATGTGCCCTGCGACGACGGCAAGGCCGCAGGCCGTGTGGGCGGCAAAGACGCTGCCCGGCTCGCGCACTTGGGTGGCGAGCCAGGGGAGTTGTTGCAAGAGCCCGGTTTTCTCCGCCAGCGCGGGGAGAGATATGCCGAGGGCGCCTTTGAGCATATCCAGTGTGAGCACGGCGAAGAACCCCTTTTTGCCGAGGACACGCGCGGCGTTGGTGGCGCCTGTTGCTCCGCTGCCTTGCTTGCGCACGTCGCCCCTGCCCGTTAGGCGTACCAGCCAATACCCGGAGGAGATATTCCCGATAAGATAAGCAGCGAGCAGAATGGGGAACAGCGAAGAATTCATGGGGTCTGGAGCGCACAAAGCGAAATGGGGGATGTGTCGCCGGAGCTTCTCATGCCGCATTGTCGGCGCTGCTGCTCAGCAGTACCTTGCCGTTGCGCCCGTAGCCTTCGGCGCGCGCAATGGCCTTTGCGTACTCGCCCAAGGGATGGACGGAGTCCACCGCCATGTTCAAGACGCCCTTCTCCTGCAGCGCAAAGACCCTGTCGAACAAGGCGGATACGGCTTCCGGGGGCGAGGTGCGCGCCCAGCGGTCCATCCAGAAACCGCAGCAGGTGATGTTTTTGAAGATGAACTCACGGGTGGGGAAGGCGATGCGTTCCGTGGGCATGCCGCCGAAAGTGACCAGCGTGCCGTTGTCGCCCAAGGAACGCGCAAGGGTGATGGCGCTTGGGCCACCGATGCTGTTGAGGGCGAGGCGTGGCGCCTTCCCCTGCAAGGCGCTGGCGACGGTCTTCGCGGCGTCCTTGTCGTCAGCGAGCACAAGGTCGGCGCCAAGGCGCGTCAGGTTGGCGTTGTGTTTCGCCGGGTCGCGGACGAGGTTCACCGTGTGCACGCCGAGGCTCTTGGCGATTTGGATGACGCACTCGCCTACGGCAGAATTGGCCGCGTTTTGGATGATCCAGTCTCCCGGCTGGAGGGGGACAAAATTTTGCAAAAGCAAGATTGCTGTCGGCGGGTTGATGAAGGCCATGCAGGCCTGCTCAGCTGGGATGGTGGATGGCACGCGAATGAGCGCCGAGGCTTTGGCAACGACGGATTCACGCCACGTGCCCTCAGCGTCTGGCATGCGCACCCGGGTGCCGACGGGGAACTGCGTCGCCCCAGAGCCCGCCTCCACCACGCGCCCCAGGCCTTCGCGGCCTGCGATCGCCGGCAACTGACGCAGCCGCCCGTAGGTGCCTCCTATCATGCCGAGGTCAGACGGGTGGATGGGTGCCATCACGAGGGCAATGCGCACCTCGTCTTTACCCACGGTAGCACCGGCGATTGACTCAAGGCGCAGCACTTCGGCAGCCTTGCCCGTGGCATGGTAACGCAGAGCGCGCGTGAGGTCAGGCGATGTTGAAAAACACATGCCGCCACACTACCCTCGGGCTTCTGTGGCAGGGAATACAAAAAATGCCCGCGCACACCACTCTCACGCGGCGTCTCTGGCCCAACAGTCGAGATTTTCCCTGTTGCAACGTGTACTAGCGGGGGCTTGAAGGAGGGAACAATGTTGCGCTGTAAAAATCTTACCCTGCGAGCATCAGGTAACGGCCCCGAGATCTTGTCTGGCGCCAATGCAGTGTTTCGCCCACGCGCGCTCAACGCCGTTATTGGCCCGTCGGGTTGTGGAAAAACGACCCTCGTCAAGTCCATGTTGCGCCTCCTGCCAGCCACGGGCGAATCTTATCTCGATGGACGCCTGCTCACTTCCCCGGATGACTTGGCGGGGCGCGTTGGTTTCGCGCAGCAATTCACCAATGCACACCCGCAGCTCACTGTCGAAGAGACCTTTCAAGTGGCGTTGGATTTGACGGTTGCCGACACGGAGGAAAAGCAAAGACGCATGGCCTCTGTGCTGGAGACAACGGGCCTTGGCGCTCATCGCGAGAAACGCGTGAGCGCTCTCTCCGGGGGGCAATTGCGCAGGCTCGGCCTCGGCATGGAGCTGACGCTCGACCCAGCTTGCATGGTATGCGACGAGGTGACCTCGGGCCTCGACCCGCATTCCGAGGCGCAAATCCTCGACCTGCTGCGCAAACTCGTCGAAGAACGCGAAAAGGCCTTCATCTGCATCATCCACAACCTCGCCAAACTCGACGCCTTTGACTGGATAACTGTCGTTCATCAGGGTGTCGTCATCTTCCAAGGAGAGCTCCCCGTTCTGTTGGAATACTTCGGCATCCCGGATGCCCTGCGCCTCTATGAAGTTATGCACGCGCAACCTCTCGGCTACTGGAAAGAGTGCTGGCAACAGTTTCTGGAAAACAACCCCGGCTACTATTTTTGGCAGCCAGCAGGCACGGATACGCCCGCCCCCGCAACAGGTGCGCTATCACCCATCGCAGAGGCCCCGCCCCAAGGCGCTCACCGGCCCACTACCGCGCAAGTACGCCCAAACGTAGTCAGCCAGTTCATCACACTCTTCAAACGCCGCATGTTGCTCTTTTCCAGGGATACCGGCTACCTCGGTCTCACCATGGCCATCACTTTTGGCTTCCCCGTGATCGTCGTCATCTTCGCCCTCACCGGCCTGCCAGACGTGCCCGCCCAAGCGCTGGAGCGCATCGGCACATCCATGGACGAGATTATGAGCGCCATGAACATTCAGAAAGAACGCTTCCGCATAGGCTCACTCGCCAGCGTGCTCATCATGTTCCAAGTCATTCTCCTCACCCTAATGGGCGCCAATAACGGTGGGCGCGAGATTGCCGCCGAGCGCTCTCTCTACGAAAAAGAGCGCCTCACAGGCTTGAACCCCGCTGCCTACGTCCTGGCAAAGCTCCTCTTCGTTACCCTCATCGCCTGCTTTCAAGGCTTGTGGATGGCCGTCTTCGTAAAAACCATCTGCCAATTCCCAGGCCCATGGAGTCTCCAAGTGCTCACGATGATGGCCGTCTGCGCTTCGATGAGCATCGTTTGCCTCGCCTTTTCCGCTATCATGCAGTCTGCGGAGAAAGCCTCCCTCCTCTCCATTTACCTCGTCGGTTTCCAAATCCCACTATCAGGAGTCGTGCTCGCCCTGCCAGCTGCTCTCGTCTGGGTCTGCCGCCCATTCATCAACGCCTACTGGGGTTGGGCTGGCTACATGCACTCCATGCAAAACGAACGTATTTACGACGCCTACACCAGTGCCAATCTGCAAATGGAAATCGCCACACCAAGCATGGCCAATGGCGTCCTATTCGCCCAAGCAGCATTAGGCCTCACGATCATTTTTGTGGGTTGCTTTAGACGCCGCCCCCTGTGAAGTTTCCCTGCTGCGCTCCCGTCAGACGCTTTCTTTCGCCATGGCCAAAAAAATAAATCCCCTCTTTTACGCATTCCTCGTGCCACTCGTTGGAGGTATGGCCCTCGTGGCCTTCGCGCTCGTGCGCAATGCCAGTATGGCCGACCTCAACACATTTTCGCTCTCCGCTTATCAGAGCGACTGGAAAGCCCTCGCAGCTAACACGTATCTTCTGCGCTGCCAGATAGAAAACCAGCTTGGCCAACGCGAAAACACCGGGCGCGTACTCGTCGTCAAACTGCTCGATAACACCGGGCGCGTACCCATCTTCGTCCCCATCGCGATCAAGCAAAACTTCGAGACAGGCCAACGCTTCAAAATGCGCATCCGCGTACGCGAAAACGGCGCCCTCCTCGTCGAAGAAGCCGAAAAGTTCTAAGGTTCTAAAAAATGCGGCCTGAATTTGGAAATTATCAGCGGGGGCGAGGAAGCGAGGATTGCTTATGAAAGCCATATCGCCGACAGACTCGACCCCGCCGTCCGTTATCTCTATGTTGCCGTGGGCGGGGGAAGCACGGAAACGACGCTCATCGAAAACCGGAAAATGGTCGCCTCCCAGTCATTTAACATCGGCACCTTGCGGGTTCTTGCAGGCAAGGTGGGCGAGACAGAATGGGACAAACTAAACGACTGGCT
>JAITHA010000093.1 GCA_031280235.1 Puniceicoccales bacterium | reverse complement strand
GCGGGAAGGCCCCGTGCTGGCCCAGAAATGGGCCATACGGCGCGCGGAACCTACTTGGGGTGGGGGGGGGGGGCACTGAGGCAGCAGCCTCGTATGTGCTGGATGTTCTGCGTGTTTTCATGGAGTAGTGTTTGGTTTGATGTCGATTTCGTACCGACGGAACAGAGGAAATGAAAAGCTTCTTGGGAATGCAAGCCATAAAAATGGGATATCGGAAACATTGTTTTGGGTGGGGGAGAGCGACCGTCCAAATGAACCGAGGGGATCATCGTGGTGGTTCGCCAGTGTCCGTGCTGGGCGTGGCAGATCACACGCTTGCCTACTGGCTGAGCAGCTTTTTGACCATCCCCTGCGACACCTTGAAGCGCCTCATCCCCTCCTCTGCCTCATAGGCCTCCACGATTCTCGTACTCAAATCCAATGACAGCGTCTTTTTCATGCCCCTCCTTGCCATAGATCATCACTAATGGCTGCAGTTTTATTTGAAATGCTCTAGCGGGTGTCTCGCCAAGCCATCCCCAGCACTGCCAGACAGGACGCCCTGCCTATCCGACGATGCGGGATATTCTGGGCGAAGCGATGAGACCAAACCACAAGCTCAGTCAGCTGCGCGGATTTCGTTTTGCATGATTTGTGCGAGTGTCTGGCGGCGGCGGATGAGCTGTGGGGTGTTGTTTGAGAGGAGGAGGATTTCGGGTGCCTCGGGAAAACTGTTGTAGTTTTTCGCACTCATTGAAGCGCAGTAGGCGCCTGCGCCTCCGATCTGGCAGAGGTCGCCGATATGCGCTTCCGGGAAACGGTGCGTCGCGATGATCTCCGGTTTCCCAGATGCGCAAGACACGAGGTCACCGGATTCGCAACAGTGGCCGACGACGACGTAGTCTCGCTGTGGCCCGGAAATGCCTGGCTTGCTTGGGATGAGCGTCACGGGATGCTGGGCGCCATAAAGCGAGGGACGCAGGAGCTCTGTCATGCCTGTGTCGAGTTTGAGGAAATGGCGCCCGCCTGCCCCCGTGTCTGTAATGTCTTGGGCGCGTGCGAGGAGGACGCCGCAGTTGGCGACGAGGAATGTCCCCGGCTCGATTTCGAGGCGAAGCTTGCGCCCTGTTTCGCGGGCGATCTCCTCAAAGGCTTCGCGCACAGGCGCACCGACGCGTTGCAGGTCGGTCCCCTTTTCGGATGAGACGCGCGCCACCTTATATCCGCCGCCGAGATTGAGAGTATCGACGTCTGGGAAGAGTCTTGCGAGGGCGAGGCTGAGGTGGGAGGTCTGTTGCCAGATGAGCGGGTCACTGCCCGAACCAATGTGCGTATGGATACGCGTGATCTTGAGGCCGTGTTTTTCTGCGCATTTGCGGACTTCGGTGGCGTATTCGTGCCAGATCCCGAAGGAAGCATCGGGGCCACCGACATTGGTTTTGCCCGTCCCTCCAGAACCTTTGCCCGGGTTGAAGCGCACGCCAACGGGAGTGCCTGGAAAGAGCCGCCCGATGGCATCGAGTTGGGCGAGGGAACAGGCGTTGACGGCGATTCCTGCCTGCTGGAGCCTGGCGAAATCTACCGGGAACTCCTGTGTGCTGAGGGATATTTTCCCGGGGGCAATCCCGGCGAGAATGGCGCGCGTTGCCTCGAAGCCCGAGCTGGCGTCGAAATGCAGGCCGAGGCGGTCGAGGAGGCGAAGGATGGAGGCGTTTGGCAGGGCCTTCATGGCAAAGCGTACGGTAAGACCGTACGCCACCGGGAAAGCGAGGGCCTCTGCGGCTTGTTGCTCAAGGGCAGCTTGAGAGTAAACGTAGGCGGGGGTGCCGAACCGGGCGGCAATGTCGCGCGCAAGTGCGTCGGGCAGGAGAAAAGGCGGTTGCATGGTGACCGATGTGTTGCGTGAGAGCTCAGTTTATCCGGTGCTCCATGCTGCGGATGAGCGCGACAAGGAAGGCGTTGTCGCCGCCAAGCTCATGGCAGAGGCTCACGGCTTCGTCTGTCAGCGAGTGGGCTTTCTCGCGCGAGGCTTTGAGGCCATGCAAATGGGGGTAGGTCAGCTTTTTGTTGCCGGCATCAGCGTTGACGGGTTTGCCCATGGTGGCGGCATTGCTTGTGACGTCCAGGATGTCGTCAATCACCTGAAATGCCAGGCCGAGTTTGAGCCCGATCTTGTGTGCTTTCTCGACAGCTCCTTGAGGCGCCGAGGACAGGCGCACGCCCATGGTGATGCTCGCCGAGAGGAGCGCAGCCGTCTTGTTGTGGTGGATGTAGTCGAGGCGTTCCGGGGTCGCTTCTCCGTGTTCGCCGATGATGTCTTCCATCTGCCCACCGATGAGTTTCTGGGAACCTGCAGCGTCGCCGAGGATGCGGACGAGGTCTGCGACCAGGGGTGGCGTGTGGTGGTAGGCATCTGCCAGCAGGAAGAAGGCATGTGTGAGCAGGGCATCTCCTGCGAGCAGGGCCGTGGTTTCGCCAAATTTCTTGTGGCACGTGGGCTGGCCGCGGCGCAGGTCTGAGTTGTCCATGCACGGTAGGTCGTCGTGGATAAGGCTGTAGGTGTGGAGGCACTCGAGGGCCACGGCGGCGGGCAACGGGTTGGCTGCGGAAGGAAAAAGGGCGTGCGCCGCCAGGCAGAGCACAGGCCTGAGGCGCTTGCCCCCTGCGGCGAGGCTGTGGCGCATGGCCTCGTGCAAGATGGCCGGGCGCGTGACGGGCATGGGCGTGTACTGCGCGAGGGCCGCTTCCGTGGCGGCCACGTAGTCTTTCATCTGGGCGGTGAACTCGGGAGATGCGTAGGTCATTGTGATTTGTGTGAGGCCAGAAAACAGGAAGATGCCTGATACGCGAGCCATGAAAAAATATGCATTGGGCCAGAGTGTCCTTGGCGGCGCCGGGGCGCTGGTGTTGATGTGTCGGTTTTTGCTTCGCCCGGGAGCTTTCGTCTCGCAGATTGCGGGCATGGTCCACACGGCCTTTATCTTGGGTGCCGGGCTGGGGACGCGTCTGCGCCCGCTCACAGAACATTGCCCGAAACCCCTATTGCCTGTCGCGGGCAGGCCCATGCTCTGCCACTTGCTCGACAGACTCGCTGGGGCGGGTGTCGCAAGGTTCATCATCAACACGCACCATTGCGCGGAGGCCTACGCCGTGGCTTTTCCCCACAGAGAATGGGCGGGCAGGCCGCTATGCTTTGTCCATGAACCCGTGCTCCTCGATACCGGTGGCGGCCTGAAAAATATCGAGCCACTCCTGGGCGCGAAAGACGACGCTCTCCTCGTCTGCAATGGCGACATCTTTGCCGAGCCGGACTTTGGGGCGCTTGTGCAAGCCCATGCCACCACGCGTGCTGAGGCCATGCTGCTCCTGCGCACGCACGGGGAACCGCTCAACGTCCGCATGAGCGCGACGGGGGAGATTGTGGACATGCGCGGATGCTTTGGCCGGGGTGACGCAGCTGGGAAAAACCATCTCTTTGCCGGTACCTACTGCGTGAGCCGTGCTTTTCTCGGCACGCTTGCCCCGGGGAAAATCGAGTCTGTCGTTGAGGCATTTTTGCGCCGGATCCTTGAAAAGCCTGGCAGCATTCGCGGCCTTGTTGACGACTCCGGATACTGGCATGACCTCGGCACTCACGAGGAATACCTGCACGTGTGTCAGAGCGCGGCGCGTGAAATGCGTTGAGCGTGAATGGGCGCCGGGCATCGTGCACGCCATGCTTTGGACAAGCCCGCACAAGCGCCCACTGCCCCCCACTGGGGCACGTACCCTGCTCATGGGAATCATCAACCTCACGCCGGACTCGTTTTCCGATGGAGGCCGGCACATGGGCGTCGATGACGCCGTGGCCCATGCGCTGAAACTTGCCGCAGATGGCGCCGATGTGCTCGATCTCGGCGCGGAATCCACGCGCCCGGGGCACGTGCCTGTGAGCGAGGCCGTGGAGATGGCGAGGCTCCTGCCTCCGCTGCTGGCGATTCGAAAAGTTTTGCCAGACATGCCACTCTCCGTGGACAGCTTTAAACCCGAGGTCGCCAGCTCCGCCATTCGCGCCGGGGCAGATATCATCAACGACGTCTGGGGCGGGGCGCACGGTGCCAGCGCCAGGTATTCGCCGATGTGTGAGCTGGCCGCCCGTTTGGGGGCGCCGCTCATCCTGATGCACAACCGTGAGAGCGTTGCAGCTCCCGGGATGTTTTGGGATTCATTCCTTGGCGATATGCGGCGGGCCGTTGCGCAGGCACAAACGGCGGGCATCCGAAAGGAGCAACTCTGGCTCGACCCAGGCTTTGGTTTTGGGAAGACGCCCGCGCAAAATCTGGAGTGTTTGAGAGAGCTCCGCCGTCTTTGTGCCCTTGGGTTCCCGGTGCTACTCGGCACGAGTCGCAAATCGACCCTCGGCCTTGTGCTGGGCGCGTCCATGGAGGCGCGGGATGCTGGCACCATTGCGACAAACGTCTGGGGCATCGCAGAGGGCGCGCAGATGTTGCGCATCCACGATGTGGCAGCCATGCGCCCTCACGCTCTCATGGCAGATGCCATACGCAAAGCCGAGGTCGGCGGCTGTGGTGGCTCGGGGCTCACTTGAAGTAAGCGCGCAGGGTGCTGTTTTCCTCGGGCGTGAGGTTGTCCGCCCAGGCAGATTCACCGCCCTTGCCATCGGTGCTCAGGGCCCCGGCGTTTACCGTGCCCTGATAGTCGTCCTGATTCACCTTATGCTTCCCGATGCCGATACCTTGAGCATCGCCGAGCGAGGCATGCTCCAGCGAAGCGTGGGAAAGCGCCTTGGGGTCTTTTACGTCAATTTTCTCAGAGGGATTGCCGAGAGAAAGAGGGGAGGGTGGGCCGCCACCTTTGCCGCCATTGCTGCTATCGCACATGGAGATGGAAAGCGAGACACAGAGCGAGCCGCCCTCACCCCTGCTGAGATTCTGGCACTCTCCCTTGTTCTCCTTGAGGGAAAACGGGCTCGTGCGAATGCGTCCGTCGCGAATCGCTTGGACAAGGAAGATACGCTCCCCGGCGGTGAAACTTGCTCGTATTTCTGCAGGCATGGTGAGGGAGCCCAGCATGGCAGCGAGCTTTCCCTCCTTGATGGCATCCGGAGAGCCCGCAGCACTCGGGGGTGGCATGAGGATGAGGCCGTTGACTTCACCCCCCTCGACACCCTCTTCGGCCATGGCAAGTATGCCTTTTTTGCAGACCTCTTTTTGGAAAGCTTCCTTTTCCGCATCGGTCAATTCCGTGACAAACGCTGTGACGGGCTGCTCGTTGCCTGCGCCGACAAGTTCGGCCAAGCGTTCTTGTGGAGATTTTGTTCCCGGGGCGAAGAGGAAGACGGGAATCTTGTCTGCAGAGACGCCAGTATTTTTTGCATCTGCTCTCATGGCTCCGTTTTTGGCAATAGCTGCCCGGTTGCTTTTGATCGCTTGGGTAAGCGCGGCCATTTGCTCGGGCGTCATTTTTATGAGAGCTTTCATATCGAGTTGTCGCAGCAAATCGCGCTGACCAGCTTTGAGCGGAAGGTCTGAGAGGTCGAGCCCCTGGAGAGCTTCCTCAATGCTCTTTTGCAGCGCAGCAGCGAGCGGCTCAGGCATTTGATCCATGAGAGCCGCAGCGTGGGCGATGGCGTTCTCAATGGAGGCGAGGTCCTTGTCGAGATTCTGGAGCGTCTGCGCCGTTTGTTCCCGTAAGTGCCCGGCGGCCTCCAGAGTGCCAGCCTTGTACCATTTTTCTCGTGCGCCCTTGAGGAGCTCTTCGGCTTTTTTCTCAAGAGCATCCAAGGCGTCCGGCTCGATAATCTTTTCCTCGCGCAACTCGCGCGCCCACGCGCGCACATCTTCGAGCGCAGGCGGAGCCTGGGAAATGCCCGGCTGGATGGCCTGGGCTGTGCCAACGGGGGCGAGGGCGGCGAGCGACGGCAAGGCGAACGCGGCTAGCAGTAACGCACTCGTGCGTCCAAGTTTCCAGCGGAGCGGGCGGGCGCCATCCTCCCCCACAGGGATGGGCGGCCATTGGCCGACGTTGGAAA
The DNA here is from genome assembly GCA_031280235.1 of Puniceicoccales bacterium. Taxonomy (GTDB): domain Bacteria; phylum Verrucomicrobiota; class Verrucomicrobiia; order Opitutales; family UBA953; genus CALNBE01. Next base: position 3,563 of record JAITHA010000093.1, on the reverse strand, counting down.
ACGCCGCGCTGAGGCGTGTGTGTAGCGAGAAGGCATTGTCGAGGCGGGCGAGGGCCGAGGCGGTGTCTTCTCCACTGGCGCGCACCCGCCAGGCGATGGTGAGGGCGAGGATACTGTGGAGGGAGACAAAAACGACCCAGAACGGCAGGATGCCCACCTTTGCCCCGCGCAACAAAAGCAGAGGCAAAAGTGCCATCATGGAAATGGCGAACGCCGGCGGGGCGAAGCGGGAGAGCCACCAAGCGAAGTTGACGCGCCAGACGAGGCGGCGCGCCCGGAAAAGCCAGTAATCTCGGGTGGGGTCGGAACTCATGGCTGTGGGTTTTCGCCCGACGTTTTTCCCACGCAAGCCCAAAAGCCAGCGCGTGTCGGGCACGCTCAGTCGAGCGCGATCATCTGGCGAATGTTACTGGCACGTTCTTCGATTTCCGCGATACCAGCGCTCTCCAGACGATCGCACGAAAAGGCCTCGACGGTGAGGCTTGCCAATGCGGTAGCGTAAAGCATGGCCAACTTGCAGGCGGCAAAGTCCGTGCGTTGCAGCGCGGCGAGTGTGCCCGCGAGCGCCCCGGCAAAGGAATCCCCCGCACCCGTCGGGTCGTGAAGCTCGATGACAGGGTGGGCAGGCAGGGCAAAGAGACCATCCGGGTGGAACAAAAGGGCGCCATGCTCGCCTTTTTTGACGATGACGGCGCGCGCACCCATTTGGCGTAAAGTCTGGCCAGCACGGATAAGGTTGTCATCGCTGCCGAGGCTCCGTGCCTCGCTATCGTTGACGATGAGGATGTCGGCGCGGGGGAGGATGCGCAACAAGTCGGCATGCGCGGTCTCGATCCACAGATCCATGGTGTCCAGAAGGACGAAGCGCGGAGATTGCACCTGAGAGAGCACATGCCACTGGAGGGCCGGGGTAATGTTGCTCAACAAGACGTAGGGGATCGTGCGGCAGGCGGGCGGGAGCGTCGGCAGAAAACCGGAGAAGACACCCGGGCTCACGTCGAGAGTGTCCCGCTGATTGTAGTTTTCGTGGTATTTCCCCCGCCAGTGGAAAGTCTGCCCGGAGCAGTCCTGATGCAGCCCGTCCATGGCAATACCCCGGGCACTGAGGCGTGTGCGGTCGCCCCCCCGGAAGTCCGTGCCGACGACACCGACGATGTGCACATCGGTAAAATAACTGGCGGCGATGGAGGCATAAGAGGCACTGCCCCCGAGAAGGTTTTCGCCATTGCCGCGCGGGGTCTCTATGTCGTCATAGGCGATGGAGCCCGTGACAAGCAAGGGCGCGGGCACAGTGGCAGTGGAGAGCGAAATACGTTGCATGAGCCTCCCCTGTGCAGGAGGGCAGGCACCTTTGGCAAGCCACGACTGCCGCGCCCAGCCCTCTTGGAACTCCAGCTTGACATGTGGTGGCGAGAGACTTTCCTCGTGCGCCGTCAAAAGTTTTCGACATGCAACCGACCTATCGTCCATCCAAGATCTGCCGTGCGCGCAAATGCGGTTTTCGTGCGCGCCTCAAAACGCACGGGGGTCGCAAAGTCCTCGCCAACCGTCGCCGCACTGGCCGCAAACGCCTCGCGGACTGAGACTGAAACCGTGCCAACAAGCGGGATGCGCCTGACGGCGGCGCAAAAGCTGCGCGCCCAAGCGGATTTTGTCCGCGCCCGACAACAAGGCCTGCGACTGGATTGCGGGCCTTTTTTGCTGAACGCATTTCACGTCGCTGGTGCGGAAACGGCGGCACGGATCGGTGTCGTCACCGGGAAAAAAATGCTCGGTGATGCCGTGCACCGCAACCGGATGAGACGCGTATTTCGCGAGATTTTTCGCCTGCATCCCACTACTTGGCCAACGGGTTGGGATGTGGTCATCGTGCCTCGACGCTCATGTCTTTCGCGGGATCACGCGGCGCTGAGGCAGCTTTTTCTTGAGTCGAGCGCCCGTCTTCTTGCGCGAAAGCACCCTGCTCCTGGCGACACGGGCGCGCCGGGTGCACGCCCCAGCCATGTCTGAGAAAACGCACAGACGCCTCTCGCTGCCCGTGCGCATGGCGTTGCTCCTGCTCGCGAACTACAAGCGTTTCATCTCCCCGTTGCTGCACGCGTTGCTCCACCCGTGGATGGGTTGCCGCTATTGGCCAACTTGCTCGGAATATGCGTTGGTGGCCTTGCGGCGGCATGGCTTGTGGCGCGGCGGTTTCCTCGCCTTGAAACGCTTGCTGCGCTGCAACCCGTGGGCGCGTGGCGGCATCGACGAAGTGCCGCAATAGCATACACACCATGCCTCCTGCGCAGCCATCGTTGCTCATCATCACCGGCGCGACAGCTTCGGGGAAAACGGATTTTGCCCTCGCGTGGGCGCGAGCACACAATGCAGAAATCGTCTCCTGCGACTCGTTGCTGGTCTACCGTGGCATGGACATCGGCACGGCCAAGCCTGGCGCTAACGTGCGCGCGGCGGTGGCCCATCATTGCCTCGACCTTGTGGAGCCTGACGACGTGTTCTCTGTTGCCGAATACGTCCGCGCTGCCTCGGGGGCCATTCGCGACATCGCCGCGCGCGGCAGGAAAATCGTCGTCTGCGGCGGGAGTGGTTTTTACCTGCAAGCCTTTTACCGCGCAGTGGCGGGCTCCACCCCCGTGCCCGCTGCAGTAGAGGCACAAGTACGCGCCTTGGCAGCTGAGGGGCTGCCTGCACTGGTGGAAGCCTTGTTGCCCTTCGCCCCGGAAAAGCCCGCTTTCCTCGACTGGCAAAACCCGCGTCGTGTGGCCAAGGCCCTTGAGCGCTGCCTGGCGGGCAGGCGTCCTCTCGCCGAGCTCTACGCCGAATTCTTGAGCGCGCGCGGCCCGTTCGATGCCTTTCCCAAGCGCACCCTGCTTCTGGAGCGCGCACCAGCGGAGCTGGAGGCTCGCATCAAGCAGCGCACGCAAGCCATGCTCCGAGCCGGCCTAGTGGATGAGGTGCGCACCTTGCGCGATACAGGGAAACTTCGCCCCGGCACGCCCGCCTCCTCCTCCATCGGGTACCGCGAGACGCTCGCATGGCTGGAAACGGAGAGAGGAGGCCTCACCGCCCTGGCCGAGGCCATCACGATCGCCACGCGCCAGCTCGCCGCGAAGCAACGCAAATGGTTTCGCACACAAATCCCCGTGGATGAGACGCTCCATCCACCTCAGCTTTGGGATTGAAAACCCATGTCACTGGATGAGCATCGCGACACACCATGAGTTTCGACATCAAGGCGCTCGTCGCGCAACGCTTCGGCACGAACTATGAGTTGCACGAGCAATATCTCAACCGCACCCTCGTGAAGGTGCTCCGCACCATCGGTTTTGACAAATGCTACGCCCGCGCCGAGGGTTGCTATCTCTACGACAAGGATGGCAACGACTACCTCGATTTCCTCAGCGGATATGGCGTGTATGGCATCGGGCGCAACCACCCCGTGCTCAAGCAAACCATTCGCGACGTGCTCGACCTCGACCTCCCGAACATGGTGCAAATGGACTGCGCCCTGCTCAGCGGACTGCTCGGCGAAGCCGTCGCCAGGCACACCGGCGCGGATC
>JAITHA010000076.1 GCA_031280235.1 Puniceicoccales bacterium | reverse complement strand
AAGGCGCATGGCGACGTGGACGTGGATTACCATCACACGGTGGAGGACACGGGCATTGTGCTTGGCCTGGCGCTCCGGCAGGCGTTGGGGGACAAGCGCGGCATCCGGCGCTACGGTTTCTTTCTGCTGCCCATGGACGAATCGCTGGCGCGCGTCGTGATCGACCTCGGGAATCGCCCGCTGCTCGTTTATCAGGTGGCGGTGTCGAACTTCATGATCCGCGATTTTAACATCATCCTCGTGCGCGAGTTTTTTCAGGGGCTGGCGAACAGCCTTGGGGCAAATCTCCACGTCAGGCTGGAATACGGGGACGAGCCGCACCACGTCGCCGAGGCAATATTCAAGGCGTTTGCGCGCGCGTTGATGGAAGCCGTGGCGGTCGATCCGCGCCAAGCGGGCAGCCTGCCCAGCACCAAGGGAGTGCTGTAGTCGCTTCTGCGACTGCGGTGCCGTAACTTTCCCTGACTTGCGATGTGTGGCGAGTCTTCCGTTTTTTCCCCGTTTTGCTCTGAGGGCGGCGGGCAGTGTCTTGCCGGGCTTGGCGAGGTACGGCTCATTGGGCTTATCCGAGAATGGCTTGGCGGATGCACCGGGCTGGCGCCACGTGGCATTGGAGACGATTGCGCTGTGTTGCCTGAGCGTCCGGGGCAGCGGCTTGTCACGACAGACAGCGTCCTCTGGGGCCGTCATTTTGACGGGGCTGTCCCGCCTCGTTCGGTTGGGGCGAAGCTCATCAAGCGCAATTTGAGCGATATTGCCGCGATGGGTGGTGTGCCTACGGATGCAGTGTTGAGCCTAGTGACGGGGCCAAATCTGTCGCTTGCGTGGCTTGAGGATTTTTTCGCGGGGCTGGCGGATGCGTGCCGGGCTTTTGATGTGGAGCTTTGTGGCGGGGATGTTGTTGCGGCGTCGCGCGACTTCTTTTGCGCAACGCTTGCGCTTTCGGGTTTTGCCGAGGAGAAAATCCTTCTGCGGCGGGGTGCGCGTACTGGGGATCTGTTAATGGTCACTGGCGAGCTCGGTGGCAGTCTAGCTGGGAAACACCATGGCTTTGTGCCGCGCCTCGCCGAGGGGCGGTGGCTGGCGATGCGCGCGGAAGTGCATGCGGGCATGGATGTCTCAGATGGACTTGCGAAAGACATCCTGGCGTTGTTGCCGAATGGGGCAGATGCCTGGCTGGAGCCTTTGAGAATTCCCGTCTCGAAGGCCGCCCGTTCAATGGTACCGGGCGGCGACATGCGGGCGTTGCTGGCGCATGCGTTGAATGACGGCGAGGACTACGAATTGCTCGTCGCCGTAGAGGCCGCCGAGGCGAATGCTTTGCAAGCGGCATGGCGCGTGGCGTTCCCTCAACTTGGCCTGAGCACGATAGGGCGTGTCGCCCGGTGTACGAACGGGGCCGGTGGGCGTCTGGTGGATGCGTCCACCGGGCTCCCTCTGGGGGAGGATTTTCGCGGATATGCACATTTTGGGTAAGCCGGGCTTGGACTGAAAAGGCTCAGGCGTTGCTTACTTTTTGAGCGGATGCGGCTGGGGTTGGACAAGCTCCAGTTCCGACGGGCGGCAGGAACCGAGCAGAATGGGTGGCGTGTTGCCTTGGATGAACATCACTGGCTCTGGCTCAATCAAGGGGAGACCGCGCTTGGCGCGTGCGGCATTCATGCGTTTATAGAGCAGGAAATCGAGAATGAGCGGATTGGCGCTCAGCCAGAGGCGCTGCTCGGAGAGACAGTAGTTGGAGTCAAACATGGGGCCACCGACGTACTGGTATCGTTCGAGGCTCACGAGGTGGAACATGAGCGTGCGTTGAATCTCCGGGATGGCAGCAATTTCCACGGCGGCTTTCTGGGCGTTGCTTGGGTTGTCGAGGAAACGGCGCTGGTTGCTGATGTTCCAGATGGTGGCGTTGCCGAGGGCGCCGGAGACACCGAGAGCCGGGCTGTCAAGTGCGACAGGGAGATTTATCCAAAAATCCACTCCGTTGAAAAGCGGGACGGGCAGAAAGCTCTGCTTGCTCAAGAGCTCGATGTTCAGGTTGTAGTCGCCCTGGCGCGCGAACACCTCGCGCGATGGGAGCGGGTTTTCGTAATACCACTGGCGGCTGTAGTAGCGCTCGGAGTCGAGGGCGATAACTGGGCAGCCTTCGAAATTTTCTCCCTCGGTGCGCAGGCGTGGCAGGTAGCCGCTCTCGCGGATCCGTTTCTCGTGCAAATCGACGATGAGGATGTTTTGGCGTGCGAAGCCACGCTTTTCGAACTCGGCGATGACGGCGCGCACGAGGTTTTTGGGTGTCGCGGCGCCAGGCCCTGAGGCGGTGTAGATCTTGATGCCAACCTTGGCTTTCGTGCCTGGGGCGATGGAAGCGCTCGTCTTGGAGGCAAAGGAATCGAAGAGGGCAGAGACGGTGGCGGCGTAGGCATTTTTGGAAAAATTTTCCAGGGGTGCGTCGAAGAGAAAGCAACGGGCGTCTGCCGGGGTGGAGGAGAGCGGGGTGGTGGGCAAGAGGCCAAGCCCTGCCGAGGAGGGCGAGTCGAAGCCTATGCCAGGCGTAAGGATGGCCGAGCCTTGGGCGGAGAGAGATGGCGCGATCGCGCCGAGGAAGGCGACAGCGAGAAAAGCTGCGGTATGTGGAAGTATCTTCATGGTAGGTGTGTGCGGAAGGTGGTGGCGGGTCAACTTGCCGGGGCAAGGATGCGCAGCACGAGGGGGGGCTCGAGCACCGAGCGCAGTTTCCGCAGCTTGCGCACAGCACGCTCCATCGCGGCCTCGGAGACCGGGTATGTGGACAGGGTGTGCGTCCCGCGTTGCGTGCCGGCGTGTTCATACTGGATGACGCGGGCGACCGAGATGCCTTCCTCTGCGAGGATGCGGTAGACCTCTGCCGAGACACCACTTTTGTCGCGCAGCGAGAAGCGCAGGTAGAAGCGCGACAGGATTTCCTCGAGAGTCGCCATGCGGGCTGTGGAGCCGAGGGTTGCGTAGGACTCGAGGTCTTCTGTCGTAAGGAATTTAAAGGCGGCGCCTTTGAGCGCGCGAATGGCATCGACGATGTCTCCGATGACGGCGCTGGCTGTGGCGTCCTGACCGGCGCCGCGCCCGACGAGCGTGGTGGTGCCGACGACGTCTCCCGTGAGCGAGATGCCGTTGTGGACGCCGTCCACGCGAGCGAGAATGCTGTCCAATGGGATGAGGGCCGGGTAAACGCCGAGGGTCATCGTGCCCTTGGAAAAATCCCTGTGGATGACGGCGAGGTGCTTGATTTTGCAACCGAAATCGCTGGCACGCCGAATGTCTTCGAGGGTCACATTCCGGATGCCTTCGACGAGGGTGTTTTTCCGTGGCACCCATTTGCCATGGGCGAGGAAAGCAAGGATGACAGCCTTGTGATAGGCGTCCACACCGTCGAGGTCGAGCGACTCGTCGGCCTCCACATAACCGAGTCGGCGGGCATCCTTGAGGGCCGTCTCATAGGAGAGGCTCTCCTTTTCCATGCGAGAGAGGAGGTAATTGCAGGTACCGTTAATGATCCCCACGATCTCGGAGAAGCAGTTTGCGACAAGGCCCTCGCGCAGGGACTTGATAACGGGAATACCCCCGGCGACGCTCGCTTCAAAGAAATACTGGCCGCCATGCTGGCTCACTGCGGCGAAGATCTCCATGCCGTGCTCGCAGATGAGAGCCTTGTTGGCGGAGATGACGGATTTGCCGAGGCGCAGGGCGTGGAGGGTGATATCGCGCGCGAGCGTCGTGCCACCCATCAACTCGCAGACGATGTTGACGCGCGGGTCTTGGACGAGGGCGAAGGGGTCGGTAAGGATCTGCGTCCGCGGGATTTTGACCTTGCGCGGCTTATCAGGGTCACGCACGCACACACCAATCAGCTCGATTTTCACGCCGAGGCGCATTTCCATGTTTCTACGCGTAGCGGCGAGGTGTTTCCAGACGCCTTGCCCAACAGTGCCGAAGCCTATGATTCCAAGGCCGATTTTCAGAGGAGCGTTACTCATGCGTTTTTTGAATAGCAGGATGCGTTTTGGTGGGTTGGGAAAATTAGGCGCGCATGGTGCGACGCGCTAACGTGCCTGTCTATAGCGAATTGACAGTACGCTTGGGCGCAGTGGCGGTGCGTGTGACTTTCAGTAAGTCTGTTAAATTTCGTGAAGAAGTGAAATATCGCTTGTCGCCCGTGCCCATGTGCTCTCATTCTCGTACCTATGTCATCCGCCCTGTCGTTCTCCAACGCGCTGCGTTTTCCCTGTTTCTCCCTTCTGGCTTTGCTTGGTCTGGCTGCCTGTGAACCCTCGCTCTCGGAAAACTACATCTTCCACGGCAATTTCTCGGCGAAGCATGAGGCCAGAGTACGCGAGGTCTACAAACCCGCCAACGGCAAGCTTGAGCTTTCCTTGGCATTTCTGGATTTGGACGGCGACGGCGTGCTTGACCTCACCGTCCAGTTCAAAAATGGCCGAGCGGCAGATCTTTGGTCCGCAACGATGCATGACCGGGGCCGCGCCCTGTTCGGCCTCCCCGAACACATGCAGCGCCCGGCAAATGTCGCGCCCTCTGCGGAGCTGGAGTCCCTCGTAGCAGCGATCTCTATGCAGCCCAGCCAACAGGCGGTGCGCGCCCTCTACGATTCTACCGAGCTAGGCTTGTTGCCCTCGTGGGTGCTCGCCCTGCAACTCCGCAAGGCTGTCGGAACAAGCCTCGCCGCCGAAGTGGCCGCCAATGCAAGTGCCGCAGTGGAAAAAGGCAGCCTCGTGGAGCAATCCTTGTTCATCCTATCCGCCTTGGGCACACCCGGCAATGAAGCGCTCGGCAAGGCTCTTGGCAAAGTGCAGGACAAACGCATCGCCAAGGCAATCATCCAGATCTTGGACACCAACAACGCTTTCCTCACTCTCTTGGAAAACCAGCCGATTCGCCTGGGGGAAGCAGACCGGGAAGACGTTCGGGACGCTTTTTTCAAGGCACTTGAGCACATGGCATCTACCCCGTCCTCTTCCATCCTGCTTCGCGAGAATGTTGCACGCCTTGACGAACTTGCCAATGTGCACCCGGATGTCGCGAGACAGGTAAAGTTCCTTCGAAATGCCCTCTTGCAAACGGAGGCGGCAATGGCCAGCGAAGAGGAGAAACAGAAGAATCCCGAAAAAATCAAAGCCTCGCTGCGCAACGAACCCGCCAATCCATCGGCATCTGGCGACGCAAAACCCGTGGCGGCGTCGGGCGCGCCCATGTGAAGGCGCGAAGACTTTACTGTTGCATCTCAACCACCAACCCAACAACCTGCACCACTATGAGCATTACCCCCGTTTTTCTCACTAAAACCACTCGTGCGATTCTCGCGACGGGCTGCGCTGTCCTCGGCACAGCCCCCTTGGGCGCACAACAATCGCCGCCGCTGCCACGTGCCCAGATAGCCGCCACAGTGGCCGACAACGCCGTGAAATTCACGACGGTGCAGTCCTCCGTCTCCGCCTATCCCATGGTGCGCATCGAGGTACCCGTCACAGCCCTCAACAACGCCAAGCTGCTCGAAGACAAGACGAGCATCGTGCCCAACAAAGACTGGGTGGACAAAATTAAGGTGACGCTGACCATCGCCTATCCCGTCTCCGCCAAGGCCAAAGCATCGGGCGCGCGCGATGTCGCCGCCTACGCCTTTTACAGTGCCTCCTCGACCATCCTCACCATGCAGCGCAACACCAAGGGCTCCGTCTTCTTCTACCTGCCCGGCGAAGTCATCAAGCGCGAGCAACTCGCGTCTACCCCCGAAGGCTACATCGTGGAGATTGAGGTAGACGGCAAAGCACAGCCAGCCATCTTGAGCCGCAAGCTGAAAACGCCCAAAGAGGAAAACGGCTTCCGCGAGATGGCTGGACAGGCTCTTTTCAAGACAGCTGGCGTCCTCCTCCCACAATACCACGTGCCAGACGACCGGCGCCCGTCCTCGCCTGCCCTCATACGCGAAGACAGCACACGCCAATAATTCACCTGCGAGCCCCTAACCACAGCACACACCAGCCTACTTCCTCCCGCTCCACCCGGTTATGAGTTCAGCAACTCCTATTGTCGTCAACTGCGGCGCAACGCACGTCTCGGTTTCCGTCTTTTCCTCCAACAACGGCACCCTGAAGCTGGAACGATTTCTCGTCCAGCCGCTCGCCTACAATTACGCCAACGAGGAGGAATGGCTGGATACACTCGCCGTGCCCCTACGCGGCATCGTCCGCAGCATGAACCTCTCCGGCCCGGCGACGGTCATCGTCCCCGGCTATCGTCTCCTCACTAAGAACATCAAGGTTCCCAAAGTTGAGGAGTCGCGCCAGCGCCAGATTATCGCCTACGAGGCCCAACGCAACCTGCCCGATGCCACCGAGATGGTCTGGGACGGACAAATCATTGCCTCCGATGGAGTCGAAGCCGAAGTCGCCCTCTTCGCCCATCGTACAGTGGACGCCGTGCGTTTCGTGGACACCATCTGCACGACGGGCTTGAGACCAGAAATCGTGGACGCTGCGACGCTGCTAGATTATCAGGCCTACCAGCTCGCCAACCGCGAAATCGAAGAAGACGTACTGCTGGTCAACGTCGGTGCACGCTCCACAAATCTCACCTTTGCCTCCTCGGTTGGCTTCAACATCCAGAACATCACCGTCGGCGGCAACCTGCTGACTCAGGCGATCGCAGACAGCTTGGGCGAAAAATTTCGCGCAGCCGAGATGCTCAAAATTCAGTACTTCTCGGCCCCGGGGAACACAAATTCCAGCGACCCGCTCGCGCCCAAACTGGATGCGCAAGCCCAAGCCTTCTCACGTCGGCTCGCCCAAGAAATCTCGCGCCGCATCGTGATCTACAAGCGCCAGCCCCATGGGCGCGTTCCCACAAAAATTCTTCTCACTGGGCGCGCCTCCCTGCTGCCGGGGCTGTCCGCCAGGCTCTGCGAATCCCTGCGCCTGCCCGTGGATTACTTTGACCCGACACTTCCCCTGCAAATCGGGCCACACGTACAAGCCGACCTGCTCGCCGCGTTCCGCTTCCAGATGTCGGAATCTGTCGGCGGGGCTGCGCGCTTGGTTTTGCCCAAACCCGTCGGCGTCAACTTGCTGCCAGCCCAAGTCGCCGAACGCATCGCCTTCTCGCGGAAAAAACCCATTCTCGCCCTTGCCGCCATGCTCTTTGCCGCAACGCCCCTCCCCGCTGGCTGGTTCCTCTGGAATGCGAACAAGGAAATCTCCGCCAAGACCAACCTCCTCAAAGCGGAAAACCAGATTTACTCGGCCAACAAGAACAAGATCGACGCGGAACGCCAATCCGCGTTGGAGTCCGCCAGCCGCGCCTACAACCTCGCCTACGGCTACAACGCCTGGACAAACGGATGGCCAAGCTTCCTCAGTGAATTGCAAACCGTCCTAGTGCAAAATCCCCTGCCCGATTCGACGTCAAACCCAGCCGCCGATGAACCTGCTGATGAGGCACCCACACACCCGCCCAACCACGTTTGGATAGAGTCCCTCACCGTCCGCCGTTCGCCAGGCACTCCGCCCGCACCCCCGACGAACAAGGATGCCCCCCAACAAGTTCCGCCCCTCATTGTCCCCAGAGTGACGATCACCATTGTCGTCTGCGCCCTACTACCGGAAATCGCACCCGACGCGCCGTTGAACTCTCAAGCCATCAACCACAAATTTAAAATTGTCGAAGACGCTCTGAAAAAATGCGACGTCATCGAAACTGTGGAGCCCGACGCTGCCAACAACGACATGCCCAATTTGCCGAAGCGCACCTTCAAACTGACAATCAAACCCGAATATCCCCTTTGAACTCATGAATCTGAAAGAATACCCATTCTTGGCAGGCATCCTCGGCTTTTTCACTCTGATCTTCCTCGCGGGAACCGGGTTTGCTGCTTGGCAGCAGTTTTCCTATGCCAGCGCGAAAAAAGAACTGCAAAGACAGGAAAGGACTCGCGACAACTTCCTGCTGCGGCAAGCTATCGCCCCCACAGAGGACAACCTAGCATCCGCAAAAGCAAACCGCACTGCCGCCGAAACCAGAGTGGGGGATTTCCTGAGCGAAATCCGGCAAAAACAAATCACCAGTGACTTCCGCCAAGGAGCCACGGACCTCGTCACCAAGCTCGACGAGGACAAGAACAGCCTCACCCGGCAGGTGCTGGACAAAGGCGTCCGCCTCTTCCCCGCCGCGCCTGCGGACTTCGGCTTCGGCTTTAGCCGTTATATTAGGAACAAGGACGGGTTAACCCCGACAACGCGCCTCCCCGACCTCGCTCTGCAAAGCGAAATCATCAAGCAACTCGTCAAAACGCTCCTCGACGCCAAAGTCATCAAGGAAGATATTATCATCCTGCAGGCTGTGCAACGCGAACCCGTCGAGGTCGCGGCCACCCGGCAAGTCGCCTCAAGGCAGGAATTCAAGGACGAGTACACCCCAACCCCTGAGGAAGTCGTGCGCCGGGAAGACGCCCTGCAGAGCTATTATTTCCGCCTCACATTCACCGCACGCACCGACGTTCTGCGCCGTTACGTGAACATGATCCACAACTCTGGCTACCCCATCCTGCTGCGCAACGTGACCGTGTCTCGCGCCAAATCTGAAGTCTTGGAACCGGAGAAAAATCTCTCCGCCGCAGATACGCCCGGCCTTCAGCTGCCCACCGAGCCAGCACCCGCTGTGGTCGTATCGGCCTTTGTAAGCCCCGCCTTTCCGCCACCGCCCGTGCCCGACGCCTCCACGCCCTTCGGTCTCCCGCCCGCCGAGGCAAGTACCTCCGTGCCGCCCAACACCGCACCATCCAACGTCATCATCAAAGACCTGCCCAGCGAGTACACCATCGCCTTCGAATACGTCATCCCTGCCGCACCCAAGGAAAAAAGCGGAGCGAACAAGCCAGGAGGCGCAGCGAAACCCACGAGCAACTGACCCCACCCCAGCACTTCACACGATGAATAAATATTTCGACAAACTGTTACTTCTCACAAGCATCCTCCTCGCAACGGCAGGGACGGGTTACTACTTTTGGCTCATTGAAGATGCCAAAACATTGGGAACATCTTCCCGACAAGGAAACAGAACACCCCAAGCCTTCAAGCCCTATATCCCCGTCGATTTGCCTGATGTCGCCATGGCCTCTCTGCCCATGCAATGGCAAGCCTCCCCCCCCCCAAAGAATGAAGACAACGAGAACTGGGTTTACGACCTGTTTACGCCCGTCGAGGTCAAATGGGAACAACGGAACTACGTCCCCAAAGGCGAGATCCGCGAGCCTGAGCCGCCCTTCGGCCTCATCCTCACCGCGTTCTCTCACCCCATCTATCCCCTGCAACTTCGCAGCGTGATCAACAGCAAAGAAGGCATTCCTCAAGCGATGATTTTCGACGAAGACCTGCTCGACGCAGAGAAAATTGTCGACGCAGAAAATGCCGCCAAAATTCGCGGCGGACTTTCACCACAAGCCCTCGAAAACCCAGCCCTCCGGGGACGGATGCTCCTCGTTCGCAAAGGCGAGACTTTCTCTGAAGCATATGCCCGGCACCTCGTCCTGAAAAAGATCATCGTCCCCGACGCCTCACGTCGCCAAACGGCCATCCGCGCCTTTGAAATCGCCCTGTCCAAGCCAGCTTTCGCACGGAACGACTTCGTCGCCCAACCGGACGCTGATCTTCTCCAGCGCCTCGCCTTCCAGAAAAAGATAACCGCCCCAACCCTCCAAGCCTACGCCGAGGCCGCCGTACGAGAACGTCACATCCGCGTCAATTTGCCCAACGTTAAGGTGCTCGACATCAAAGTCGAGAAACGCAAAAATGACAAGATGGGCTCCAGAGAAAGTATCGGTTCCGTACTCCTGTTCGACAACAGACTCAAACGCGAAATCAATCTCACCAGCCGCCCCTTTGAATTCACAGACAAAGTCAAGCTCACATTTGCACGCGCCGACGCCCCCAAGGACGCTTGGACGCTGCAGGCAGTCGGCCAAAAAATAGAAATCGACGACATCGGCATTTTTACCCTCCAAAAGATTGACCTTGCGTCAAAGACCGTGATTGTCGAAAAAGCTTACAAAAAGAAACGGAAGGACCGAGAGCCGAAGATCGAGACCATCGTCGAGACCCTTCGGGTTGAAGCTCCCGTGCAGAACACAACAACACCAACGCCGAAACCCGGCATAACCAACACACCAAGCCCACTCCCAACCAACTCAAAACCTTAACTTGTCAATTTCCGCACCCCTTATGAAAAAAACGCTTCGATTCAAGAAGACCATCGCCTCGCTCCTCGTTGCGAGCGCCGTCATCCCGGCGGCATTGCAGGGCAACTCTCCCGTGCCCACCAGCGCACCAGCAGGCGATGAAAACCTCAACCGCCTCCCCAAGGGAGCCGAAGCCGCCACGCGCCACGATGGCAACACTCAGGCCGCTGCCCAGCGAGGTCTAGGCGAGGCGCAGAATGACGTGGAGCCCGTGCCAGCGCCCGAAGCACCGGCGCCTGCGGCACCTCCCGCAGAACCCGCACCTGCCCCAGCTGAGCCTGCACCTGAAGCACCGCCTGCTCCAGCGCCAGCACCTGAGGTGCCACCCCCTGCCGAGCCTCTCCCGGTACCAGCGGAGCCCGCGCCTGCCGAACCAGTGCCAGTGCCCGCGGCACCTCCCGCAGAACCCGCACCTGCCCCAGCTGAGCCTGCACCTGAAGCACCGCCTGCTCCAGCGCCAGCACCTGAGGTGCCACCCCCTGCCGAGCCCGTCCCGGTACCTGCGGAGCCCGCGCCTGCCGAACCAGTGCCAGGATCCGACGTGTCGACCATAGAAGCGCAGGTGAATAACCTCCTTCTGGAAGCTTATGATGCGAAGGATAAGAACGACCTCGCCACTGCCCGAGCCAAGGCCGGAGACGCCCTTACGCTCGCCCCGAACAACGAAGTCGCCAAAAGCCTCATCGCAGAGCTTGATAGTCTGTCCGCTCCCAAGGCTCCGGACAACGCCGTATCTGTTCCTCCCCCCTCAGCAGAGCTGCCGCCAGCTCAGCCACCCGCAGCCGTTCCGGCCCAGCCCAAGAACCAAACACTGCTGACGCAAGTCGTCCAGAAACACCAAGCCCTTTTCGAAGAAGTTGAAAAAGCGCGCGAATACGCTGACCTGCTCTCCAACTACGGCGAGCACGACAAGGCCATCGCCGTGATCGACGGCGCCCTCGGAGCCCTTCCGGACAACTCCGGTCTGAAGACCAACCTGCTCCAACAACGCCTCCTCGTAAAGCGCCAAGAAATCATCGGCAGACGCCAAGGTGTGAACAAGAATCTCGACGTTCAGGTCGTCACCACCATGCACGAAGCCGAGGCGCAGAACAACCGTCGCGCCAAGGATGCCATGCAAAAGGCAGAGCTGGCCCTCACGCAAATCAAGCAAGGCCACCTCGATGACGCCCAAAAAACCCTTGAAGAGGCCTTCAAGATCCTCCCGGCAAACATCGCCCTTGAGGAGAAAGCGCGTCACCTACGCGGTGTTCAGGCGCGCCTCTACGAACAACTTTACATCAACTCGGTCCACGCACGGGATCTCGACAAAGCAGAGTTCTACCTCGGCGAACATGCACGCATCAGCGGCAAAGACAGCCGGGGCCATATCCAGCTCCTCGCAGATTTTGAGGCCAAGCGTATCGACCCAAACTTCCGCTCCGTCAAGAGCATCAACCCGAAGTTCGTCACCACCGAGGCCGAGGTTAAGGAAAAGCTGATTCGCGGCAAGAAGCTCTATCTCTACGGTGACTACGAAGGCGCCAAGCTGATCTTCGACGACGTCCTCCTCTACCAACCCAATAACGCCGAAGCGAAGGCCAGCTTGTTGCGTATCGCGCAAGTGCTCCAGCCCGTGCGCGAGATGAACCAGCTGCGCACGCACAGGGACTACATCGCGCAAGTTTCAAATGAATGGGTTCGCCCAGACATTTATGAGCGCCCCGTTGGCGAATCTGCCACTGGCGGCCAACTCGATCCTGTCATCCAAATCATGCGCGACACGCGCATCCCGACGATAAACCTGCGAGACCTCCAACTTAACAAGGTCGTCGAGACCCTCGTGGAACTCTCCGCTGTTTATTCGCCGAACCAAAAGCCTATCAACATGACGATTCGCGGCCTCACAGACCGCAATCCGACCGTCACCATCGTTATGACGGATGTCTCCCTGGACAAGCTCCTCGATTTTATCACCAAACAGGTGAACTTCAACTACATCGTTGAAGATGGTGTCGTCGTCGTCCGTCCGGACGCTGGCAGCAGCGATATTGACACCGAGACCTTCACCCTGAACCAGGCTGGCATGCGTCGCATGGGGAAGACCGCCCATCAGGCCGCCGCACAGGCGTCTGTGGGCAGTTTCTCCTCGGGCGCAGGTCCGGGTGGCATTGCTGCCACTGGTGGCGATGAAGACTCCGAAATCATCAAGCGCTACCTGCAACGCCACAATGTCATCTTCGACGGAATCCCCGGCGTCGGCCTCTCCTACGACGGAACAGAAGTTTCCATCACGCACAACCGACAAAACTTGGAACGTTGCCGCAAGCTCTTGGAAAAACTCAGCGACGTCACCCTTATCAGCGTCCAAAGCAAGTTCATTGACATTTCCGAAAGCGCCATGAGGGAGCTGGCCACCAACTTCACCCTCTCTCGTGAAACAGCCTCGGGTGGACTCCAGACCAAGGTCAAGACAGGCAATCGCACCTTGGATGCCACCTTCGGCGTCTCCTCGCGTGGGCGCGATGGGCAGATAATCAAGACGACCTCCTCTTGGCAGACGGTGGATAACATCTACCAGCAAGTGCCGGGTGAGACCTCGACCTTCACCATTCCGGGCACACCACCCATTCTGCCTGGGAACATCAGGGGAACCAGCGCCCCGGTACTCGACACCAACATCGCCACAATCGGCGGCTGGGACTTGCGTCTCCTCATCAATGCCCTCGAATCTCACGAAAGTTCTGACGTCCTGGCCGCGCCCAACGTGACGGTGACCTCTGGAGACTCAGAAGGGGCTAGCATAGAGCTCTACCAAAACCTCCTCTACCCAGCTATGTACAACGAGCCGACGGTGCAGGTCAGCAGTAACGGCAGTTCGGGCTACAACAATGGTGGTGGAGGCGAAGCAAGCGCAGCAATCAAAGCTGCCACGCCTAGCGAAATCGTCGCTCAAAAGGTTGGGATCACCTTCAAGGTCAACGCGAGCTACAGCAAGGAGCTGGGGACCATTGACCTGCGCCTCGCCCCGGAGATTGTCGAGTTTGAAGGGTTCATTGAATACGGCGGTGTATCCGTCGCTGTCGCAGGTGGTACGACCGTGACCGCCCCCTCGGGCTTCTTCCAGCCCGTGTTCTCACACAGGAAAGTGACCACCAATGTCTCCGTCTATGACGGTGCCACGGTCGTCATCGGTGGGTTGACCCGCGAAGAAGTGAAAACCGTCGAAGACAAGGTCCCCGTTCTGGGAGACATCCCGATAATCGGTGGTGCCTTCCGCAGCAAAGGCAAGGCCTCCAACAAACGCAACCTGATGATATTCGTGACTGCCAACCGGATGACACCTGGCGGCGCACCAAAGAACTCTGTCGACTCTGTGTCCTCCACGGCGATTTTTGCCAACCCGACACTCATCACCCCTTCGGGCTCCGTCCAGCGCCAGATCAACACTGGCTCTCAGCCCAAGGGTAACTAGCTCAAAAAAGCAGGACGGCTCATAAGCCGTCCTGCTTTTTTGTTTCCTGAGAAAACACAGGCAGCGCCTGTCTCCAGCCGCCCCGCCTTGCCGCTACCTGTTTAGAGCCCCGCCCACGGCCTCTGCGAAGTAGGTCAGTATCAAGTCTGCCCCAGCACGGCGTATTGCCAGCAAGGATTCGTCGCGAACCGCCTCTAGCTCAAGCCAGCCACGTTCCGCCGCCGCATGTATCTGGGCGTATTCGCCAGACACTTGGTAAGCCGCCACGGGCAGTTCCGTGCGCTCTCGCAAATCCCGGATGATGTCTAGATAAAAACCGGCAGGTTTCACCATGACGATGTCTGCGCCCTCTGCTTCGTCCAGCTCGGCTTCGCGCAAGGCCTCGCGCCGGTTGCCTGGGGCAAGCTGGTAGCTTGCCTTTGAGAATCGAGGCGCGCCGGGCTGTCGTAGGCTGCCTACGGCCTCGCGAAACGGCCCATAGAAGGCGGAAGCAAACTTGGCTGAGTAGGCCATGATGCCCGTACCTGAGTGCCCCGCAGAATCGAGCGCCTCTCGAATGGCCCGTACACGCCCATCCATCATGTCGGACGGCGCGACAAAGTCCGCCCCCGCCTGCGCATGCAACACAGCCATCTCGGCGAGTATCGCCACCGTACCATCGTTGTCCACGTCCGCCCCATCTCCCGTGAGAATGCCGTCATGGCCATGCGTCGTGTAGGGGTCCAGGGCAATGTCGTTAAAGACAAGTAAGCCGGACAAACGCTCCTTGATCGCCCGCGTGGCGCGCACCACAAGAGTATCTGGGTTGAGCGCTTCCCGTCCATCGGCGGTTTTCACTTCCGAGGAAATCTTGGGGAAGAGCGCGATGCCTCGAAGCCCGAGCGTCCGCAAGTGCCCGCAATATTCAGCGATCTGGCACAACGGGATGCGGTGGATACCGGGCAATGAAGCGATAGGCTCCTGCTCGCTGCCCTCGGTCACAAAGACTGGCTGGATGAGCTGCGCAGGCGTGAGCACCGTTTCCCGGAGCATTTCCCGCACGGCAGCATCCCGGCGCAAACGACGCAGGCGAACAGGTAGTTGGAGGCATGGCTTGGTCATGATAGGCTGAGTTTGCCACACGAGTCCCCACAGGCGAGGCCGAATCCACGCCCACCTCTGCCCTCTCTCGCAAGCCAACGGCACTAATTCATGGACAAGCGTTTTGTCCATGCGTTTGCTCCCGGGAAACTCTCATGTCCATCCGCGTTTACGACACTTTAAGCCGTTCCGTGAAGCCACTTGGTGCGCACGATCCCAACAGGCCTTTCGGCATGTATTGTTGCGGTCCCACGGTCTACGGCCCGGCGCACATCGGCAATTTTCGTACCTTCATCAACCAAGACATCCTGCGACGTGTCCTCCAACTCGATGGAATAAGCGTACACCACGTGCGCAACATCACCGACGTAGACGACAAAACAATCCAGCGCTCGCAAGCCGAGGGCCTCCCCCTGCAAGAATTCACTTCAAAATGGACGCGGCTGTTTCACGAAGACTGCGCAGCGCTGAATTTGCTCCCGCCCCACGTCGAGCCCTCTGCCATCGCCCACATCCCACTCCAAGTCGGGATGATCCAAAAACTTCTCGCCAGCGGCCACGCCTATACCGCGACAGACGGCTCCGTTTATTTCAAAGTCTCCTCCTTCCACGATTACGGCAAGCTCTCCCACCTAAACCTTGGGGAGCTGCGCACACAATCGACCAACAGCGCAGGCTCACCCAACGACGCAGACGAATACGAGCGCGAGCACGCCTCCGACTTTGCCCTGTGGAAAACGCGCAAACCAGAAGACGGCCCCAACCACTGGCCCAGCCCTTGGGGCGAAGGGCGCCCGGGCTGGCACATCGAGTGCTCAGCCATGAGCACCCACTACTTGGGCGACACTTTCGACCTACACGGCGGTGGCGAAGACCTCTGCTTTCCGCACCACGAAAACGAAATCGCCCAGGCAGAGTGCGCTACCGGCCACAGCGGCTTCGCACGCCACTGGTTCCACGGGCGCCACCTCATGGTGGACAACAAAAAGATGTCAAAAAAACTGGGCAACCTGTACACGCTGGCCGACTTGCGCGCACGCGGCGCTACGCCCATGGCGGTGCGCTATGCCCTCCTCTCCGGTCATTACCGCAGCCAGCTCAACTTCACCCTCGAAGGGCTGGCTGGCGCAGCCTCGGCCCTCGCGAAGCTGGAAAAAGCAGCAGGAAAACTCCTCGCGCGCTGCGGGCTTTCGAAGAGCGACTTCGCCTCCATATCCACGCCCGAACCCACCACTACCTGGGGTTCCTTCGCCGGAGCTTGGAACGAGTTGCGCGAAGACCTGAACGTGCCCGCTGCGCTGGGAAAAGTCTTTGCCGCCTTCCCAGAAACAAGCGCCGATGGACGCGCTCTTGACCAAGCGCGGGCAGATCTTTCCGGCCTCGGCAACGTGCTCTACGCCCTCGGCCTCGTACTCTTCACCGACGCACCCCAAGAGCCCGCCCAAGCCCCAGCCATCGTGGAGGAACTGGCCAGACAGCGCTGGAAGGCAAAGCAGGCACGCGACTTCGCCCAGGCAGACGCCTTCCGCTACAAACTGGAACAACTCGGCTGGAAAGCCCTCGACCGCAAAGACGGCTACTCGCTGGAAAAGGTCTGAAAAAACCTGCACATGAGCACCAACCTCAAGATTGCCCTGCGCTTCCTCTTCTTCAAAAAGCGCGCTATGTTGATGACGCTCAGCGGCATCATCTTCGGCGTCGCCTTCTTCATCCTCACCCAAGCGCAGACCAGCGGTTTCGAGCATTTTTTCATCCAAACCATCCTCGGTACTGACGGCGCGCTGCGCATCTCAGACCGTTTCCAGAGCACCGTGGCCTCCCGCGAAATCTCCAGCGAAGACAGCACCGGCGACAAGCTCTTGCTAGAGGCAAACCGCAAATACATTGAAGGGATCGACTACCCCAACCGTCTCAAAGCCATGCTCGCCTCGATCCAGGAAGTGCGCGCCTGCGCGGAAGTCCTACGCGGTTCCGTGCAAGTGAACAGCAACAATCGCAGTGGCCAGGACGCGCAAATCTTTGGCATCAACTTCCGCGAATTTCGCGAAGTTTCCAATATCGAAGAGCAGATCATCGCTGGCGATCTGGCCGACTTTGAGAAAAGCCCATCCGCCCTGCTCATAGGGGCCGACCTCGCCACCAAGCGCCTCAACGTGCGCCCAGGGAACATCGTGACGCTGCGGGCCGGCAACATCTCCCAGCGCTTCACTGTGGCTGGTATTTTCGAAACAGGCGTCGGCGACATCGACAAAGTGCGCCTCATCGCCCACCTCGGTGCGGCGCGCTCCCTGCTCAGCCGCCCTTTTGGCGCGAGCTACCTGCAAATCTCCATCACCGACCCGGACGAAGCGCCTGCCCTGGGGCGGCGCCTCGACGAGCTTCTCCAACACCACTCAGCACCCTGGCAACGCCGCGAAAAAGTCTGGCTCGATGTTTTCCGCGCCCTGCGCTTCTCTTCCGCCATCACCGTCTCCACCATCATCCTCGTCTCCGCCTTGGGCATGTTCAACACGCTGGCCATGCTCGTCATCGAGAAAACCCGTGAAATCGCCATCCTCCGCTCCTTCGGTTTTTCCAAAAAGGATGTGACACGCATCTTCCTCTGGCTGGGCTGGGTGGTCATCATCGTCGGCACCACGCTGGGCTGCGGCATGGGCGCGCTACTCACCTGGGCCACGAGTAATATCCCCCTGCGCATCCGCGGCATTTTCTCAACCGATCACTTTGTCGTGAAATGGGATGCGCAACACTACCTAGCCGCTATCATCACTGCTGTTGTCGTCGTCTCCATCGCCAGTTATTTCCCCGCACGCCGCGCCGCGCGCATTGAACCTGGCAACATCATCCGCGGCGCCTCTTCGTAGAACGCGCGCAAATAGCGCTTGGCAAGCCGCTCCCAGCTGGCCAAGGCGGCTCACAACGCCTTATTGGCTGGCGGAGCTTTATAGGCCTTGCGCGCCTCGAGAATCTGCGAGCGGTTGGCCATCGCCCAGGCAATCAGGGGCTCGGCCCGCGCAAGGAAGGATTTCCCCAGAACCGTCAGGCCATACTCCACCATGGGTGGCGTGGTCGGATAAACCTTTCGCGAGACATAACCATCACGCTCCAAGACGCGCAAAGTCTGCGCAAGCATGCGCTGGGAAATATCGCCGATGGCATGCTTTAGCTGCGTAAAGCGCAGCGTGTCATCCGCGAGAGTGACAAGCGCCAACAGGCTCCAGCGGTCCCCAACGCGCACAAGGACATCGCGCACAAAACAGCGTTTAGCATCAGGGGGACCGGATTTATCGGGCGAAAATTTCGAGTTCATAACAGCAAATGTTTCGGGAACTCCACGCATCGACCATCTGGCTGGCAGTTACGCCGAGGGAACTATGTTACTCTCTGCCCCCTCCTTGCGCGGCCCTCCCGCTTGTGGTATATTTGGGATGCTTAGATCCAAACAGGATCAGGCTTTAATATCAAGACCCTACGTCATATGAAAATTGCAATAACAGGTTCCACAGGTCAACTCGGCAGGCTTGTCATCGAGCAACTGCTAAAAAGTGTCCCAGCAGAGCAAATCGTTGCCATCGCACGCACCCCGGAAAAAGCCCACGAGCTGAGCAAACACAACATCAGCGTCCGAAAAGCAAACTACGCCGACACCTCCACACTCAAGAACGCGTTCAGCGGCATAGACCGCCTCCTCCTCATCGCATCCAATGAGCTCGGGCGGCGCGTTGCGCAACATGCCAACGTCATCAACGCAGCCGTACGCCAGGGCGTGCAGATGCTCGCGTTCACAAGCCTCGTGCACGCCAACCGGTCCACGGCGAGCCTCGCCATTGAATACGCCCAAACAGAAGCCGACATCAAAGCATCCGGCCTGCCACACGTCATCCTGCGCAACGGCTGGTACACCGAAAACTACATGGTGGGCGTCCCCGCCGCGCTGGCCAGCGGGACTTTGCTCGGCTGCGCAGGAAATGGGCGCATCTCTTCCGCATGTCGCGCCGATCTCGCCGAGGCCGCTGCAAAAATCCTCACCAGCGCAGATCCCAGCGGGCAAACCCTAGAGCTCGCAGGCGACAGTGCTTACACACTCGCTGAACTGGCTGCCGAAATTTCACAACAAAGCGGCAAAAAAATAATCTATAAAAATCTCTCCGAAACCGCCTACCGCGACGCCCTCCTCTCTGCCGGCTTCCCGGAACCCGCCGCCTCGATGTTTGCCACTTGGGACATCGAGGCTTCGCGCGACACACTCTTTGAGGAAGGCCAGCAATTGAGCAAATGCCTTGGCCATCCGACAACACCCATGCACGAAACGCTCAAGAAATTCCTCCCACCAATAAAGCAGGCAAGCTAACCGCACAGGAATGAGTACGTGGAGGCAATAGACACGCCTCCACGTGCCTCCGCTTCGCAGCATGGCTACGGGGCAGTGGGCAGCGAGTTGCCCCCCCCGATGGGGAAGACGAGCGTGAAAGTCGTTCCCTTGCCGTGGTTGCTTGAGGCGGTGGCGTGGCCGCCATGCAGCTGCACAATGTGCTTCACGATGCTCAAGCCAAGGCCCGTGCCTCCAGTCTCGCGTGAACGCCCTTTGTCCACGCGGTAAAAACGTTCGAAAATATGCGGCAAGTCTGCAGCTGGAATGCCAGGCCCATTGTCTTGAACACGCAACTCGACCTTGTCTGGCGCCTGGTTGTGGAGACACGCCGTGAGAGAAATAGCCGAGCCCGCTGGTGTATACTTGAGGGCATTGTCGAAAAGGTTTTCAAGCACTTGAACAATTTTGAGCGGGTCCAGCCACAGCTCTCCAATATTTGATGCGATGTCTGCCGTGATCTGGCGGCCCGCCGCTGCCGGGCGTGCGCGACAATCTTCCAAGAAAGAGCTGACAAGTACCTGGAGCGAAACGCGCTCAAGGTGCAGGCCTGAGTCGTGCGATTCAAGACGCGAGAGAGTGAGCAGGTCGTTGAGTAAAGAAGCGAGCCGGACCGCATGTCGCTGGATGATCCCAAGAAAACGGGCGCGATCGGCAATCGGCATCGCGGCATGCCCGTCTGCAAGAGTTTCTGCAGCACTCGTGATGACGCTCAAGGGTGTGCGCAATTCATGCGAAACGTTTGCCACAAATTCCTTGCGCACCGCCTCAAGCTTTTTTTGGTGCGTGACGTCGTGCAAGACAAACAAGGCCCAAGTGCCTGCCGTTCCATCTGCGGCAGGGATTTTCGCGCCAGAGATTTCTAGCCAACGCGCACCTTCCTCAAAACTGTCCCCGGCAGAGATGATCTTGATTTCCTGTCGTGCCGGAGCCCCTCCGCTACGCACCGCACCAACGTATTCGAGAAAGGCGACACTGTGAAGCACTCGTTCGATGCGCCGTCCAGGTGTCGCATTGGCTTGAGGAAAAATTGCCATGAAGGCCTTGTTGGCGAGGAGGATCGCGTTATCTCCGTTGATGATGAGTACGGCTTCGCGGAGGCTGCCCAGCGTGGCTTCCAGCTGGGCGAGCTGCCCGCTGCAGAGGCATTGGAGACGCGCGTTCTCGCGGATGAGCTCAACCAGCGCCTCGCGCAAAGGACCAAGGCCCGTATACGTATTCAGCGTCGATGCTTGCTGGCGCGCTCGGGCGACTTCCGCAAGTTGTTGCGCCTCGTGGCGGACTCGCGCGAGGGCGAGGAGTGTGCCGACGAGCGGGAGCACAAGGGCGAGGATGATAAGGATGTCGGGCATGGCGGCAAAGGAGGGAGCTGAGAGGCCGGGGCATTCTCGGCAAAGCGATAGCCGATACCCCGGACGGTGTCTATCCAAGCGGCTTCAGAACCGAGCTTTTCGCGCAAACGCCGAACGTGTGTATCCACAGTGCGCGTCTCGATCTCCGTCTCATATTCCCAGACGTTGATGAGCAGATGCTCGCGTGTCTGCACGCGCCCACGGCGTTTCATCAAAAGGTGAAGAAGCTTGAACTCAGTAGCCGTCAACGTGACGGGCAAGCCGTTGACGGAAACGACGTGGCGCTCTACATCAAGCGTGAGCGCCCCCGCGCGCAGCGGTGCTGTGCTGGGCATGGCCTCAGAGGTGGGAGGCGATGACAGGGTGGCGCGGCGCAAGAGGGACTGCACACGCAGGACAAGCTCCTTGGTGCTAAAAGGCTTGGTGATGTAGTCGTCCGCCCCGTTCTCAAGGCCACGCACCCGATCATTTTCCTCGGCTCGCGCCGTCAGGAAAATGATGGGCGTGAGCTTGAATACCGGGTCTGCGCGCAACATGCGGCAAATCTGGACGCCGTTCAGGCGCGGCATCATCACATCGAGGATGACGAGGTCAGGCTGAAATGTGTGCGCCTGACCAATAGCGGCATCGGGATTGTTGAGGCTTTCGACCACGAAACCCTTCGCCTTCAAATTGTAGGCGACCAGCTCGGTAACATCCGGCTCGTCGTCCACGATAAGTATTTTTCTGCCCTTGGTAATGTCGTCGGACATGGCTATTTTTGCGTTTTCGTGCCTCGCCGATTTTGCGAGGCCATGCAAGACAGTATCAAGGGTAGGTGACGCCCGTACGCCAGTAATGTTACGATTGGGTGAAACCCGCCATCCTGCGTCAGACACCTTCCCGTTATGATATTGCCGCACCATCCTACTTCATCGTTTCTTTGTTTCTCATGAGTTTCACACCCTCTCCCCTTTACGCTGGAATAGACGGAGGCGGCACGCGAACGCGCGTTCTCGCCGTTTCGTCCGATGGTTCCTGCCGTGCCTTTGCCACAGGCAACTCAAGCAACATCAACACCGCCGGGCCCAAAGCCGCTGCCGAAAACCTCGAAGCCACGCTGAGCGCAGCAACCCAATCAGACCAAGGCATCTCGGCCTGCACCGCCGCTTTCTTCGGCATGGCGGGCGTCAACGACAGCTCTGCAGCACGCCTTCTCACCAAGCTTGTAGCCGCTTTCGACAAGGTACAGATATCCCGCTTTGAAGTGGCCAATGACACGCGCGCACTCCACGCCGCCACCTTCGGCCTCGGCTCGGGAATCGTGCTCATAGTGGGCACAGGCTCAAAATGCTATGGGCGCACCGCTGATGGGCGCGAATGGGAAGCGGGCGGCGTGGACTACCTTGTCTCAGACGAAGGCAGCGCGCACGACATCGCCATCCGCGGCATCAAGGCCGCCCTGCGCGCCAAAGACGGGCGCGGGACACCGACAATGCTTGAACAGCTCATCTTTGACGCCCTAAGGCTCTCGGAATATGGCGAAATCTCACAACGACTACACCAGGACAGCCTCGAAAACCCTGGCCAACCAATGACGAAAGCCGAGGTCGCCTCGCTCGCAAAATACGTCACCCAAGCCTGCTTGATGGGCGACGCCGTGGCGCGCACCGTCGTGGAAGACGCGCTGGACTCGGTGCTTGAGACGGTCGTCGCCGTGGCACGCAAACTGGATTTCCCTGCCACTGGGCTGAAGCTCGGCATCACCGGGGGCGTGGTGCTAAACGAGCCTGGAGCAGAGATTTTCAAACAACGCCTGCAGCGCGTGCTCCCTGGGGCCACCACACAAGTGCCACAAATACCGCCTGTCGCCGGGGCGGCGCTGCGCGCGCTCGCGCTTGGCGGTATCCAGGTGACACCCACCATCATCGAACGTCTCAAGGCCTCGCTGCCCACAGACGCTTCGTGACGAACCCCTGCCCTCCGCCAGACCATGG
The DNA here is from genome assembly GCA_031280235.1 of Puniceicoccales bacterium. Taxonomy (GTDB): domain Bacteria; phylum Verrucomicrobiota; class Verrucomicrobiia; order Opitutales; family UBA953; genus CALNBE01. The sequence goes on along the minus strand of JAITHA010000076.1, from coordinate 7,687 downwards.
TAGAAACAGCCTTCCTCGGAACCGGGAAAATGGCCTCGGCAATTGCCCACGGCCTGATCGCTGCCCGCATCCTTTCTCCGGATGAAATGGCCTGCCTCGGCGGCAATGGCACAAGTGCTCGGCGCCTCGCGGCAGACACAGGCATCCGCTTGGCGAAAAACGTGGACGACCTGCTCGCCCGCGCCGACGTACTCGTGCTCGCTTGCAAGCCCCAGCAATTTGCCCTTCTTGACCCACGCCTGTGCGAGCTCACCGCCGGGCGCCTCGTGCTCTCTGTGCTGGCTGGTTTTACGACAGAGCGCTTGAGCACCCTTTTCGGGAAAGCGCGCGGCATCGCTGCCATCATGCCAAACACGCCGGCGCAAGTACGTGCGGGCATCACGGCCTGGACAGCTCCCGAAAGCCTCGCGAACGATGACGCCCGGACGGTGGAAAAATATTTTGGCGCTCTTGGGAAAGTCAGGCGTATGGACGCCGCCTTAATGAACACCGTCTCCGCCGCCAGTGGTAGCGGCCCAGGATTCTTTTTTGAAATCGTCCACGCCTTTGAGCGCAGCGTGGAAAAGACAGGCTTGTCCCCGGACGATGCACACCTGTTTGTGCGGGAGACTTTCATCGGCGCGGCAAAGTTGCTTGAGCAAACTGGCTTGAGCCCGGAAGCCCTACGCAACGCCGTCACCTCGCCCAACGGTTCCACCTTTGCCGGCCTGCGTGTCCTCGAACACCACGGGCTCCACAACATTTTTGAGGAGGTCGTTCGCGCGGCAATCGCGCGCTCCGTGGAGCTCGGGAAAATGTAGCCCCTGGCGGCAGGGCTCGCTCCGACTCCGGGCCGTTGGAGCATTGCCAAGGAGCAAGTGTTTCTGTTGAAGGGCGCGCATGTCCTTGCATGTCCTCGTCCGCTTCTCCCTCTGCATCGCTGCCTTGCTAGTATCCACGCTAGCGCTCGCCGACCTCGCGCCGTCCAAATCTCAAACCGTTTACGTAGTCCGGCTCGACGGTGAAATTGGCTCCCCGAGCCAATTCATCCTACGGCGCGCACTCAAGGAAGCCTTTGCGCAAAAATGCGACATCTTTCTTCTCGATCTCAACACACCGGGCGGCGATCTGGAGTCCATGCTGACCATCATGAGTGCGCTGTCAGAATTTCCCGGACGCACGGTCACCTACGTCAATAAGGAGGCCATTTCCGCAGGTTCCTATATCGCCTCCGTGACGGATGAAATCTGGTTTGCGCCTAACGGGACAATGGGCGCGGCAGATGTCGTAGCCAGCTCTGGAGCCGAAATTGGCGAGACGATGAAGCGCAAGCTACACAGCTACATCGACGCCCGCGTGCGTGCACTCTCCGGCGGCAAGGGCGTGTACCGCGAAGCCGTCCAACGCGCGATGATGGATTCGGACTACGAGCTGAAAATCGGCGAACAAGTAATCAAGCCCAAGGGCAACCTGCTCACGCTGACGGCGCAGGAGGCGATACACACCTACGGGAGCCCGCCACAGCCCCTGCTCGCGGCAGGCATTGCGCCCAGTGTAGATGCGCTCTTGCAAGAAATTTGCGGGCCCAGCCACATCGTGCGCCGCTTTGAAAAAAACTGGGCGGAGCATCTCTCATTGTTGATCCAATGGATGGCACCTGTGTTGATCGCCATCGGCGGGCTCTGCTTGTTCATTGAATACAAAACACCCGGCTTTGGCGCCTTTGGGATCACTGGAGGCATCCTGTTCTTCATCGTTTTTGCCGGGAACCATGCTGCCGGACTGGCTGGGTACGAACCCTTGCTGCTGCTCGGCACAGGATTGGCACTCATCATTGTCGAAGCCTTCTTTTTCGCAGGTACCTACGTTTTTCTTTCCCTCGGGCTGCTTGCACTTGGAGGCGGGCTCGTGTGGAGCATGGCCGACATCTGGCCAGACCAAGGGCTGGTGTGGAACGCGGCAACGAGCACGCGGCTTCTCCTGCAACTGGGTTTGGGCACCTTGCTCGCAATGGCACTGGGAGCGGTAGCCTGGCGTTTTCTCCCACAAAAATTTTTCCACAACCGCCTCGTGCTTGAGGCCACACTGGAATCAGGCGCCACGGCATCTCCACTGGCATATGCCGAAGCAAGCGACCACGACAAGCTACCGGACCCTGGCGCGCGTGGTGTGGCGGTGACGGATTTGCGCCTCTCTGGTGTGGTTGAAATTCGAGGCGTGCGCTACAAAGCCTCGACGCCTCTGCATCAAATTTCGCGCGGCAGCGCCATCACAGTCGTCTCTCTCAACGACTCGGAAATCCAAGTGCGCGCGGACACCTAAACCCAGCCGCCCTTCCTTCCGCTCACTCCTTCTTTACCGGTTTCTCAAGGTCGATGACCCAAATATTGCGAAACTCGACGGGATCATTATGCCACTGGAGAGTGAATGGAAGGCGGGGTTTGTGTTTTCGGATTGGGTTTTTCGCAGGATCTGGATGGCGGCGCGTGCTACCGGTGAGCTCTTGATCCTTTTGGACGGTGACACCGTTGTAGACGACGGTGAACTTGGGCTTTGAGAGAAGTTCACCTGCCTCATCCCAGCGCGGAGCTGTAAAAGTGATGTCGTAACTCTGCCACTCACCCTTGGGCAAGGATGGGTTGGAGCTCGGGGCGTAGTGGTTGTAGAGTGCACCAGCCATACCCTTGGCGTAGGTGCCAGAGTTGGAGTGGGATTCGAGAATCTGGACTTCGTACCAACCACCCGGGCCATCCATGAAGATGACGCCACTGTTGCCGCCCTTTTGGCCGTCATTGCGGTAGTCCTTGGGAACGCGCCATTCGAGGTGGAGCTGGAGGTCGCCGTAGGCTTTGCGCGTGCGCATGTCACACGCCGTATCTACCCAAACCCCGCCTTTGACGGGCCAGAGTTTGCCTCCTTTTTTACCCGCTTCCCAAACCTTGGTAGATTCCTCGGTACCGTCGAAAAGTACCTCAGCCTCAGGAGGCGGAGGCGTCGAAAGGCAAGCACCCTGAAGGCGCTGAACTTTGAGAGAATTGGCCGTGAGGACAGCTGGCTTGGCTGCGGCGAGAATGGCGACAAAGGCCAGAAGGCGCGCGAGGCGGGTGGTCTTGGGCATGGCGTTGTAGTGCTGTAAAAAACTCGTTGGATGTGGGACACGGGGCGACAAAGAATCCAAGTTTTTGTTCCCTCTCCAACGCCTCAAGAGGCAGCGAAAGGGCTTTCGATTTTGATTTGAGGCTGGGCACGGACATGGTGTTGAGCAAAAAGGGACGCATCATGAAACGCCGTTCTGACCGCCGTCGCCGTGCCCTCCAACGTTCGCAAAAATTCGCGAATGCACGTCTCAGCGCGGCTAAGCAAAAACATGGCATTGGCGAAGACCGCCTGCCACTACACTCCGAGGATATCGCGCCTCCACCCGAGGATATAGAGGCTGTCTCAGACCACGACCCAAGCGAAATCGGACGTGCACCAGGCGAGCTTCCTGCCGCGAGCCCTTTTGAAAGCACTGGGCCAACACGCTTCCGCGTCACCTACTATACGGAAAACCAATGTCGGGTGGAGGAATTTTCCGACGTCGACCGCCTCCCCGCCTACATGGATCGCCCCGGAGTGACGTGGGTGCAGATGTTGGGGCTGACAGACCCGGAGATCCTTCACATCGTCGGTGCAATCTTCAACATCCCAATGCTCGCGCAGGAAGACATGCTCGCCGTCTGGTCACGCACAAAGATAGACGAGTACGACAATATGCTGCTGGCCATCTCGCGCGGTGTGCGCCTGAAATTTGACAACTATCAGATGACCAGCATACGGCAGGCAGCCAGTTCATCCGAGACGGATGACTCCTCAATACTGGGCGTGCGCGGCCAGCAAATATCGATCATCGCCTCTCCTAACTTCGTCATCTCCTTTCACGAAAACGACGAGCCTGTCTTCGAAGCTGTAGAGCACCGCCTGAAGGAAAACACCGGGCGCATCCGCAAGCTGGGGACGGGCTACCTGTTTTACTCTCTGCTGGACACTCTGGTGGACCGGATGCTCTTTTTGACCGAGGAAATCGAGGACTCCATAGGCGATCTCGAAGACAAGGTGCTTATCGGAAGCGGCTCGCTAGACATTGACGAGGTCTATCACCTCAAACGCATCATCGTGCGCCTAGGCCGCATAGCAGCCCCGATGCGCGAAGCTGTGCGCAGTATTGAGCGCCTCGACCACGAGCTTCTCTCCCAACTACATGACATGTATTTGCACGACCTCGTGGACCACGTCATCCGCGCAGGGGACCGTGTGGAACACGCACGCATGATTCTGCAAGAACTCCAAGACTACCACCACATGTTGCAGGAACGACGCACGAGCGACATTATCCGCGTGCTCACTATCATCAGCTCCATTTTCATCCCACTCACTTTCGTCGTCGGTATCTATGGGATGAATTTTGAGAACATGCCCGAACTCAAAACCCAGTACGGCTACTTCGTCTGTCTGTCCATCATGGGGATATTTGCCTTTGGTATGTTGCTCTATTTTTGGCGAAAGCGCTGGTTTTGACGATGCCTCAGACACTCGGCACGGAGATACAGCCGCGATGAATTCACTGCCCACAACACCGCTACCCAACACCACTGCACGAGTCGTGCATTTCTCAATAAAGGGCATGTCTTGCGTGGGCTGTGCGCAGCGGGTTGAGAGCATTCTCAATACTCAGGCTGGCGTTGCTGCTGTCGTGAATTTTGCCGCATCCAAGGCATGTGTTGAATATGATCCTGCGCTTCACTCGCCCAAGAGTCTCGCAGCTCGCTTGGTTCGCGCGGGGTTTGATACCAAGGTGTTTCCCGAGTCTGACGATGAGGCAGAAAAGGCCAAGCTCGTTGAGGAGGCACAGACTAAGTGGCGTGAACTTACGCTTTTTGCCTTTGCTGCAGTGCTCACTTTGCCTCTGCTTACGCAAATGTTTTTCATGCTGGGCAGCGACCATGCGGGGCATCGCTGGATGGGTGCAGAGTCGTGGCTTCGGGGTGTTTTTGATAAGCATGGGATGTTGTCGGCTTGGCTGCAATGTGCGCTTGCTACGCCTGTTCAGTTCGTTGCTGGCTGGCGTTTTTACCGGGGTGCATCCAAGGCGTTGCGCGGTGGCTTTGCCAATATGGATGTGCTCGTGGCGCTGGGCACAAGCGCCGCATGGTTCTACGGTGTCGTGGCCTTGACGATAAAAACCGCTCGCCCCGAGTTGCCATTTGCACTGCACGAGCAAATGCACTTTGAGGTGTCGTCCACGCTCATCACGCTAGTCTTGCTCGGGAAACTTTTAGAGGCGGGTGCGCGGCGTAAAATGTCCTCCGCCATCCGCTCTTTGGCAGAGCTCCGACCTGCGACAGCGCGCGTGGAACGTGAAGGGGGTGTGGTGGACGAGCTCCCAATTGCGACGTTGGCCGTTGGCGATGTCTTTGTGGTGCAGGCGGGAGAGAGCGTACCTGTGGACGGTGTCGTCGTCTCCGGCGAATCCTACGTGAATGAATCGATGTTGACTGGTGAAGCCTCGCCCGTCGCGAAGGCTGCTGGCTCGTCCGTTTTTGCCGCCACGTTAAATCAGTGCGGTGCATTCCGGGCTCGGGCTACCAGTGTTGGCACGGCCACGGTACTCGCGCGCATTATGCGCATTGTCGAGGAGGCACAAGGTTCGCGTGCGCCCGTGCAACGGCTGGCAGACAGGGTGGCGGGCGTTTTTGTACCGTCGATTCTCGGCGTTGCGACGCTCACTTTTGCAGCGACTTGGGGGCTCAAAGCAGCGGGATTCGTCAGCGTAAAAACGGGGGCGTTTGCCGATGCTTTTGTGAATGCGGTCAGCGTGCTTGTCGTCTCATGTCCATGTGCGCTTGGACTCGCGACGCCTACCGCCATCATGGTGGGATTAGGCCTCGGGGCTCGTGCGGGCATCCTCGTGCGCAATGCCGCCGCGTTGGAGCGCACACAAAAAATCGACGTGCTCGCACTCGACAAAACAGGAACACTCACGGAAGGCCGCCCCACTATCACGGAGATTCGCACGACGACGAACGTGGATGCCTCCTATGCGCTACGCCTCGCTGCCAGCCTTGAACAAGGCTCGAAGCACCTGCTTGCCGAGGCCATCACGCGGCACGCTCGCGAGAACGGTATCGCAGCGGATGTGCCCGTGCGCAATTTTGCCGCCATTGCGGGAAGTGGCGTGCGCGGCAGCGTCGAGGGACGAATGCTGCGACTCGGCTCGTCCGCGTTTCTTGTCGCCGAAGGTCTTTCATATATCGAGGCGACGCCACCTGACGGCTTGATGGAAAACGGCAACACGGTGGCCGGCCTCGCGGAAGACGCGCACTTGCTAGCATGGTTTTCCGCTACCGACCGTCTGCGACCTACCTCGAAAGCTGCCGTCGCTCGGCTGCGTGAAGCGGGGATCCGCGTCATCATGCTCACTGGCGACAACGAGGTTGCCGCTCGCGCCGTTGCTACCGCCACTGGCATCGGTGAGTTTACCGCCGCCTGCCTACCCGGAGACAAGGCAGCGCACATCGCTTGCCTGCGCGAAAACGGTACCGTCGTCGGCATGGTCGGCGACGGCATTAATGACGCCCCTGCCCTCGCCACAGCTGATGTGAGTTTCGCCATCGGCGCGGGCTCCGCCATCGCCCTTGAGACAGCTGACATCGTGCTCATGCGAGGAGATCTAGCCGAGGTACCCACCGCGCTCTCGCTCTCCAGTGCCACACTACGCAAAATCCGCCAGAATCTCTTTTTCGCCTTTGTTTACAACATCCTCGGCATCCCGCTCGCCGCCCTCGGTTTTCTCAATCCCACCGTTGCGGGCATAGCGATGGCATTCAGCTCTGTCTCCGTCATCAGCAATTCTCTCCTTTTGCGATGCTGGCACCCGCCCTCAACGGGCTGAGACACAACTTTCGATTCTCAGAAAGCCGAGTTTGCCCTTGTCGCACAACCTAGGGTTTTGAAACTCTCCAAATCAAGAAACAGACGGAACTCCCATGGAACGTTTTTTTAACAATGCAGGCCCGATCATTTCTGAAGACCATTACCACATTGACATGCTTTCGCGTGTGGATTGGGGGGAAATACAGTGGCTTATTGAGAATAAGCGCTATTTTGTGCTGCATGCGCCGCGCCAGACAGGCAAGACGAGCACTTTGCTGGCGATGATGGGTGCTCTGAACGCGGGTAGGCGCTATGCCTGCGCCTGCGCGAATATCGAAAATACATAAACGGCACGAGGCGACCCGATAAAGGGGATTCCACCGCGTGTAGCGCTATTGCTCGCTCGCTTGAGTGCTATTTGCGCAGAGAAGACATGAATAAATGGTATCGCCACGAAGGGCAAAATATTGAACCCCAAGACAGACGATCAACAATACGTAGAAGACATTGGTTTAATCCGCACGCGTCCCAGCGTAAAAATCAGCAATCGCATTTATCGTGAAATCATTCCTCGTGAATTAACATGTGTGGCGCAAACCCGCATTCCCAACCAAGAGCAAGAATGGTATGTGATGCCCGATCGTCGGCTGGACATGAAAAAGTTGCTGGCAGCATTCCAACAATTTTTTCGTGAAAACTTTGAATCTTGGGAAAGGGGTTCCTATTATAAAGAAGCCGCCGCGCAACTGTTGATACAAGCGTTTCTCCAGCGCATAGTTAATGGAGGTGGGCGCAT
>JAITHA010000053.1 GCA_031280235.1 Puniceicoccales bacterium | reverse complement strand
CTCCGCCATGGGCGAAGAAGGCGTGATCGGATAAATTGCAATGACTTCGCTCAAGCGATGCGCCACGGAAGCCACGGCTTCGTTGGCATCCATCGTTACGTAGAGGGAGGAGGAGGTGGCCATGTGGAAATGGATAAAGCGCGCTAGCCTATGCGACCCCGCCCCAATGGGGAAGCGGAAAGTAAGGGAATCTTGGCGAATTCTCCCATCTGATTTTTCCCGCGCAGGCTATTCTCCCTCCTCGCGTCACACGGCTGTGAGGTGCAGAAGAGAGGCCCCCCTGCCCTCCAAGGACATCTTTTTAATCGTAGCAATCGAGCATTCGTCGGCCCTTACAGGCCGTTAACTTCCCATCCTTTCCGGTACTCGCGGTGAGTATGTGTGTTGGCGGCGGGATGGTCAAATTTCAATTGGGCACTGTCCCATGTGAGCGTGGTCTCCGGGAAGCGCGAAGCGACACCACCGAGGAGGACGGCTTCGGTGAGTGGCCCGGAGTAAGCAAAATCTGCCTGTGTGGTGTCGAGGCCGCGCACGGCATCCACAAATTGCTGCCAGTGGTCGAGGCCTCGCTCGCGGTATTTTTCCCTGTACTGCTCTTCTGGAAGGAGAACGGGCAAGCCAACGTGTGGAAGCAGCATGGCGCCTTTGGAACCGATGAGGAGCGAGCCTTCGTTGGGGCGTTTGCGTGTACCGAGGGTCTGGGTTACGATATCGGCTACTGTGCGTTGGCCATCCGTCCACGTGAGCCTCAGGCCGCTGGCATCTGTGTGCGCTGTGGGGGCAAATGTGTAGACGACTTTGGCGTCGGGCATCCAGTTGGTAGCCTTGGGGGCTTCGCCTTCGGAGCGCACATGTGTAGGCGCAGCGAGGCCCAAGCCGCCAAAGATGGGATCGAAAATATGGCAAGCCATGTCGCCGAGAGTGCCTGTGCCGAAGTCGAGGCGTTTACGCCAGTTGCCGGGATGATAATAGCCGTCGTGGATGTAGGGGCGCTTGAGGCGCACGCCGAGCCACAGATCCCAAGCCAAGCTTGATGGCACGCGGTCATTACGGTTGGGCAATGTGCCGCTATCTCCCCAAGTCTTGTAGTTCCACGAGTGCACCTCAGAGATTTTGCCGATAATGCCTTCACGCAAGAGGCGCACGGCCAGGCGGTATGGCCCGGCAGAGTGGCACTGGATGCCCATTTGCGAGACGAGTTTTTGCTCTTTGGCGAGCTCGGCCAAGCGGCGCACTTCGTAGAGGCTGTGGGCGAGGGGTTTCTGGCAATAAATGGGTTTGCCGAGTTGCATGAGGCTCATGCCGATGGGGGCATGCATGTGGTCCGGGGTACACACTCCGGCACAGTCGATGTGGGCTGCCTCTTTGTCGAGCAGCTCGCGCCAGTCTTGATAAAATCGTGCCTTGGGGAAATCGCGTTTGGCACGCGCCATGTTGGCAGTGTCCACGTCGCACACGGCGGTGACCTCGACGTTTTTGCCACGGGCGATGGCGCTGAGGTCCGTCCATGCCTGACCCGAGGCACCAATGCTCGCGTAGCGCACGCGGCTGGAGGGTGGGTTGGCAAAAAGTTCTCGTGCGATGAAAGGGGCGCCGATGAGGCTTGCGCCGAGGGTCTTCAGAAAGGCGCGACGTGGGGCGCCGGAAGGCGAAGGTTGTGCGTGCATGGCGGGGTGGGGAAGAGGAGCGGGCGTGTTCAGGCAAGAATTTCTGAAAAAAGTTTCCGGGTCGCGTCATCACCGTAGAGGGCGCGTACCAGCTCGAGGGCGAAGTCCAAGGCAGTGCCGGCACTGCGCGAGGTGATGATGTTGGCGTCGCGCACAACACGTTCGCCTGTGAGTGCTGCCGGCATTTCGTCGCGCGTTGTGGCGTAAGCGGTGAAGCGTCGGCCAGCCAGGGCACCTACGTCGTGCAACACGAGAGGTGCGGCGCATATCGCGCCGATCCAGCGCTGGCTTTGGGCAAAAGCGACCACCCACTCACGCACACGCCTGTCCTTGCGCAAAGCCATCACAGCCGGGCCGCCCGGGATGAGCAGCAGATCAAATGCGAGCGCGTCCACCGAGATCTTATCCAGCGAGACTTCTGCCTGGATGGCTACCCCGCAACGGCCTTTCACGAGGCCCGAGGGAGGCAGCGAGCCTGTCACTGCCAGGGTGACTTGCGCTCCAGCGCGTCGGAGAAGGTCTATGGGCGTTACCGTTTCGATTTCTTCAAAACCGTCGGCCAGTATTACCAAGGCTTTCTTTTGCGTGAAAGGAGATGACATGGGGATTGGCGACAAAGAAAGTCCAGATAGGTTGCTTTTTTTCAAAAGGATTGCCAAGTTGGCATTGTTCCGGCTTCTCTTCGGCCTAAGGTTTGGCAGCGGGGGATTTGTGTCCGCAAGGCTCTTGCCCATTGGGCACTGTGTTCCATGTCGCCAACAACCCTCCATACACACACCATCCAAGAACATGAACAGACTCACAAAAATTACCGGGCTTCCGGCTTTGCTCACGGCGGCGGCCGTGCTTCCTGTCAATGCCGAGGTCGCCATCAACGACTACCTCTCCGTGGACGGCTATGCTGCTGCAACGGCAGCCTTCACCAAGGCCAGCCCTGGCAGCGGGCTAAGCAATAGCGGAAGGGACTATTCTCTCTTTGACTCAGAACAGGCTAACATGGACGCCGTCCTTCTGGGCATTAACGGGAAATATCGACTGTTGGGCGGCAGAGTCAGCCTCCTCTATGTGCCAGACAACGCCCACTCCCACGGGCACGAAGCGGGCATTCTCGATGCCTACGTTTCCATCTCCCGTGAGAGCCCCACTGGCGTAGGCTTCTCGGTGAAGGGCGGGAAATTCCTCAGTAACTTCGGCTACGAATCTTTCTACGCCAACCAGATGAACCAGATTTCCTACGGGCTCATTACGGGCATCCCCGGCTACGCGACGGGCATCGACGCCAACGTCACGATAAAAGACAAGGTCACCATCGGCGCTTCCATCACCGACTCGCTCTACTCGGGAAATCGAGGTTTCTATGCGGGCGACGCTGACGTGCATAACCTCGGCTACATGCTCTACCTCAAGTGGAAAATTTCCGACCGGACCCAATTTTTCGCTGGCATCGGCTATGACACGAAAAACGACTCCACCGAGGTGAAGGACGAATTTGTGTTCGACGCCTGGCTCTCTCACCAAGTGACGCCGGATCTCGAAATTGCGGGCGAGCTTACTTACTCGGAAAACGAAGCTTCCAAGAGTGGTGTTTTTTCTTGGCTCGCATTTGCCAAATACACATTTCCCGGCCTCGCCCGCAAGGCATCGGCAATCGCCCGCCTTAGTGGTGCCCATCACGACGACGACCTCGACTTCGTCCAATTTTCCGTTGGCCCGGAATATGCCTTCACGCAAAACTTCCGCATCCGTGGCGAGTTTTCGTGGATTCATGCTTCCGGTGACAACAGAACCTTTAAGAACGGGTACGCGCTCGGCGTCCAAGCCATCTTCCAATTCTGAGCGAGCCCGAGGCAACACGCCACATGCGTCAGTAGGCGTGCCAGACCCAGGGCTTTTGCCTTGGGTCTGTTTATTTTTGCCGTTCGCGCCCCAACAGAAGCGAGGAAGAAGCAGGGGGATCGAACAACCCCGACCAAGACTTTGCCCTCGGTCGGAGTTGTCGTTGTGTGCCTTGAGCACGAAGCCTGATGTGTGCGCCTACTTTTGGGAGATTGGGCGCACGGGGACGAAGCCGACTTTTTTAGCAATAGCCTGCCCTTCGTCACTGAGGGTGAAGTCAATGAACTTGGCTGTTTCGCCGCTGGGCTCGCCATCGGTATAGTAAAAGGTCGGGCGGGCATAGGGATACTTCTTGCCCTGCACGCTTTCTTGTGACGGCAATACTCCGTCGATGGCCACGACCTTGATGCCAACGCTCTGCAGGTAGGCGAGGCCGACGTAACCGATGCCATTGGGATTGCGGGCGATCTCGGAGGCGATCTGTTCATTACCTGCCATCTTTTGCGATGATGAGGCGTAGTCGCGCTTCCTCATGGCGAGTTCCTTGAAGTCAGCGTAGGTGCCCGACGAGGTGTTGCGCGTGTAGATGGAGATGCGCCCAGCTTTGCCGCCCACGGAAGACCAGTCGGTGTACTCGCCAGTAAAGATTAGCTCAATCTGGCGGCGCGTAAGCGTGGCAACAGGATTCCCGCCGTTAATGATGATGCCGATGCCGTCGTAGGCGACGACGATTGGCCTGAGTTTGACGCCCTTGGCGCTGCCAGCAGAGATCTCGGTAGCCTTGGCGCGGCGGGACGACATGCCGATTTGCGCGGTGTTGCCGATAATGGCCGCTATGCCTGTGCTGGAGCCTTCGGCGGCGATTTCAAAGGTGGCACCCTTGTTGCGCGTCTTGTATTCCTCGGCGAGCATGGGTACGAGCTTGGCCCCAAGGGTGTCTGAACCCTTGATGACGAGTTTTTGTGCCGAGGCAGCGGTGGAAGCTGCCAACGAGAGTGTGGCTGTGATGATGGTGATCAGTGTATGTTTCATGGTAGTCTTTTTTGTGTTATTAGGTGTGTGTTCGGTTCTCTACGGTGTTTTTTTTGCGCCTCAGAAGTTGATCTGTATCTGGGAGCGAAGGCCACTGACGCTCTCGCTTTTCTTGCCCTCGCGCGTAGCGCGACCACCCACATAGCCGAGCTGGAATTTCACATCGTTGCCGAGGAAATAGTAGTTCAGACCGGCATAGTATTCGTGGAGCGTATTGGCCGTTAGACTGGCCGGGGCGGAGCGGACGCCGTCGGAGACCTTGACGCCGCGCAAGTCACTGTCGAGGTAGCTATAGCGGGCGACGAGCTCAAGGTTTTCCGTAATCTTGTAGGAGGGCTGTACCCAGAAGCCCCAGGGCGAGGTATTTTGGCGAATGATAGCGCCACCCGCACCGGTGTTGATGATTTTGTCGTTTTCGGAACTGCCCAACAGCAGTTCGGCCTTGAGCGTAAAGTCGCCCGCCTTGAGTGAGCCATAGAGCGATCCCACGGCGAGAGAGTCCTTCTCTGTTGTCACGTTGCTGCCTGTGACGCCGCCCTGCCCTGGCAGATACCCGAAGCCGGCGCCGAGGAGGAAGCTCACACTGGAGACTTTGCCGCTGTATCCCACGTTGCCCCAGAAGGCGAAGGTGTTGGTTACTTTATCGCCGATGGAAGTGACGTCGGAGACACGTTCCGGGTTGGTGATCGCAGCACCGTAGAAGATGCCCGTTGTTTTGCCGGAGGCTGCGTTCTTGTTGCCGTCGAAGAAGACTCCGATACGGTAGCTGGCGGCACCGAGACGGCGACCGTTGTTATCTTCGGCGAAATAGCGTGTGGCTCCGGAGCGCTCAATGGCGTCGAGGCTTCCCGAGGAAAGGTTTTCTTCGTGGCCAAAGTTCACCTTGCGCAAGCCTGCGTCGATCGAGAATTCCTGAGACCCTGCGGTGGCCGACCAGCTGAGGAAGGCCTTATCAAAGCTTTTCCCTGCGAAATCGTAGTTAAACGAAGCCGAGAAATTTTTTGAGAGAGTTGCATCCATGCCGATGTAAACGCGGCGCAGGAAAAGGTGGTTGGTGGAAGACACCCCCGTGGCGTTGGTGTCGATGCCAGCGTACTGCGTCTGGAGGCGCCCGCTGAAGCTGAGGAATTGCGTGGCTTTGCCCTTGGCAATAGAGGCGAAGAGCGAAGCGTTGTTTTCGGCGCTCAGTTCGACGCGCAGTTCCTCGGCCTCCTGGTCGGTGAAAACGCCTTTGCGCGCCAATGCATCGAGCAGAGGTCCGCTGTCTTGGGCGTTTACGGCGGGCACTGCGGCAAATGCGAGCAGCGAGCTGAGCAGCGGCGCAGCGCTTCTGGCGGCGAGGCGCCTGCCGTAGGCTTGTTTGGTGAAGAGTTTTTTCATTGCTTGTGGTGTTGTGTTGGTTGCCCGCAGTGTCGCGGAGTCATGGCACACAAGATACACGTGGCAGATGGCAGGCGCGTGGCTCTCGGGTTACGTTTGTGCAAAGAGACGAAGTATGCGGGAGGGCTGGGAAACACGCGAAGCGAGCTTTGGGGGGCGTGTTTCCGCTTGCCCATCCGTGGGAAATGGCTTTGCGTGTAGGCCGATCAAGATGTGTGCGTTCGCCCGGCTTTTTGCCGGGAGGAAAGTCCGGACACTGCTGGGCAGGATTCCGTGCGTAAGCGCGGGTGTCAGCCGTCAAGGGCTGGCAACGGAAAGTGTCGCAGAAAATAAACCGCCGGGTCACGCCGGTAAGGGTGAAAAGGTGGGGTAAGAGCCCACCGCGGCTTTGGCGACAAGGTCGGCATGACAAACCCAATCCAGTGCAAGACAAAATAGGGGAGTGGGCTGCCCGTCCAAAACTCCCGGGTATGTTGCACCGCCGCAAGGCGGAATCTCAAGCGAAACGCTTGGGGTTAGAGGAATGAACGCGACCAGGCCCACAAGGCCTGGCACAGAATCCGGCTTATAGCATCTTGGTCTTTTTTTTCGCTTGCCTGACGGCGTATGCCTGCCATGCGAACGTAGTTTGCCGTTGAGCCTTCAGGGTTTTCGCGCACTTTGGGCGGGCATCCTTTCATTTCCCGCACATGAAAATCGTCCTCGCATATTCCGGTGGTCTTGACACCTCCGTCATCGTCAAGTGGCTCAAGGAAACTTACGCCGCAGACATCATCACCTTTGCTGCAGACATTGGGCAGGAGGAGGAGCTGAGGGGACTGGACAAGAAGGCCAAGGCGACGGGTGCATCGAAGCATTACACGCTCGACCTCGTCGAAGAATTTGCCGGCGACTTCATTTTTCCAATGGTACGCGCGAATGCGATTTACGAGGGCCAATACTACCTCGGCACCTCGATAGCGCGTCCCCTCATCGCAAAAGCGCAGGTGGAGATTGCACGCAAGGAACGCGCAGACACTGTGGCGCACGGAGCAACGGGCAAGGGAAACGACCAGTGCCGTTTTGAGCTGACTTATATGGCGCTCGCACCGAGCCTGAACATCGTGGCACCATGGAAGATTGATGCTTTTCGCGAGCTTTTCCCGGGACGCTCGGAGATGATCGCCTACTGCAAGGAGCACAAAATCCCCGTGGAGGCTTCACTCAAGAAACCCTACTCAATGGACCGCAATCTCCTGCATATTTCCTATGAGGCAGGTATTTTGGAAGACCCGTGGTTTGACCCCACGACGCTCGAAAACAAGGGAATGTTCAAGCTGTCCGCCTCGCCAGAAGATGCACCAGATAAGCCCGAATACGTCGAGTTGGAATTCGTGCGCGGAGACTGCGTCGCCGTGAATGGCAGGAAGCTCTCGCCTGGGGCGGTATTGAAAACGTTGAACAAGCTGGGCGGCAGGCATGGCATTGGCCGCGTAGATATTGTGGAAAACCGCTTTGTGGGGATGAAGAGCCGCGGTGTCTATGAGACGCCCGGCGGGACGATCCTCATGCACGCGCACAAGCAGATCGAGACGCTCACTCTGGACCGCGATCTGCACCATCTGCGCGACTCGCTGATCCCCAAGTATGCCGAACTGATCTATAATGGCTTCTGGTATGCACCCGAGCGCGAGTGCCTGCAGGCCTTTATCGACAAGAGCCAGGAGTTTGTAACGGGCCACGTGAAGCTAAAGCTCTACAAGGGGAACATCATCACCTGCGGGCGCAAATCCCCCTGTTCTCTCTACGATGAAAACATCGCCTCGATGGAAGGCGTGAAGAGCTGGTATAACCAAAATGACGCCACCGGCTTCATACGCCTGAACGGCTTGCGCTTGCGGGCGCGTGCCATGGCACAGGGCGTGCCTGGTGGCAAAGCCAAGGCGCTGAAATGACGGCTTGCACGCACAGAAAAGTTTCCTTTCCTCCCCGCCTCCACAATTATCATCCACCCAAACCGCAACGATATGTCGCAACACAATAGTTTTAAAGTCGCCGCCTCCTCGGGAGGTACCAAACGCGCAGTCCTCAAGCGCTTCGAGCGTGTGGACCTGCTCAAGAAGCGAGGGCAATGGCAGGGACAGCGCGTTACTGGTCTGAAAAAGACCAAGCCTGACGTCTAAGCCGTTTTTCGCGAATCTAGCATCTTGCCTCTTTGGAGCGCAAGGTGCTCTGCACCGCCCTCTCCGCAGTGAGGACTTTCTATAGCCCGCTCGGCCTGCGAGCCAGCCAATCCAAGCCGGGAACACGCTTGGATGCAGTGCCTTTGGTAACAGTCTTATTGATTGCGGTATTGTTTACGCTACTGGAGTCACGATTTATTTATGCGCCTGGCCTGACGGTCTCGCTGACCGGGACGAATAATAAGCCGAAGGCTCCGCTGTTACCCCATATCGCCCAATCGCCGGGGCCGGGGGCGATGACTCAGGCAACGCTCGTATTGACGGCAATGCCTGAAGTGGTGCTCTTCAACAAGCAGCTTTTTGGTGGAACAAACAATCTGGAACTGCGGAATGCCTTGGCCCAAGCGGCGGTAAAAGCGAGAGAGACGGCGGAGGCTGAGGCAAAGGCAACTCAAAGTCAGAGACGCCCAATTGTGATATTATTCATTTTTGATTCCTCGGTGAAGTGGGAGCGCATAGCCGAGTTGAGCACCTTTGCGAGCGAGGCTGGTTTCGAAGAAGTACTGCTGGCCAAAGAATAGGCCACAAGAGAAACGCGCCAGGGGCGCGGTCGCAGACGTACTCCCAGCCCTCACAAACCCACGCGTGCGGAGCCCGTGAAGGTGTGGCTATTCTGGAGCACAACTTCGTCGAACTTGGCCTGTGGGATTTTCGGGGAGCTCAAGCTCTGCTGGAGTCCACGCAGGATCTTGGCGCCTTCTGGCGAGAGCACCGTCACCGAGAAGGAAATATTTTTGAACTGGATGTTTTCCTTCGGAGCGGCCCCGTCGATGCTGATGCTGCCATTGGCGATTTTGAGGCTCCTCGTGTAATTCTGCACCTGAATGTCGAGGCCCGCTTTGCCGAGGTTGTTCTGAAGATCACTGGCGAAGTCGGAGTGCACAAGGACTTCCAGCCTAGGATTGGTTGGGTCGCTCAACTCATAGTACCAGATGCTGAAAGAGAGGCCGACGATGTGGCTGGCCCTGAAGTTGTGGAGGTCGTGGATCCAATCTTGAAGGTCCTGGCTGACGCGCTTGTTCTCCCGATCGAGCACGTCTGCCGAGCCTCTCCAAAATTCAAGCAATCCGTCGTTCTTGTTTTTGGGGTTGAGGGCGATGGGCAAAGCGGTGTCAAAACTTGCCTGCGCGTCCACGATGCTGCGGTAGAAACCGTAGATGCATTGCGAAGGATCTGCCGTCTGGATGTGGGGGGAGCGATGCGCGATCCGATAATGGACTGCGCAGACATCGCCAGGAATCTGGACTGCCTGGCCATTCTCGTATTTCACCCTATCTGGCGCCGGGGTGAAGAGCATGAGCTTTGGTGAACTGCCAAGGTTGAGGTTCCCCTGATAGTCATCGGCCTCGTGCTCGATTTGAATCCACGTATTGCCGTCATTGCGAATGATGGCAGACTCTATGTCTTGCTGCAGAGGGACAATGACATCACGCGATTCGGCAGAAGTGGCAAGCATGGCCGTTGCGCTCTCGTAGGCGCGGAAAGCATCGACGGAGATACGCAAGATGGCGACGATAAGGATCATCATAATCGCCGTGGCCGTAAGTATCTCGACGAGGGTAAAGGCGGAATGTTGCTTTTGCAGACTGGGCATATTCGTCAACGGTTGATGATTATATTGGCTCCGAGGATTGGCCTCGAGGCGGGAATCTGCTCGGGGGAGAGATTGTTCGGAGGGTGAATGTAGACTTCGGCGTAGAGCGGCAGAAAAGCGAGGGCGTATTCCTCTGCCTTGGCCGGGAGGGCACCACCGTCGTATTCTTTGTTTTTGGGAATGGCGTCTTTGGTATCGAGCTCGATTTGCTGTTTTTCTAGGAGCTTGGAGATCGAAAGTTCTACACGAAAAACAGGGCCAACGCCGTTTCGGGTAACATACTCTTCCGGAGTGAAAATGCCCCCGGCGGAGTAGTGGACTATCGGGATGGTGCCGACGGAGCCTTTATCGTTTTTTACCTCCATCGTGTAGAAAAAGAGGATGACTTTCTTGTCCACAGCGCGGCTGAGCACGGTATAGAGGCGATCGAAATCGGGAGTATCCTTGTCGCCTTCAAGGATTGTGTCCCCAGCTATGATTTTTGGGGAATCGAGGGCGGCATTGACTGTTTGGATGACGGAAAGCGCTCGGTTGGTCTGCACGACTTCCTCCACTTGGGAAAAAGTACTGCCAAGTAGGCCGATGAGGGTGAGGACGGCAATGGTGAGGACGCCCACAGCGAGCGTGACTTCGATGAGCGTGAAAGCCTTGTGATGGCGTGGCGTGGAGTGGTGGGTGGTAGTGTCCATGTGTGTCGGCTTCAGTGGGTGATAGGGAGGAGCGTGAGGCGACGGAATTAGGCGATGGTGTTATTGGCCGTCTATCTCATCCGAGTTGGTGTAGAAAACTGTCTTTCCTGAAGGAGCCAACCAAAAACCGGCGACGTTAAGGTCACTACGGAAAAGGACATTGTTCTCGCCCGGGTTCCATTCACCTTCTGCAAGCATGAGCGTCGCGCTCTTCATGTTGCTGGTGCCATCATTGTTAAACTCGTAGAAAAACCACTCCTTGTCGCCACTTCCATCGGGCTGGGCATCCAAGGTTGGCTCAATGTTGAGCCGCATAGTGTTTTTGTTGCCCTCGTTGGGCGCGATGATGCTGCGGCGGCGGTCACGGATGCCCTTGGCATCTGGCGCGACCATATAGATCCCCTCCGGGAGCATAGCGTCTGGCTCCGAGGCGTACCAACGGACATTGACAGATTTGCCTTCCTCAAGCCGGAGCGTGCCGCCAACAATGATGCGTATGAGACGCAAATGCTGGCTGGGAATGCTAGGATCATTGAGGATGAGGACGCGCGTGCGGACGTTGTAAAGCGGATTCTCGGTAGGATTGCGGTCAGGGTTAGGGGATTGGACGGCGCGCATTTGGGCAATCTGAAAAGCCTCGGACGCGATGCGTTGCGCTCCAGCGATACCCTCGGGATTCTCCGGCTTGAGAGTGAACACGATGCTACCGATGAGGAGCATGATGGCCAAGACCGTCATCAACTCAATGAGCGTGAAGGCGGGGCGGCAGCGGCTGTTGCGGAGAATTTTGTCCATAGGAAAAAGGATGCAATAAAACGATTCGGTAGGGATTGCCAGAAACGGTACCAAGGTTACTCGAAGATGAAAATGTCACGACCTTCGTTTTGAACCGCGTCTTCCTCAAAAGTACCGATGAAAATCTTGGCATTTAAGCGGTCACCATCTTGCAGCTTGAGCGCAGTCTTATTCTTAGGTTTTTTTTTCAGGATGATATCCCCAGTATTGTCCGTATCCAAAACGATGGTGATATGGGTATTGCCAAGGTAGTCAGCAAGTTTCTTGGTGGCTGGGTCTTGATCAAGATAGACATCATTGGGAAAAGCACAAAAAGACCTCAACTCCCTATTCAGGGATTTGCGCTGCGTGTCGCTCATCCGGGTTCCGTCCATGTTTTTGCCAGAAAGGGCGCGCACGAAATTTTCCCCCACATCGCCCTCGCCCAGGGAATAGTAGGTGTCCCCCGCGACATCGTAGCCTGCCCCAAGGTTGGGGTATGTGCTATAAGCGGCCTTATAGCTATTGAGCGCCATGGCCCATTGCCTGAAAGTTGCCTTGAGCGCGGCGTCTTTGGCCATCGTCATGGCACTCCGAACGCCAAGCGCGGCGAGCGAAGACAAGATGCCGATGATCAAGATAACGGCAAGGAGCTCAATAAGTGTGAAAGCGAGGCGGCCTCGCGCATGAGGATGGATTCTGAGCATGTTGGTTTAAGAAAGATAAGGGATGCTTTGAATGGGGTAGAATCCACTAAAATCCCGAGTCTGTCAACTCTAAGAATTTCCACCGATGACAAGTCCCACCTATCCATGACATAACCACAGCAGCCACATGCCAAGGCGCAATGGGGAAGCAGGTTTGGCATTTGCAATCCTGCCGCAATGGAAATACTACACCTTGGTAACACCCCCAATCCCTACCGTGCTTGACTGACAAGAATGGGAAAAAGAAAAAAAATGTAAAAAATAAAAAACCTTCAGCCAAACATCTCTGCGGTTTAGCGCCTGAATGGAGTATAGTATCTAAATACCTATTAATTCTTCTTCTCTTCTTCAATCCGTGGATATTGTGGATACATTCCTATTTCTCTCGTTTTGAGAGAGTTATATGTTTTTCTCTTGTGGATAAGTATTTGCCATTCCCTGTGAACACGATTGTGAGCGGGTTGTTCACCGGGGAATTGCCAGAGTATTCACAGGTTGTTCAGGGCTTATCTTCAGGGTTATTGCCAATTTCTGGTGCTTCAAAATTTCTCAAATTCAACGCAATCTGTCGTTTTCCTTTGCGAAATGAATATGCAATTCCATTGAGAATGAAGGCGAGAAACATGAGCGGAATGGAAAATTGGAAATATTTTATGGTGAGGATAAGAAAAAGGAAAATGGAAATAAAAACTTGTATTTTTAATCGAGTATTCCAGTTAATGTGCTTGAAGCTTGGGTAACGAATGTTACTTACCATGAGATAAGAAATGAGCAAAGTGATTGGCAGAAAAAGAGTCGAGATTTTTTTAAGATTCTCGGGGCCAAGGTTGGCATTTATCAGGAGAAGAACAATGGAAGCGATCATCCCCGCTGCGATGGGACAAGGAAGACCGACAAAATCATTGTTAGAATTTTTATTTTCATTCCCTGGAACAAGAGGATTCGTGAGAACGTTGAAGCGTGCAAGTCTCACACCAACACAGAGTAAGTAAATAAAGGCGAAGACCCAGGCAAAGTTTTTACCGATGTTGCCAACCCAGCTTAAATTTCCGTCAAGCGAAGGGTCAAGAATGAGGAAACAAACCATTAAAGCTGGGGCCATGCCGAATGAAACAATGTCGGCCAAGCTATCAAATTCTGCACCAAACAAAGATTCTCTTTTTGCAATACGGGCAACACGTCCGTCGAAGAGATCGCAGATACAGGCACCTAAAATAAAATAAACAGCATTTTGGTAGAGAATATTGGCGGCGGTTTCAGATTGAGAAGAAAATTTTGCGGAGATACATGAATGGATTGAAAGAAAACCACAAAGCATATTTCCAGCCGTAAAAAGGTTTGGGAGAAGAAAAATGCGGCTTGCTTCTTGGGGAGAGTGGTATTTGGGAGAAATGGTTTTGGGAGTATCAGTAGCGCGCTGGGCGGACACGCCGACATTTGGGAGTTTTTCTTCAGGAGTTATATTCATAAGGAAGGTAGTTTATTTTTTCAGACTTTCGAGATATTTCCAAAAAGACTGTTCTTGTTCGATTTTTTGTTCCTCGGTTAACGGTAGCTTCATGCGAAAAACAAAATCAGCAAGGCTGTGTTTGTGCAAAACATAATTACAAAAAAGTGTGCTTTCTTTGATTTCAAAATAAATCCGGAAATCTTCAAAACGCAGGCGATAAAAGATTTTGTCATCCCGGGTAATCATCCCGATATTGCGGTCCGTATTTAGACGTTCGGGAGTAATTGCACTGATGGACTCTACAAGTGGTAGTTGTTCCAAGGTGGAGAGCTTGTTAATCTCGGCCATGCTCTGGTCACTGAAGTTGATTTGGTACATGCTCATGATCTCAACCACTAAAAGAGGGTTTTAGGGGGAGCAGGCAAGTTTTTTCCTGAGGGCAAACATTTTTTATAAACCTGCCGAGAAAAGGACTTGCAATTCTCTGAAGAAGCATCCTCACTGTACCGATGCGATTTGTCTGCCTGTTTCTATTAGTATTCTCCTGCCAAAGTGTAGAATTGCTTAAAGCCTCAAACGAAGAGGAAAAGAAAATTCCCACGACTGTGTCAGCTGCAGAGCAATTTGATTATTCCGCAGCTGTGCTGTTAGGAATAGTAGAAGGTGTCACAGAGTTTCTACCTGTGTCCTCGACGGGGCATCTAATCGTAGCAAGCCGCCTACTTCAGTTAGATAAAGACGTTCCCGTACACGGCAAAAACGGCGAACCGCTCTATGTGCCCAGCAAGGTGTCGTTGAAAAAACGTTTGTCGGCCATTTTGCGCAGCGCAGAGAAAAGGACCGTGGACGAAAAGTTTAAAATCCGAGAAGATGAAAAAGAGCCTCTCACTCTTAAAGCGATAATGAATTCTTACATCATAATTATTCAGTTCGGGGCGATTTTTGCCGTTTTCGTTGTATACTGGGAACGCATTTTGAATATGGCGAAGGGTTTATTCAAGGGAAAACGGGACAGCTATCGGCTTGCGCGTAATCTGGTTGTTGCCTTCCTTCCAGCCGCCATTATCGGTTTTCTTTTCAACAGTGTGATCGAGAAAGTATTTTTCGGGATCCAGTACGTAATTGGCGCACTTTTCCTCGGTGGAATCCTGATGTTGTTTGCAGAACGTTGGTATTGGCGGCGGAGGCGGTATGAGGCGGAATGGAGTCTTCACCGGCACAAACGCTATGGGCGCAATGGACCAGACTTACACCAATTATCCTACAAAAAAGCTTTGATTATCGGGTTTTGCCAATGCCTTGCGTTGATACCAGGGACAAGCCGGTCGATGGCGACCATTTGCGGGGGATACTTTGTAGGTCTTTCGCCAGCTCACGCGACGGAGTTTAGCTTCCTCTTAGGCCTGATCACGCTGAGTGCTGCAAGTCTCTATAAGGGCATTAGCTCAGGAGGAAATATCGTGGCAGCCTTTCATCTGGACTCGCTTTTTCTTGGCTTGATCGTGGCCGCTGTCACAGCCTTTTTTGCCGTAAAATGGATGATAAACTGGATCAACAAGCATGGGATCGCCATTTTTGCCTGGTATCGCATCCTTCTCGCCCTTCTTTTGATCGCCATCTTCTTGAGGCAAGGCTAGGGCTGAGCATCCTTTCGCGTGCGCCTAATTTGCAGCCCTTCGCGCCTTGAGAGCGATTTGTAGAACGGAAACGTCTGCGGGGCTGACTCCGCTGATGCGGCTGGCTTGGGCGAGTGTTGCTGGCCGAATTGCCTGCAACTTTTGCTGGGCTTCCAGGCGTAGGCCATGAATCGTCTGATAATCCAGATCCAAAGGCACGGGGAAAGATTCGTATTCCTTTTGGCGGCTTATCGCGCGCATGTCGCGCTCCAGATACCCACGGAAGCGCACGCGATAAAAGACCTCCTCTCGGACAGCTGGGGGTTGAGCGAGAAATTCTTTGGGGAGGCCCTCAGGTTCTTGAAAGTTAGCGGACTGTTTCCGCAAGACATCGCCGGCAAGACCACCGAGAATGTTTACCTTCTCAAGCCATTCGCACCAATGATCTACGAGGCGGGCTTTTTCGTTTATTCGCTCTAAGCGTGTGCTGGACACCAAGCCAAGGCGTTCCACATGTTTCCGCAAACGTAGTTCCGCACTGCCATGGTTGAACAAAAGACGATATTCAGCACGGCTGGTGAACATGCGGTATGGCTCCTGCGTCCCCTTGGTCACCAGGTCATCTATGAGCACGCCGATGTAGCCCTCGTGCCTCCCAAGCACCAGCGGATCCTGACCACGTAGTTTTGCTACAGCATTGACACCCGCAACTAAGCCTTGGGCCGCAGCTTCTTCGTAGCCCGAAGTCCCATTGATTTGCCCGGCAAAAAAGAGCTTCGCCACAGCTTTCGTCTCCAAGGAGGGAAAAAGCTGGGTTGGGGGAGCAAAATCATATTCCACGGCATAGGCTGGACGTGTCATTACAGCCTGTTCGAGGCTGGGGATACTTCTCAGAATGGCGACTTGGACATCCAGTGGAAGAGATGACGACAGTCCATTGATGTACCACTCGTCCGTATTGCGTCCTTCCGGCTCCAGAAAAAGACGATGCGTTTCTTTGGAGGCGAAACGGACAAACTTATCTTCAATGGACGGGCAGTATCGAGGTCCAGTTCCTGTGATTTCACCGCTGTGAAGAGGGGAGCGGTGTAGGTTTTCGCGAATGATAAGCCCGGTTTGCGGCCCGGTATCTGTCAACCAGCAAGCAGTTTGATTGCTTCCGGGCTGCCAGCCCAGTTTTTGTTGGCCTGATGGATGTTCCACGTGGAACAGATCTTTTTCGTCCCGGGTGTCGTAAAAGGCAAAGAAGGTTGGGGATAAATCGCCTTCCTGCCGCAAGCACTTGGAGAAATGGATGCTGTTGCCGAGAATGCGTGGGGGAGTGCCGGTCTTAAGGCGCCCAAGTTCAATGCCAGCCTGCTGCAGGCTGGCTGAAAGTGTTTGTGCGGAAAAATCGCCCATGCGCCCGCCTTCCACCTTGTTGGAGCCAACATGCATCAGGCCACGCAAAAAGGTTCCTGCTGTGAGAATTACCGTTTCCCCATAAAAGGAAATGCCGAGGTGAGTCTGAACCCCGATGACCGTTTGGCCTTCCACGATGATTTCCGTCACAATGGCTTGAAAAAGAGAGATATTATCTGAAAGCTCCAGAGAATGCTTCATGCGGAACTGGTAGGCTTTCTTATCGCACTGAACGCGTGGAGCGTGGACGGCGGGTCCCTTGGAAGCATTGAGGACACGGAATTGAATCCCAGAAACGTCCGCGCAGATTCCCATTTCCCCGCCGAGGGCATCGATTTCGCGAACGATATGTCCCTTCGCCTGCCCACCAATTGCGGGATTACAGCTCATTTGCGCGATGGTGTCGTTATTCCCGGTGAGCAAGAGCGTGCTGGCCCCCAAGCGGGCAGCGGCAAATGCGGCCTCGACGCCAGCATGCCCTGCTCCGCAAATTATGACATCGTAGGGCTTGTTGGGGTCAAAACGCATACTTTTTTTAGAAAACATGACGAAAACTTTGGATTAAAAGGAAAAGACTGTTTTGCAGAATGGCATATTTCATTTTCAAATCAAGTCGGCATGGGGATTTATGGTTAACTCATTTTTCAAGAATGAGTTATGCCTTTGAGAAGAGGGCGGATATTGGCGGTCGAAGCAAAGGGGGGAGAAATTGGTAGTGGGCTTGGCAGAAAAGCTCGGAAAAATCTTTCTTTGCCCTTGCCCTACCCAGCTGGGAGGGCAAGGTTTTTAAAAGTCTTGCACAGTTCCGTGTACACCGCCGCCCTTGGCTGGGTGCAACTGATTTTCCCTTCAACAACCTTTTGCCATGAACAAATACCTCCAATCTTCTTTGTTTGCCACTCTTTGCCTGCTCCAAGCTACTGCCTTGCTCGCAGAACCAACACCGCTCGCGATGTCGTTGCCCGAGGCCGAGGAAACGCTTATCTCTGTCGCTTTGCAGGGAAAGCATCAAAAATACCCGGCTCCAGAGCGCGGCCTCCCGCCTATGAAAAACGGGGAGTACAGCTACAAAGTCTGGCTTCCCAAGGGCTATAATGCTCAAAAGACGCGCAATTGGCCCTGTATTTTCATCGTTAGCCCCACAGGCAAGGCGGGCATGGGCCCAATGAGAGAGCATTTGTGCGCAGGAGCCTATATCGTCGTGATGCTCCAAGAGGCGGCGGCCGGTGGCTTGCACCGCGAGAATTTCCTCAGCGCTCACGATGACGTCGTTCAGCGTTTGCGTGTCGCCAGTCGGCTGAAATTTGCGACAGGTTTTGCTGGTGGCGCGCGCATCGCAAGCCTTGTTGTGCAATATCGCCCGGGTTTTGTCGGCTTGTTTCAGCAGGGGGCGGGCTTCGCCTTCAGTAAAACTTCTGGCCAATACTTCATCGCTAATCTGCCTCAGAGCAACTTCGCTATTGCCACGAGCATTGGTAGCGGAGACAGCGTCAGCTTTGAGGAATGGGTGAAACTTTTTGGGAGTATGCCGCCCGCGCAGTGGCTTCCAATCATCACCCTAGAGGGGCATCGCTGGAGCTCTGCACCCACGGCCAGCCTGGCTTTCATGTTCATCGAGAGCATGGCCCTTGCGGAAGGTGGCGTAACGGCGGATACAAAACTTCTGGCGCGGAACTGGATTCCTCGCCACATAAGCATTATCGCCGATCTTTCCCAATTGGAAAAAATTATGCATGGGGAGCGCATCCTCAAGGCTGCAGCCCGGCAGGGGTTGGCAGGCGAAATAGCAGCAAAAACTTTACGCGAAGACTTGCAGAAATGGCGCAAAGAGGGGGACTACGAGAAAGAGCTTTCTGCCGAGAAAGCATGGCAGGCTTTACTTCGGTCCAGTTTGAAAAATAAGATACCCAAACCCAAGCGTCTTAAAGCGTTCGCCGATTTTGGGGAAAAGTATTTTGGGACAAAGGCCGCCCAAAAAGCGCGCATTTTCGAAGAGGGCATAAAGAAGAATATGCAATAGGACCAAACGAGAGGTATATGAAAACGCAATGCATTGATGTTCATCAAGTTATTGTGTTCCAGTGTCATGGTCTTCCCTTTTTCGAATGCAAAAATAAAAAGCCATAAAAATCCTTTCTTTGGGGATAAAAAATCAGGCAGGATTTTCCTGAAAAATCTCCGGTTAAGGATTGCCACTGTTGGCAAAGGCTGGGACAAGTGGCCAGCCTCTCGTGTTTGATTTTTCCACGATCGATTCTGCAAGCAAGAAAACGCCACGCCCGCCAGCAAGGGGGCGCAAGTCGAAGTGAGATTGCTCCTGTTTTTTCCCCTTGAGTTAGCATGCACCCAACGTGTGCGACGAAATTGCGGCGTTCTCCGCCTCGTTTTTTAAAAGGCATTTTTTTCTTTTCATAGGAGCATTTTTTTTTTGGGGTTGTTTATGCAAACGAAGGGAGAGTTGGAAATGTTATCGCTCAAGGGAAAAGCGCGACGCTTGCCGCGCGAACCCGGGGTGTACTTGATGAAAGACAAAGGAGGGCAGATCATTTACATTGGAAAGGCACGGGAATTGAAAAGCCGGGTTTCATCCTACTTTCAGCGTTCACGAGATCTGCCTCCCAAAATTGCCCTGATGGCGGCCCTCGTGGTGGATTTTGACTACTATGTTGTGCGCAACGAGACAGAGGCTCTTTTGTTGGAGGGACGGCTGATCAAAGAGTGGCGGCCCAAGTTCAACACGCTTTTCACCGACGACAAGCAGTTTATCCAAGTGCGCGTGGATTTGCAGGCCGTGCTTCCCGTGTTTAGGCTTGTGCGCGCACGCACGGGGGATGGTGCTCGGTATTTTGGCCCCTATCCGCATCCACATGAGGTGAAGCGGACCTTGTTGGAGATGCGTAGGCGTTTCGGGATTTTGTTGGGCGATGCACGCCCGGCACTCCAGCCTAACGGGTGTTGGCGTCTCTATGATGACGCACGGGTGGAACTCTCGACACACGCCAACGAGGTTACCGTGGAGGCATACCGGGAACGAGTCCAAACCGCCTGTAATTTTCTCGAAGGCCGAGCGCGCGAATGGCTCGACGATTTGCGTGCCAAGATGAAGGACGCTGCGGCCAAGCATGAGTACGAACAAGCCGCACGCTTGCGCGATTTGGTCGTGGCCATTGAGCGTACCACAGAAAGTGCTCGGCGCTTTGCCCGGAGTAATCCTTTGCCAACAGAAAACCAAAAGGAAGCCATCCGCGAACTCCAGCAAGTTTTGGAGATGACCGAGCCACCACGCACGATGGAGTGCTTCGATATCTCGCATATCAGCGGTACCTTCGTGGTCGCCAGCCTTGTTCATTTCCTTGACGGGCAACCCAATAAGGGGAGTTACCGTCGCTTTCGCATCCAAGGGTCTATCGGTAATGACGATTTTCGCTCAATGGAGGAAGTCGTCTCGCGACGCTACAGGCGGCTTGTTGACGAAGGGCGCGAGCTGCCGCGCCTTGTTGTCATTGACGGCGGCCTTGGCCAAGTGAGGGCTGCTATGAAGGCCTTCGCTTCGCTGGGCTTGAAGCCGCCGCCTCTGGTAGGCTTGGCCAAACGGGATGAACAGATCATCTTCCCGGATGGGCGCGGGCCGCTTGTTTTGCCACGGCACAGCCCGGCTCTGCAGCTCGTCCAACGCTTGCGCGATGAGGCACACCGCTTCGCCAATTCCTACAACGCAGATTTGCGAAGCAAACGCCTGAGGGAGTCCGTCTTGGATGCTTGTCCGGGCTTGGGGGTCAAGCGGCGCATGATCTTGCTCGCCTACTTTGGTTCACTCGCGCGAGTGAAAAAGGCCAGCGTTGCTGAGCTGAGAGAAGTTCCTGGCATCGGTGAGGGTTTTGCACAGGCCATCGAGGAGTTTCTAAAAACGCTTTGAACAGCTTGACGGAGACGCGCTTTTCCCTACCCCTCGCCACCTATGGCAAACACGCCCGTCAATAATATCCGCAAGAAAAATATAGTTCGCCACAACGGCGACCTCTGCCTCGTGCTCGAGTGCGTTGTGCGCACGCCGCCCAACAACGCTTCCTATTGCCAGATGGAATTGCGCTCGCTCAGTTCGGGGCGGGTGATTCCCGTTCGCACTAATATCGGAGCAACTTTCGAGACGCTCGAAAACAACGTCGCCCGCTTGGAATTGAGCTACGAGGCTGATGGCAACTTCGTGTTCGCGCACCCGACGACATTTGAGGAAACCTATGTTCCACGTACCCTCATTGAGGAAAGCGTGGGATTTCTTGTGCCGGGGCAGACCTACGAAATCATGTTTGTGGATGGCAAACCTGTCGCCGTCAACTTGCCCGGAGCCGTCGAGATCAAGGTTGTTGATGCGCCACCCGCTATCAAGGGCGACACCTCCGGGAATGTACTCAAGCCCGTGACTCTGGAGACCGGCCTCGTGGTTAACGTTCCTCTGTTCATCAAAGAAGGCGAAATCATTCGCGTCAGCACCGAGGACAAATCCTACCTCGGGCGCGCCTGAAAAAAATCCTTTTGGTGCAACTATGCCCAAAGGGAGGGGTTACTCTTGGCACGGCAGCATGTCGTTGCCGCAACAACCACTACACCTACCAAAGATGAAGAACTCCCGTTATCTCATGCCGTTCCTCTGTGCAGCGTTCGCCTTGGCGCCGCTCGCAAGCAGCGCTGTCACCAAAGACACTAAGGCAACTCCGCCGCCATCAGGCGAGCGGGCTGCCCGTAGTCCTCGTAATCGTCCCCGTGCCAACTCTGCTCCTGTGTCATTGACGCAGGAAGAAAGCGAAAAACTTCGCCTCGCTCTTCGCAAGGTCCGTGAGGACAAGTCCGTGATCGATGCCCAAAAGTCCGTTGCCGACGCGCAGAAAAAACTGAACGAGGCTCGCAAAGCCGCTGTTCTGAAGGCCGACCCTTCCTTGGAAGAAGTCGTCAAAAAATTTGGGGATCGCCCGCTTATGCCTGGTGCCCGGCAGCCCGGCGTCAGACCTGATGGGTCTGCTCGCGAAGGTGGCCGCCGCAGTGCTGCCAAGCCCACCGCCCCTGTTCCCGAGGAAGGCAATTCGTGAACTGAGGAGGGCTGTTTTAAAACCTCGTGAGCCATTAGGCCCACGAGTTTTTTTGTGCCTCGGTGAGATGAGAAAATCAACGGGAAAGCGTCCCCGAGGACTGTGGAGGATGACGACGCGAGCACTCGAGGGATGTTTTTTTCGATGTATGGTGTACTATGGGTTATGGGTATGTTTGTTGAGTTGGGCTTTGTGGTTTGTTGGAGATTTGAGGGGGATTGGATTTGGGGATGTGTGAGGTGAACTATGGGTCGCGGTACGATTTGGCGAGTGTGGGAATGTGGGAAATTTTGGTGAAGGGGGAAGTGGGGAAAAAACTTGGGATGAAAAAATATTTT
>JAITHA010000058.1 GCA_031280235.1 Puniceicoccales bacterium | reverse complement strand
GCTGCCGTTGATAGGGACATTCCCGCATTGGTCGAACTGCTTGGCATTTTGTTTGGGCAGGAACGCGATTTTGCGCCCGACCCGGTCAAACAGGCGCAGGCGTTGGCGCAAATATTGAGTCGGCCCGAGGCGCGTCTTTGGGTCGCTCGCGCGGGGGATGAAGTCGTTGGCATGGTCAATGCCCAAGCTGTCATCAGTACTGCCGAGGGCGGCCCCGCGCTGTGGTTGGAGGACTTCGTCGTCCGCCCCGCTTTTCGCCAACGTGGCATCGGCACGCAGTTGTTACAACACGTCATTTGTGAGGCCAAGGCACGAGGCTACCGGCGGATCACCTTGCTTGCCGACGATGACAATTATCGCGCACAAGCGCTCTATCTCCGCCACGGGTTCCAGCCCTCCGCCATGCGCTTGTTGCGGCTGATGTTATAAAAGGCACCACCTGCGAAATGAGTGCCGCCGTAAGAAAAGTGCTTGAACGACACGACTGCCAGTTGCGATTTCTGCCTCCCTCCAGCCCTGACCTTAACCCGTTGACCAAGCCTTTCCCAAACTGTTGCTCGATCCGGTTCCGTTCTTTCTCGTTGGCTCGTTAGCTTTGGCGAAGGCCTGTGGCGAGCCAGGGTGTTTGGGGGGAGTTGGGGAGTCCGTGGAGGGTCCAAAGAAATTCAGATTGGTGGTTCATTCCGTGTCGTAGCCATCGGAGGACGGCGGTGGCTTCTTCTTTGCCTCCGGGGTGGTGGGGGTAGACGAGGATGGAGAGTAGGCCTCCGATTTTCAGAAGGGTGGTGGCGGCGGTGAGGGCGGGCAGGGTTGTACTGGCTGTGGTGATGAGGAGGCGGTCGCTGCCGGGGAGGTAGCCGAGGTTGAAAAAGATGGTGGCGATGTTCCCTTTCCATGGGGGTGGGAGGTGGCTGGGCATTTGCTCGTGGCTAGCGAGGACGAGGGTGGTGCGTGCGGCGAGGTTTGAGTTTTCCAGCCGTTGGCGTGTGGCGGCGAGGGCTGCGGGTTGGATGTCGAAGGCGTAGACGTGGCCAGTCTGGCCTACGGCGTTGGCGAGAAAGGTAGTGTCATGGCCGTTGCCAGCCGTGGCGTCGATGGCGAGGTCGCCTTCGTGGAGGATGGTACGTGCGGTGGTGTGTGCGGTTTGGGTAAGGCTACAGTTCATTGTCTGGCGAGTACGGGTATGTACGATGGAGCTTATGGGCTGGGCTGTAGTGCGAGGGCCGTTGCCAGATCGTTCGGGGTACAGGCGATTTTTTCGAGGCAAAGTTTTCTCATGTCTTCGGGTAGTGGGGCGGCGAATGTTCGTTGGAAGAGGTGCGTTTTGAATTCGAGGCGTGCGGCATGCAGAGCTTGGCGGTGCAGTTCCAGTGTGGCTTCGTGACGGGGGCCCCAGCCGTTTTCGACGAATTCGAGGTAGAGGCGTTCATCGGGCCCGTAGAGTTTGTCGCCTGCGATGGGGTACCCGAGCCATTGGGCGTGGACGCGGATTTGGTGGGTTCGCCCGGTGTGAGGGGTGATGCGTGCGAGAGTGTAGTGATTTTTCACGAGCAGGGGCTCGAAAAACGTTACGGCGGAGCGTGCGTTTTCGGCGTGGGAAATGCGGTGTTTTATGGCGATGGGGCTGGTGTTGTCCTTTCCGATGGCTTGGTCGACGAGGGTTGGTGCGGGCATTTCGCCGCGCAGGAGGGCGAGGTAGGTCTTGGAGACGAGGCGGTGCTCTATGGCCATTTGGGTGGTGCGTGCGGCATTTTTATTTTTGGCGATGATGAGGATGCCGCTTGTTTCGCGGTCAAGGCGGCTCACGAGGTGCAGGGTTGCCATCTTGCGGGATTCTTTGACGGCGCCGACGAGGCTCGACCATGGTCCGTTTTTGGAAGGGTGGCAGACGATGTTACCGGGTTTGTTGAAGACGATGTAGTCGGCATCTTCTTCGACGATCCATGATTCCACCTCGGCTGGGGAGACGTGTAGGGGGGAGGTGTTGGGGAAATTTAGGGGGGTGGTGTCCATGGCTTTGAGGTAAAAAAAAGACCGGTTTTGTACCGGTCTTTTTTCGTGTGTGGAGAGCGGCTATAAACTTAGTCTCCCTTAACGACTCTGGCATTGGTGCCGATAGCGTCTTGGTAGCTGGCAGTGTCAGTGCCGTCTTCCAATTTCGAAAGGGGCTTGAGTTTGAGGTTCAGGCGCAAGTCAACGTGCCCGTCGCCGAAAGCGATGTGGCCGCCTCTTTCACCCCATGGGGAGGTTGATGGGTCCCATTTGCCTTCAAGGGAGAGGCCACGTGTCCACATCAGGGGATAGCTGGAGTCGCGAAAGTTTTTGCGGCTTGGGTTGATGACGGCGTCCCAAGCTTGGGGTTTGACGCCGCGGACTTGGTTGGCGCCTTGGAGGAGGACTTTTTCGGGCACTTCCCCGGAGAGGGTGTCGCTGCCGATGAACCAGACGTCGCCTTTGTTGAGTTCTGCATAGCGTGCGAGCACTTCAGCCACGCCAGCGATGTCGTTTGCCTGACCTTTTTCAGGATCACCACCTTCGGTGATTGGCTTTTCGAACACGGAAGTGTAGGCGACGACGATGCTGCGGAGGTTTTGCGCGGACGCATTCATCCTTGCCGTCTTGAGGGCTCCGGGAACTTGCGTTGCCATGACAGTCATCAAGATGCCGAGAATGGTGATGACGGCCAAGAGCTCCACGAGTGTGAAGGCCCTGTTTTGCTTGAGAGAAGTAGTGTGTTTCATGATTTGGATGGGGAACAAGTGTTGGTTTTTGCCCGCCATCGGGACGTTTGCCCGATATCAAGCGTGCAGGAGGAAAGGTGCATTTTTTGAGGGTTGGGGAAAGCTTTTTTTGGGTGCCCTTTGCGATTATTTTATAGGGGTTGATTGAGCGTGCCCAACATAGAGCAGAGTTATCTTGGAGAGTCATGCCCGGCGAGCTTGGTGTCATCACGTTGTAGAAGGCGTTCAGGTCCGCCCCGGTGAGGGGAGGGGCAACAGGGCGGCAAGGTTCACGGCGTGAGAGCCCGGGCGCGTCACTATGAGCACGCCGACGAAACCTGTGATGATGGCGGTAATTTCCCGCAACACCGTGCGCGAATGGTTGCGTCGCAGGCGCGCAGGCGACCCACCCTCGCCGACCGTTCCCGCCTTCTCCGCTTCCAATAGACCATCCGCTGCGAATCGACCGGGGCGATGTTCGTCTCCTATGCGGGCGAGCTGTCCAAAACCTACGCCACCCTCGCTATCACCCGCATGCTCGAACACCAGAAAATCCACGGCGTGGATCTCAAACACGTGGAAGTGCGCACCGATCTGGCACCGAGTTTGACGGCGCCACGTTCATTATCGCCTCGAAGCCTCCACGGCACCATTGCAGCATGGGCGCGTGCCATCGCTTCATCCGCTCGCGCGCCAACAGGACCCCGGTCGAGTTGCTCCGCGAAAAGGCCCCCAATCTGCATTCTCGCATCCTCCTTTTTACCCCGTGCCTTCTCGACGCCCACATGGGTCAACTTCTGTCTGGACTTCCCGGTTGCGGACGGCTCGCCGAGCCACCCCAGCTGTTAAGCCGATGTTTCGTGCCCAAGCGGTGCGAGTTTTTTTTGTGTGAGGCGGGAGAAAGTGAGATAAACAACGGGGGTAGTGAAGAGTGTCAGTAGCTGGCTGAGGGCGAGGCCACCGACGATGGCGTAGCCGAGGGGTTGGCGCAGTTCGCTGCCGTCGCCGTGGCCGAGGGCGAGCGGGACACCGCCGAGCATGGCGGCAAGGGTGGTCATGAGGATTGGGCGAAAGCGTTTTACAGCGGCCTCGTAAATGGCTTTTTCGGGGGTGAAGTCGTGCCGACGTTCTGTGTCGATGGCGAAGTCGATCATCATGATGGCGTTTTTTTTGACGATACCGATGAGGAGCAGGATGCCGATGATGGCGATGACGCCGACGTCTTGCCCGGCGACCCAGAGTGTGATGAGGGCGCCGAGGCCGGCTGATGGCAGAGTGGATAGGATGGTGAGCGGGTGGATGAAGCTTTCGTAGAGTATGCCGAGGATGATGTAGATGGTAACGATGGCTGCGAGGATGAGCAGTGGGAGCTCGGTGAGCGAATTGCGGAAGGCTTGGGCGGTGCCTTGGAGGGAGCTTGTGATGGTGTCTGGCATCCCCTCGCGCGCCATTTGAAGCCGGGCGTTGTCGATGGCAGCGATGGCGTCTCCAAGGGCGATCCCTGGTGCGAGGTTGTATGAGATTGTGACGGATGGTTTCTGGGCGAGGTGGTTGACGGAGAGTGGTTTGGTCGTGCTTGTGGAGATGGATACGAGGGCGGAGAGGGGGACTTGGCCGCCGGTGAGTTGCGAGTGGAGGAAGATTTTGTTGAAGGTATCGGTCGTGCTTCGTAGGTCGGGGAGTACTTCGAGGATGACTTGGTATTGGCTGACTTGGGTGAAAAATTGTGCGACTTGGCGCTGGCCAAATGCGTTGTAGATGGCGGCGTCGATGTCTTGTGTGGAGATGCCGAAGCGGGATGCGGCTTGGCGGTTGATTTCGACGTTTACAGCAGGCGCGGAAGACTCCTGGTCTGAGGTGACGTCTTGGATCTGAGAGAGTATCTTGAGTTTTTCCAGCATTCGAGGCGCCCATTGATTGAGTACGGTGATGTCGGAATCTTGGAGCGTGTATTGAAACTGCGTCTTGGACATGAAGCCGCCGATGTTGACGTCTTGCTGGGCCTGGGTGACGACGCTGATGCCTGGGATGTGCTCGGTTTTCCGGCGGATGCGTTCCATGATTTTCCAGATGCTGTCGCGTTCTGAGCGGTCCTTGGTGGCAGAGAAAAAGCGCGCGCTGTTTTTGACGGCATTGAGGCCCCCACCGATGCGGACTTGGAAGGCTTGAACGCCGGGGTCTTCTCGCACGATTTGGCCGACTTCGGCGACGATTTTGCTCATCGCTTCGAATGAAATGTCTGGCGAGGCATCGACGATGACATTGAAGAAGCCCACGTCTTGTTGAGGGAAAAATCCCTTGGGCATTTTGACGAAGGCGAAGCCCGTCAGGCCGATCGTGGCGAGGAACGAGAGCAAGGTGAATTTCTGCCAGCGCAAGACGAAGCGCAGTGCGAGGGTGTAGGTGTCCTCAAGGGCGGCGAAGAATTTTTCCAAAATGCTGTCCAGCCAATTCGTCAGTTTGCTGCGCGAGGAAGTGAGATGGTGGCGCAGGAAGCGCGAGCACATCATCGGGACGAATGTCAGCGAGACGAAGCCGGAAATGAGCACGGTAGCTGTGATCGTCACTGCGAATTCCCTGAAAAGCCTGCCGACGATCCCCCCCATGAGGAGCAGCGGGATGAAGACGGCGACGAGTGAAAGACTGATGGAGAGGATGGTGAAGCCGATTTCGCCTGCGCCTTTGAGGGCGGCGTCAAAGGGCCTCATGCCTTCTTCAATGTAACGGTAGATGTTCTCCAGCATCACGATAGCGTCGTCTATCACGAAACCCACAGAGATGGTGAGCGCCATGAGCGAGATGTTATTTAGGCTGAAGCCCAGCACGCGCATTATGGCGAAGGTGGCGACGATGGAGATGGGTACCACGGCGCTGGAAATAAACGTGGCGCGGGTGTTGCGCAGAAAAATGAAGACGACCAAGGTGACAAGGAACATGGTGAGCACGAGGTGCGTCTCCACTTCCTCGACGGAGGCGCGGATGGTGCGCGCCCTATCCATAACGTCGATTTCGATGGCGGCAGGCAGGCGGTTGCGGATTTCGGGCAGTTTGGCTTGGATGTTTTTAATGTTTTCAATAACGTTCGATCCAACCTGTTTGCGGATGGAGAGACAGACACCTTTTTTATTGTTCACGAGTGCTGCCGTAAACATGTCCTCTGGGCCAGAGATGGCTCGGCCCACGTCGCGCACGCGTACTGGTGCACCGTTGCGGTAGGAGAGGATGATGTCGTTGTATGGCTCGGTGTTGAGGATTTGGTCGTTCGTCTCGATGGAGTAGCTCTGGCGCGGCCCCTCGATTGTGCCCTTCGGGGCGTTGACGGTGGAGGTAGCGAGGACGGCGCGCACGTCGTCGAGCGTGAGGCCCAGCGCAGCGAGCTTGGCAGGGTTTACCTGGACGCGAATGGCTGGTTTGCGCTCCCCCATGACGTCCACCTGCGCAATGCCGGGGAGTTGCGAAATGGTTTGTGCGATCTCCGTGGACGCGTAGTCGCTCACTGTCGAAAGCGGTAGTTCATCCGACCACATCAAGATAAACATGAAAGGTGAGTCTGCCGGGTTGACTTTTCGGTAGGTCGGTGGCGAAGGCATGTCGCGCGGGAGCTGGCGCGTGGCTTGGGTGATGGCTGTCTGTACCTCTTGGGCTGCTGCGTCGATGTCGCGGTCGAGGTCGAATTGCAGGGTGATGGTTGTACGCCCGGTGCTGCTCGACGAGGTCATCTGCGTAACGCCCGGGATGAGGGCGAGGCGATTCTCCAGCGGTGTTGCAACGGACGATGCCATGATTTCCGGGCTTCCCCCTGGCAGGCCTGCCGAGACTTGGATGGTCGGAAACTCGACCTGTGGTAGAGGCGCAATTTGCAAGGAAGGAAACGCGACAAGCCCGAGCAGGAAGACACCGATAGTAAGCAGCGTCGTGGCCACCGGGCGTTTGATAAACGGCGTGGAAATACTGAGCAGCGAAGCAGGATTCATTGGATAAATTGGCCGAAGGGCAGGGCGGTTTCGCGAAAGCGGGAAAAGCTACCGGCGATTCGACAAAACGTACCGGTGTTTGTTGCATTCGCCGGGAAATATGGCGTGCGCACACTTGTGTCAGTGGGAAAGAAACGTCTTCCCATTGGCCCACTGATTCCTATTACTCACGTGCCGATGAATAGCGAAGAAATTACCAAACTGGAACGCAAACTGGCGCAGGCCAATGCCGCCATAAAACAAAACCCCACCGACGCTGCGGCGCACTACATTCGTGGTACAGCTCTCGCAGCCCTCGGGCGCAAAGAGGGAGCCCTCTCCGCTTTTGACAAGGCCATTGAGCTCGACCCACGCCATGCCCCAGGCTACAACAACAAGGGCACGGCTCTCGCGGCCCTTGGGCGTCTCGAAGAAGCCCTCGGTGCCTACGGGAAAGCCATCGAGCTTGACCCTGGCCTCGCCGCCGCACACAACAACCGTGGTTTTGCCCTCGCCGCCTTGGGCCATCTTGAAGAGGCCCTCGTGGCCTACGACAAAGCAATTCGTTATGAGCCGCGCCACCTCAAAGCACTCATAAATCGGGGCATTGCTCTCGCCGCCTTGGGGCGCAAGGAAGAGGCCATAGAGTCCTACAACAAGGCCATCGAGTACGACGCAAGCTTGGCCGCCGCACACTACAACAAGGGGAACGCTCTTGCGTCCTTGGAGCGCTTCGACGAGGCGCGCGAATCTTACGAAAAAATCAAAAATTTCGGCCTTTTACCCAATCTGCCGCGCAATGCACGCGACCGCATTATTCGAAAATTCGGCTGGTGGGAATATGACGAAGACTTTGTCGCCCTCGCGGGAAATGACAAGGGAAGCGAGGAGCTCCGCGCTCTCTGGGATGCGCAATACACCGTGCGCGACTTGTTGCGCGTCACCTTTGATGAACAGCAGGACGGTTACATCCCGAGTGCGGCATTCTACACCGAGGCCAAAAATTTTGAAGCGATGCTCCAAGCGGGCGAGAGTGAAGAATCTCCCACACCCCTGCGCCTCGACAACCGGGCCGCCGCCAACGACCCCACCGAGGGCTCTATTTTCCAGAAATTTCTCAACAAACGCCGGGTACACGAGGACATTCCTCAAGAGGAACGTGTGCTCGCCCTCCACGCCTCGTTTTCAAACAACCCGGATTCGCCAGCCCTTTTCAAAGCCGCCGCAGCCAACGTCGGCGTAAACGATGCCACCAGCGTCGCCCTTGTTTTCGACAAACATTTCTTCGCTGACGAAGACACGGGCTCTTTCGCCGCCCAACCACGTTTGGAAAACGAATTGCGCCGCCGCGAATCCACCATCACCGACGACACCCACGAAGACGCCATTGGCGAAAGCGAACACCTCCCGCTCTATTGGGTGTTGTACTACGACCCACGCACCCACGTTTTCGCCCACACACCCGCGCGTTGTCCGATGACGCTTGGTTTCGGCAAAACGCCAGCAGCCACCCGCCGGAGCTGGGCCTCCGAGCGCAACCGCGAGCTCACCGCCGCCCTGCGCAATGTGCGCGAAAAGTACACCGAAGCCGTCCGTGCCGAGAAGGCCACAACCGCGTGGCACCTCCTCGTCTTCCTACGACACTTGGTGAAAGATGCTGTTTTCGCCGAAGAACAAGAAATGCGCATTCTCTCCCTCGTGCGTTACGGCACACCCGCCGTCCAGACTCACGCCGACCATCTCTCTGTGGACTATCGGCACATTTTCGACTGGGAACACTGTGTACGCGAAGTCGTCGTTAGCCCCAAAATACAAAACCATGCGCAACATACCGCTCGTTGGAAAAATGCCATCAAACAGCACGAAGATTTTCTGAAAGAGAAAAAACGCCTCGGCGAACACGAAACCTTCGAAGTACAATTCCGCCAATCCGAAGTGCCCATGGTGTGAGTTTTAGTTGTCCGCGAGGGACAAGCCCTGAAAAATTAGGGCTTGCAATAGTTTCGAGAAACACCGCCTTGACGCGAACGTGCAGAGGACATGCGTTTCGCACTGCCCTTGATGCTCGTCTCTCACAACCCAACCCACATCTCTCATGAAAGAAAAACGACCCCTCTTCAACACACGCTTGGGCGTTTGCGCCACGCCCGCCCGCCGTCTTGCTTGCCTGCGTGTGATCTCCCTTGCCGTGCCAGCCTTGCCTTGAGTATGGCGACCTCCCATGCCGCTGGTTGGAGCATATACCACAAAACCCAAAGACCAAAGATTGATTTGCAGATCGCGATTCCTCTCCCCTCTCAGGAAGAGGTGGCCCGGGACTGCGAAGAGCGGAGAAACGTGGGCATCGGGGAGAAGGTGGACTTGAAGATACTCCCTGCGGACTTGCCGGATGCGGATGAGACTGTGTGGACGATTGAGCAAGTGACGGGTGAGGTGGAGGCAACACTCAAGGAAACAAAGAAACCAACGCCGGGCACAGCCCAGTCCATTGTGATAGAGAGTGCCCAAAAGGAAGCAGGCACGGTCTTCAAGGGAGCGAAGGCGACGTTTGAAACGAAAGTGAAGAAAATCCAACTGGGGGGCTATGCGGTTGTCCGGGCGACGTTGAAGAATGGGGAATATGAGGAAATCGTGTTCAACGTAGCCCTACCAAAACTTTGATACGCCCAAAACCACGGGCCCAATAAAACAGTTTCTTTCTCGGAATCGGAATGGCCAAGCCACAATACTTTCGAAGCGGAAGAAGGCATAAATCTTTGGTTGCTTTGTTCGCCGTCGGATGTGAATTTCGAAAAGGTTTTCTTCAGGGAGATCGATCTGGGGAGCCCCATGGAGCTGAAACCCTTGCCCAGCGCCCAAGACCTTTGGGGACACGTCAAGCATGTTACTGGCGACTCAGATGGGCCGGCGTATTCTATCGCTTACACGCGTGGCATTAGTTCGATGCCGGACAACATGGGGCATGTTTTCGTTAGGGATAAGAAGAAAAAGAGAAGAGGAAAACGAGGCGATGGGAGTGATTTCCCCCCATTTAAGGATCCAAGTACGCAGGAGGTAAAAAATGCCATAGATATGTATGGGACGCATTCGTTTCATTTCGATTGCGGCTATTATCTTTACGACTCGGGAGATGAGGGAAGGACGCAGGTGCTCAATAATAGAGAATTTTGTATGCGTCCGACAAAACAAATATTTATGTATGAGAAGCTTTCTTCGGATGGTTATCTTGTAAGGATTGTAAAGTTTAACACCGTTAGTCTAAAGAAGGTTCTTGAAAGCCGTTGCATCATCTACCAGTCAACTCCAGACAGTGGATGGATATCGGACTAAGTCCATTCACGTCCAAAGAATTTACTCTCACATGAGGAATAATACGCCATGACAAACAAATACAACAAAAACACGAATGCGATTCGGTGCCTGAAAATGTTTTTTTGCATTTTCGCGCTTTGTCTTTTCCCTGCGTTGGGCATTGCGGGGCCCAAGCCGCTATCCCTGCCTGCGCCTTTGGTTGCGCTCAAGGAGTCGGGGCAATATCATGAACATTTGCTGGAGATGCAGGAGCAACTTAAGAAAGGGGATATGATCTGCTTTTATGCATTGGCGCAGGAATTTATAGACAAGGTCGATGGCAATCGGACGCTTCGGCGGATTGAAAAGCGCCCCGTGTATATCAAAGAGGATGGTATCGCTTGGACGTGGTACAACTACTATCTTTCCATTGCTCCATTGATTCCGTTTGAGCAACTTGAAAAAGGCCGGATTCCCAAGCACGATCGTTATGAACTGGATATTGATCGAAAATGCGGTGCACTTGCGAATTTGATCAACACTAAAACCGAGCAGGAAGCCGAGCATTGCGGGTGTCCCGCTTTGTCTGTAATTTCGTTCCAAGCCTCTGAGGCAGGAGCCTCGATCGGGCCGGGCTGACGAACAGCCCGGCATTCGGCAACTTTGCCTTCCGCCCCATCATTGGCG
>JAITHA010000019.1 GCA_031280235.1 Puniceicoccales bacterium | reverse complement strand
CTCCGCGAAACCACCGCCCGCCTCACCCTCGAAAACCACACCCTCGCCCAAGACACCGAAAACCAAACCATCGCCCGCCGCACCGCCGAACTGGAAACCCTCCGCCTCATCGAACACCTGCGCATCCGCCTCGCCAGACAATCTCCAAACAATACGCCGTTGAGATAAATGACCTCATCTCAGACAAATACTTGCAACGGTTGGGAGCCTTGAATGGGTGGAATAAAATAGCCCAAGACGAAGCCGTGGATTTTGGATCATAAAAAACATGCCTTGGTTTTTTCTATTCTTCAAAACCATAAAATTCGGACTTCCCAAACCCCACGACGAACACGCCGCCACCTCCGGCGGTGCGTAGGTGGGGTGTTGTGTGTTGTTGGTTTTTTTAGGAGCTGTGCCCGAAGAAGCGTTTGAATTTTTCGGACCAAGATTCGGGGACGGGGTGAACGTCGTCGTTGCTGGCGCGGGCGAATTCTTCGAGTTTTCGGCGTTGTTCGTCAGTCATTTTTTTGGGGACGTCTATCTCGACGCGGACAAGCAAATCTCCAGGTGTGCCTGTGTGCAGGCTGGGGATACCTTTGTCGCGCAGGCGAAAGACGGTGCCGTTGGCTGTGCCTGTTGGGATTTTTAGGGCGGCGCGTCCTTTCAGGGTGGGCACTTCGACAGAGCCGCCGAGGGCGGCGAGGGTAAATTTTATCGGCACGATGCAGTGCAGGTCGTCACCTTCGCGTTCGTAGAGGTCGTGTTCGGTTACGTGGATTTCCAGATAGAGGTGACCGTTGGGCCCGCCTTTGATCCCTGCAGAGCCGTTGCCGTTGGAGCGTAGGCGCAGGCCTGTGTCGGCGCCGGGGGGCACTTTTACGGTGACGGTATTTTCTTGGATGATGCGGCCTTCGGCGTGGCACTGTTTGCAGGGTTTTTCGATGATCTCGCCTTCGCCACGGCATTTGGGGCAGGGCTGGCGTATGGCGAAAAAGCCGCTGGAGTGGATGGTCTGTCCTTTTCCCTGGCAGTCGGGGCAGGTGCGGCGTTTGCTACCTGGCTCGGCGCCAGTGCCCTGACAATTGGGGCAGGTGACGTGGCGGCGATACTTGATGCGTTTTTCCGTCCCAGTGGCGGCTTCTTCGAGGGAGATTTGGAGGTCGAAGCGCAGGTGTTCGCCTTGGGCGGGTCCGGTGTCTGCTTCGCCGCCGCCGAAGAGGTCGCTGAAGATGCTTCCGCCGCGTGCGGCGCCGCCAAAGAATTGGCGGAAGATGTCCATCGGGTCGTGGAATCCGGCGCTGCCACCTCTGCCGCCTGCCGCGCCCTCAAAGGCTGCTGCGCCGTATTGGTCGTAGGTAGCGCGTTTTTGTGCGTCGGAAAGGATTTCGTAGGCGTGGGAGACTTTTTTGAAGTTTTCCTCGGCGTTCTTGTCTCCTGGGTTGCGATCGGGGTGCCATTTCATGGCCTGCTTGCGGTAGGCTTTTTTGATTTCATCTGCGTTGGCGCTGCGCTCGATTTCGAGGAGTTTGTAATAGTCGTCGGACATTATTTTTGGGTCGTTTTGGGTGATGCTTGTGCGGGTGTTTTGAAGGTCAATCTTGTTTCTGCCTATGTGAGGCCTTCGCGGCGCAGGAGGGCTTCTGGGTCTGGGGCGCGTCCCATAAAGTCGTGGAAAAGTTTTTCGGGGGCTTCGGCGTTGCCTTTGGAAAGGATTTTTTCGCGCAGCTCGCGTCCTGTTGTTTCGTTAAAGAGGCCTTCTTTCTGAAAACGTGTGAAGACGTCGGCTTCCAGCACTTCGGCCCATTTGTAGGAGTAATAGCCAGCTGCGTAGCCTGTGGGTTCGCCGAAGATGTGTGTGAAGCGGCGCGCGATGGAGGGGACGGGGGCGGCGAGAGGGGGTTGGTAGGAGGCGAATGTGTCGTTCCAGAGGGTGTCGAGGTCGCAACCTTGGAGTTGTTCGAGGTGGGTGTGCAGCTCGAGGTCGAGTTTGCCGAGGGCGAGTTGGCGCATGGTGGCGGTGGCTGCGCGGTAGTTGGCTGCGCGAATGAGTTTTCCGAGGAGATTGTCAGGGATGGGTTGGTGGGTGAGGTGGTGGCGGGCGAAGAGTGCAAGGCTTTCGCGTTGCCAGCACCAATTTTCGAGGAGTTGGGAGGGCAATTCAACGAAGTCCCATGCAACGCGTGTCCCGGCCAGAGATTCGTAGGGTACTTCAGAGAGGATGTGGTGCAAGAGGTGGCCGAATTCATGGAAGATAGTCAGTGCTTCGTCGTGGGAGAGGAGGGGCTCGGCACCGGCGATGCCCGGTGTGAAATTGCCGCACATGAGGCCGAGGTGTGGCGTGGAGGTGCCATCATTGAGGCGGTGCCCAGTGTGGAGGAAGTTCATCCATGCGCCGCCGCGCTTGGTGGCACGTGGGTGCCAGTCTGTGTAGAAGGAGCCGAGGTGGTGCCCCTTTGCGGTGTCGTGGACTTCGTAGAAATTTACCTCCGGGTGCCAAACTTCGACGGGTTCGTTGTCGGAACGTTGTGCTGCTGTGG
Source organism: Puniceicoccales bacterium (assembly GCA_031280235.1). Classification (GTDB taxonomy): domain Bacteria; phylum Verrucomicrobiota; class Verrucomicrobiia; order Opitutales; family UBA953; genus CALNBE01. Next base: position 24,177 of record JAITHA010000019.1, on the reverse strand, counting down.
CGTGGCGGGTCGTTGTGACATGGGTGGTGGGGTCGGTGTGTGTGATGTCGCGTTGTGTGATGCGGATGCCGAAGAGTTTGCCGAAGAGGGCGAACATGCCGTCGATGACGCCGCCGATGGGCAGGTAGGGGCGTAGGGCTTCGTGGTCGAGGTCATATTTTTCGCGTCGTTGTTTTTCAGCCCAATAGGCGGTTTCCCATGGGGCGAGGTGCCCGTTGAGGCCTGTGTGTGTGGCCCGGAAGGCTTCGAGCTCTGCTGTCTCGCGGGCGAAGTGGGTGCTAATGCGCTGGTGCATGTCTTCGGTGAAGCGCAGGGCGTTGGCACTGGTGCGTACCATACGTCGTGCGGTGGTGTGGTCGGCGAAGCAATTTTTGCCGAGGAGGCGGGCTTTTTCCTGGCGGAGCTTGAGTATTTGCCAGGCGATTTCGGTGTTATCCCATGGGGCATCGGCGCCGACGCGGGCGAGTGCTTCCCAGCATTCGCGGCGGAAGGCTTCGCTATTGGCGTATTGGAGCACGGGCGTGATGGAGGGCGCGTGCAGGGTGAAGCGCCATGCGGGCTGTTTCTCGCTTTGCGTATTTTCAGAGTGGGTGGTGTTGGCTGCTGCGAGGGCGTTTGGGGGCAAGCCGTTGAGCAGGGCGGGGTCGGTCACGGTCTTTGTCCAGGCGTTGGTGGCGTCGAGTACGTTCTCTGAGTATTTTTGCGTGAGTGTGGCGAGGCTTGCGTTGATTTGCTCCAGGCGTGTGCGGTCTTGGCCTTGGAGCTCGGCGCCGTTTTCGGCGAAGTCGGCCAGAGTCTCGTCGAGCATCCGCCGTGCGGTGCCGGAGAGGGCTGCTGCCTCGGGTGTGTCGGCGAAGGCTTTCAGGGTACCCCAGAGGCGTGGGTTGAGGGTGACGGAGGTGGAGAAGGCGGAGACGCGTGGCAACATGCGGCTGTAGCTCTCGCGAAAGGCGGGTGTGTTGCAGACGGAGTTGAGGTGCTCCACTTTTCCCCAGGCGTGGTTCAGCTCGCGCGTGGCGTCCTCGAGGGCGAGCACGGTGCTGGCAAAGCTGAGTTTCTCGCGCGCTGTGGTGGCGACGGCTTCGACGGCCTGGGCGGCGTTGTCGAGGGCGCGGGAGATGTCCGCCTCGATGTGGCTGGTTGCGAGTTTGCTCCAGCTTATGAGAAAATCTTGGGCGAGAAAGGGATGTGCCATGGCGCGGCAAGATGCGGCGGTGTGCCAGCCGGGCAATGGGAAAGGCGGGGCTTGGGGTGCGTGTTTTGCCTTTGTTTTTCGGGCGGGGGCGGTAACTTTGCGGACATGTTCAATTACCAACAACAATCTGGCAGCAACACCCGGGTACTCAAGCGTGAGGTTTGCGCAAAGGGTGTCCCATCGGGGGATGAGATGCTGCTGCCAGCGGGCACAGAGGTGAACATCACGCACAGGCTTGGTGGAAATTTCACCGTCGTGTGCGACTTTGGCATGTGTCGCATCAGCGGCCAAGATGCGGACGCCTTGGATGAGCCTGTGCCCCAAGCCGGGGAGGCTTCGGGTGGTAGCACGGATGAGGCTGGTTCGCGCGGCTCCGCTGAGCATCCGGGGCACTCTGGCCCGCCGGATGAGACCGCTATTTGGGAGGAGCTCAAAACGGTTTTCGACCCGGAAATCCCGCTGAACATTGTCGATCTTGGCCTTGTCTATTCAATGCAGGTATCGCCGGTCGAGGGCGCGCAAGACAGGCACAAGGTGCACGTTTTCATGACGCTGACGGCTCCCGGTTGCGGCATGGGCCCTGTCATTGCCGAAGATGCGCGGAACCGCGTCCTTACGGTGCCGGGTGTACATGAGGCTTGTGTCGAGATCGTCTGGGAGCCGCCGTGGACGTCATCAATGATTTCCGAGGACGGAAAAATGGAGCTCGGATTGCTATGAAAAACTCGGGCAGCAAATTTCTATCAACAAATTACCCCGGCGTTACGTCTTATTTGGCCTATGGGGTTGCTTTGGCAAACAGCGCTTAGTAATCCCGCTGCCACAATAAAAAAGGAGCATCCATGGCCATTCATATCGATGACAATACAGGCGGCAAACCACATTCCCAAGGACCTCAGGGGGTTGTTTTTGGTATTTTTATCGGGGCCGCGTTCATTGGTGCATTTGTGGCTGGCTGGATGCTTGCGAAGAATAATTCCTCCCGCGGGGCTCTTGATTATTCGCCGAACGTGATTGTGCCGGGCTACCGCCTTGTCAGTGCGGATCCACATGCTGATTTTGCTTCACCCATTTCGGTGCCGGTTGCGGTTCCGGAGCCCCAGGTGCCGGATGTGGCGGTGCCGGGGGTGGCGGCGTCTGCCAGGGTCGCGCCCGTTGTTTTGGCCAGCCCCCAAGTGCCGGCTGCTGTGGTGTTGGCGCCGCGCCAGCCCGAGCCAGATGTCCCCTTGGGCGCGGTGCCTGAGTTGGAGCGCGAGCGCATCGTCGAGCCCGCCCGTCTTGTCATCACCACAGAGCTTGGCGTCTTGGTTTTCCAAAGCATTTTGGAGAATGGATCCCTGAAGAAAAAGTTGCTTGGCACAGCGAACAAGGCTGGGCGCCTTGAAGTGCTCATGCCAATGGATGCCCGAGAAAAGACGGTGGATCTCATTCTTGAGAAAGACGGCATGCGCGAGGAGCAGCGCAAGAATGTCGTGCTCACCGCAGGGAAGGCCACGGCGCTCGCTGTTGCCCTGCGTTCGCGTGCTGGTATCCTGGCTGTTGTGACAAGCCCTGCCAGCGCGGAGGTGTATTTCAACGGTACCCTCGTCGGGCGTGGTTTTGTGCTCATGGGCGAGATCAAGCCTGGCGTGGCGCACAATGTGGAGGTGCGCCTGCCTGGGCAAAAACCTGTGCGGCGGAAGGTCGTCGTCGAACCAGACAAGCGCACCGTGGAGACGTTTAACCTCGTGACGGCGGCACCTGACAAGGGGGACATCCTTTTTCTCGGGGCCATGCAGAGCCTTCTTTTGCAGGCGGGTGTCCAAGTGTTGTTGGATGGCAAAGCGGCCTCGCATGAGCAAGGCCTTTTGCGTAACGTTGCCCCGGGCGAGCATTCCCTGCTTATCCAGCGTGCGCCCGCCAAGTCGGGCAGTGGCGCCCCAGTTGTCCTTTGGGAACGGCGTGTGCGCATCGAGGCTGGCTCGGCGGTGAGTTTTGGGGATGACGATGTCGCCCCTCTCTCGCCCAAGCCCGCGCAGGCAGTGGCGGGCAAGCCGTCTGCCGTGGCCAAGCCCGCGCAGGCTGATGAGAAAAAGGCAGCGCACCTTGCCCTGAATTTGTTGGACGACAGCGGCCTCGCCATTGCGGCGGAGAAAATTAGCGTATCTTTCAATGGCAACCTCCTCTCCCCATTAGCCGAAAACATCTGGCCCATCCCCTTGCGCGAGTCCGGCGTGTTGCGTGTGCAGGTGTTGGGTTTCCTGCCCGAGGAACGCATGTTGCACTATAGCGTGCCTGGCCAGTTCCGCATGGCCATCCCCCTCCAGAAGAGCCGCGTCCCAGTGCTCAAGGAATGGACGGCTCGTGTGCTCAGTGCCTCGGCCGATACGGGCTTGCTCATTCTCGGGAATGACGCAGCGCAAACGCTCCTGCCAGGGCAGCGCTTGCTCCTCTCTGCCCTCAAGTCGGATTACTCCATCCAAGTCATCGTCTCCGAGCTGAAGCAGAACATGGTTATTTGCCAAGTACAGCCGGGCGGCACTTCGCGGCCAGTCTTGCCAGAGCGCAACAGCGAAGTCAGGGTTTCGCTCGCCAACACACAGGCAGCGCCCCAAGCGCGCCAATAACACCATTGACTTTCATCCACCCAAATCCACCGTCACCTCTCTTCCAACCAGATAGCTATCCTCTCGTCTTTTTTCTTCCATGCGCATTCCCAAATCATCCCTTATTGCCGCAGCGGCGGGCCTTGCTTTCCTTCCGGGTAACAGCCCAGCTGTGACAATCAACGAGCTTCAGGTCTATACTGCCACACCAGAAAAATATTACTACGGTGGGGCCTATAGCAGCTCCACAAGCTATAGCGCGGCCGTGATGCTCGACCGCGACTCGGGCACGGGAACCAGCACGATAACCCTTGATCGTGGCAAGCCCTTGCTGAACGACGATGGGAAGTACACCTACAAAGGCGAGGTTATCAACCCGACCGGCAATCCGGACAATACCTATACCTATACCATCACCAACTTGTCTGGCGTTCCTGGCGTCGGGGTAACCGTACTCTATAGCGATTATGATTCAGTGACCTCTTCGACTGGCTTTATCGTTGTGGACAAGGGCGTAACGCTCATCTTGAACAACGAATTAAACACCACCTACGGGGGGCATTTTTTGAGCGCAGGTGATCATATTGGGACAGCGCAAAATTCGGGGAGAAGCAAAGCAGAGGCCCCCGCATTGGGCTATACGGATGGGGAAATCGTCAAGAAAGGGAAAGGTGAATTCCAATACGACGGATTTGCATTAACGATGACGGATCCCGGATTCGAGATTGCTATCGCCCCTGACCATATCGTGCGCAATTTTTACAACAATTGGACAGGAACGGTCAAGGTAGCCTCCGAACTGTATTGGAGCCAGAGTGCCGAGAGATTTGTAGGCCCCACGTATTATTTTTCGCTCGACACACGTTACGAGTCTATGTATGTTGGCGGTGCGATACCGGATGATCCAAGCAATCCTATCTACTATGCGTACAGAGGGCAGTACATTTCCAATGTAGTGGGGACCTATGGTCTTCCGCCTTTCCAATTGGGCGATGAGTTCCGAGCCAGGTACATGCAAGGCTCAGAGGTTTATCGTCTGGATGTGCTTGAGCATCAGGCGGAAATTGGGAGTACTGAGGACAACGCAAGGCTTATGAGCTACGATTGGGACGAGGCCTACGGCGCATTTTCGGGTACTTTCCGCATAAGCGAGGGTGGTTTTATCGTGAAGGGTTACATCAATCAGTGGCGGGAATTCCCAACGCCTTATATAGACGGAGAGTGGAGCACGCAGTCCAAGGATTATGGAGCGGGGACGCATCGTATGGTTGGGGCTTCTCGGACGATTTTGGAAGGGAATGCTTATCTGACCTTCCAAAATAGCGAACTGAACATCGTCAACGCGGAGGTTTCGTGGGATCACCTGCAAAACGGCCCGACAAGACCTCGCGCTCTGCGTTTGAACTTCGTCAAAAACCTGATGGCCGGGGAGGATCATGACCAATTCCAGACCAAGGTGTTGACGGGTCTATCTGATGAATACCGTATCGTTGCCCACATTGAAAAAACAACCGACATCGACACGGCGTGGACCCCGGCGACCATTGACGGCTCCATGGGCATCCTGCAGGGCAAGGGACGTTTCTACAAAACAGGGAGTGGCAACTTTCTCATCCTGAACGAAGCCACTTTTGACGGAGAACTCTACCTCGCTGGAGGCCGAACCATTTTGGGCGAAGAGACAGGGAGCCACAATCTTCTGGATCGGATTAAAAGCGTCAATTTGGTGGGGGTGGACGGTGGCCGTGGAAAATACATGAATGCGGGCCTGAACGCAGTGCGAGTCTCCCCCCCGAACGACTGGATGGCTATCTCTCTCGGTGTTTTCGGCGTTGACGGTGCTTTCGCTTTTGAAATGAAGATGGCCTATGTTCCCGACCCGGAAACCTCTTCAGATACTGCCCAGCTGGTAATTCGCTCTGACCAGGTCATCCGTAATTTGCAGTCGCGCTTCGCTGAAGATTCCGCTCCGGCAGATGTGCTCGGGACGATGACCTCAGCTTTCATTCAGGCGCGTGATGTGGACAACCCCCATGAGCCCTACATCGCAGGTACGGGTGTTGGCACCAACATCCAGCTCGGAGATAGCGTCCTTACCGTCATCCAAGACGCCAACGGTGTCTATCAGGGAGACTTCAACCGGGATCTCCCACGCGATGAAAGCTTGCCTGTGGAGCAGCTCCCCAAGGCAGGGACGCTTGTGAAGCGGGGTCCGGCTACCTTGGTCTTGATGCCAGCGACCATCGCCCGGCATGAGCGCGTGGTCGTGGAGGAGGGAACGCTCATTAGCAATGTGCAGGGCTTGGGCACCAGCCGCGTCGAAATCAAGAGCGGGACCTTGGAGGTCTTGCAAAACAACACCGGGACGCTCTATGCCTCTTTTGCTGGCAGCGACATCGCGCGCCTCGTGCTCACCACCATCGGGCATGTGACCAACAAGAGCGAAGTGCCCATCCTGCTCGGCGACGCCAATGTGGGCACCATCTTCGTCACGCAAGACCAGCCTGATTATTGGGGCAATGTCATCCTGACGGCGGGCGTGACCGTCCAGCTGGGCTCTCCCTCGGGAGACAGCTTTAAAAACGTTAACACATTTCGCATGGAGCGTGCCGACCCAGACAACGAGTTGACGAAGTGGGCAAGCAGTCGCATCACCACCTTGCTCACCAACAGGACGGACCAGATCATCCGGAATTTCTCTGGGGACGAGTTTTCACGACTGCGCATCAACGCTGGCGTACTCACCCTGATCCAGGAACTCGATTTTCGCTTTGATGGCAACATCTCGGAGACGGGCACTCTCGTGAAAGAAGGCATGGGGAATTTTACCGTGACGGGGGCCAGCGACTATTCCGGAGCCACAGTCGTCAAGGATGGCCAATTGAACATCGTCGGGGCCAACCGCATCGCGATGACATCCGCGCTCATCATCAAGGGCGAGGCGCAGGTGGTCTTCACCGGAGACCAGACAGTGGGTGCCCTCTTCGGCGAAGATGAAGCTATCCTCGATATCGGGACATCCAAGCTGACAGTTGGCTTCACAGACGCGCATTATGACAAGTTGGCGCGTACCCCCAATCTATCCCACTCAAGTTACTTTGCCACCCTCACGAATTCGCTGAAAAATCCCGGCGGGATCAATGATGCGGTGAAAGCCCCCTTGGCCCTCAACGGCATTGTCCGAGAGCAGAACCTCACGACAGTGGCTCTGCTCAACAGCGGCCTCGCCGAGCTTTCCAACGCGGGGGAGCTTGCCTATGCGGGCACCATCGTCGGGTCGGGTGATATTGTCAAAATTGGCAAAGAGAGGCTCACATTCAGCGGGGTGAGCAATGCGTACACGGGCGCAGTGCAGCTGCAGCAGGGTGTGTTGCGTATTGAAGCCAACAGCTTCAACCTTGCCAAGGGCATCTCGATAGACACCGCCAAGGACTCGACGGCCAATTTCCTCGAAGTGCGTGCCGGTGCTGGCGCGCACCTTTCAGGGCAAACCCCCATCGGGGGCAGTGGCGACTTGCACAAAATAGGTGCTGGCGAGGCCAGCATGACGGGGCAACTCACCTATGGTGGGAATACCATTGTCGAGCAGGGCCGCCTAAGAATCACTAACGTGGACACGTGGGCCGCCGCTGTCGCGATCCCAAGCGCAGGGAAGACTTTCATCAACAATTCTGGAACGCTCGTGCTCGACTGGAGTGGCGAAGAGCCTGTTGTTTATAACAAGCCCATAGAGGGAACAGGTGGTATCGAGAAAATGGGCACAGGCAAAGTGGAACTGACGGCGCGCCAGTATCGTGGGCACGACGAGACCCAGCTCACCGCAAAAAACCTGAAGGCATTTGCCTATCCGCTCCCGGCAGGAACGTGCTGGAACGAAGCCACGGGTGAGGTCGAGTTTCCCGCAGGCTCTCGCCTCTACCACGATGGCACGGTTGAGCTTCCGGACGGCACTTTCTATAAACCGCAAAACATCCAAGGGCTGGACGAAGTTATCCATCCCGACGGCGACCGCTCGTCCGTCCTTGCCAAGCCCGTCGGTCTTCTGGTTGTCAAGGCAGATGGCACCTTGGTGCCTTTGGCTGCGAGTGTGCAGGCCACGGGCGGCGATTCTAAATTGCGGGGTAGCGGGGTTGTAGTCGAGGCGGACGGCACACGCCTGAATACACATTCGAGCGTCATTGAGCGGGGGAATGACTGGACCTACGTCTGGGATGATGGCGTCTTGGTGCCGACCAATGTGGGCATTTTCATCGACAACGAAGGTCTTCTCGTCGAGCAGCGCGCAGATGCCGACGGCAGCCCCTACGAGTGGTTCTCTACCGACCAGAATACCTTGGTACTGCGTGCTGATGGTTCCCTGTGGTCCGTCACCAATGGCACGACAGCCGTTTTCGGAGGCGAGCTGCGGGTCAACAACGCACTAGATATGGACTATGCGCCGGGTGACTACGAAATCGGCCCCAATGGCACGCTCTCGTTTAATGCCGACATCGGCATTTCCCAGAGCCTCAAGGGCACCATTTTCGGCGAAGGCGTTTTCAACAAAACGGGCCGCGATGAACTTGTCCTTGCTGTCTCTCATCCAGAATTTAAGGGGACTTTTCACCTAGACCAAGGTTCGGTGACGCTCTCCGCGACCAATGTCCTGACTGCTTCCCGAGAGGTCACGCTCGCCTCGGACACGGTGTTGAACCTTCGTGGCAACGACCAGTTGTTCCACTTTCTCGCCAGCGATGATGGAGCGAGCATCTTTGTGGACGGTGCGGCGTTGACGTTGGACGTCCCGAGTAATCAGGGTGAGAGTCGCTCCTTCCGCGGTCGCCTCCTCAATGGAGGGGAACTGACTAAGACGGGCGAAGGCCTGCTCACCCTCTGGCGTCCCACAGGTGGCGCGCCCAATCAGTTGGACGCCATCAACATCCTCGGCGGTGTTCTCCAAGCCGCACCCGTGGCACTCGCCAACGCGGACGTGTTTGTGCAGGAAGGGGCCGAGCTGCGCTTCTACACCGAAGTCTCGGACGGCGTGCAGGAATACAGCGGCTCGTTGCGGGGTGTTGGCGTCATTGGCAAAATTGGCGGTGGCACGGTTCATCTCACGGGCTCGGGTTCCTTGCTGAACATCCCCTCGGGTGGCGATGCGACACAGTTTTTTGTGCACGAAGGGCGGCTGATCGTGGATGACACGCGTATTGTTGCCAGCCAGGTCCCGAGCGCGATTTTGAAAACAGCGGGTATTTTCCAGCTCAATCTTACAACGACGACGGACCTCGTGCTTGGGCAGAATTACATTCGCGACTACGTCAACCCGAGCAATCCCAGCGAGCAGCATCATGGTTCTTTTGCTATCAGCGGCATCAAGGGCACACGCATCACCATCGACGGTTCGCCACTCGGCTATACCGGCCTGACGGAGCTCCTCGGGGGCCTTGAGCTGCACTTGGATTCCACGGCTTTTGCCAATTCCTTTGCTGTCCTCGGAGGTGGCTTGGCGGGGACGACCAGCGCCTTTGAGCAGCTCGCTCCAGGGCAATCGCACTCTCACCCCACAGTGTTCCTCGGCGACGTGGTCACTGCAGGCATGGGCGGCAGTGCTCGGGGCTTGGAAATCAACCAGCTTTTCGACGGTGTTTTTGAAGGTGATATTGTCGGCTTCTCTTCAGGGCGCTTGGCCGACGGCAGCTATGGTGCGGGCAGCAAGCTCGTCATCAAGGGACCAGCCAAGCTCAGCTACCGCGGTTCGGACGGCAAGGGCATCTTGCCCGAAGGCAAGATTGGCGAAACCTACGGCGAGAATGCGCTCAATGCAGATGCGCGCGGCGTGGGTGATGTGTGTATTGATGGCGGGCGTTTCGAGGTCGGTGTCGCCAACAAGCACGCCATTGACGTCATCAACAACGGCACACTCTACATTTACAGCAACCAAAGTGAGGATCAGTTTTACCGTGGCCGCGTGACCAACAGCACTGGAGACTCCAGCTTGCATGTGCGCGCATGGGCAGCAGGGACGGGCGTCATCAGCTTTGATTCGGATGCATTTCAGGAGCTTGTGGCTGCCGGTACCCACTTGGACAGCCTTGGCGTCGAGCACGGTACGTTGCGCTTGAGCGTGAATGCCGGGTGGACGTCCTCCGCCCACGGCGAGCGCAATCCCGTTGATCTCTTGGGCACCATCCCCGTGCGCGAGCTCTACACGGATGCCACTCTGGAAATTCAGGTCAGTCCGGTGGCGGATCCCTTGGCCTACGCCGCGCTGAGCGCGACCATCTCGGGCAATGGTGTCTTGCGCAAAACGGGCGCTGGCACTCTCGCCATCAATGCTGCACAGCAGTATACGGGGGACACCGTCATTGATGCAGGCATGCTGAAGGGCGACTTCTCGACGGCGGGCCGCTTGCTCAACAACAGTGTCTTTGCCCCGGGCGATTCCCTTGGCGAGGTCACCATCAACGGCGATTTTCTCCAAGGGGTGCGCGGTGTTCTGGAGATAGAGATTGAGCAGCAGCAGGATGGCTCGGCGAGAAGTGACCGGGTGCGAGTGGGCGGCAGGGTGTCACTCAATGGCACCATCAAAATCGCCCCGCTGAACACGAATCCCGCGCGCGGCGGTGTGCTCACTTTCCTCACAGGCTTGCCCAATGGCAACGGCGGCGTGAGCCTGCCGGACGTCACCTATGGGAGCAGCCTGCGGCTGGAGTTCCCGGATTCGAATGTGAACTACATCCTCGTCGGCCCCGGGATTGGTGTCGGGACGGCCTACGAGCAATACGCCGGGGCGGGGGTCTCGCTCTTGGTGGCCCAGAAAGAGCTGGGAAAAGTTTTTGAAGTTTATGGCTACAAGCCCCACGCTGGACAGAAAACCTTTTTGCCCGTTCTTGATGCGGCAGCCACCTTGCCTGTCCCGCCACAAGTCTCTGGCGTTGCCGATTCTGGTGCAGAGTTCGCGGCTTGGTATGGCGCCAACGCGTCCTTGTTCGCCTCTCTCTCCAAGCTGCCCGCACCGGAAGCGCGGCAAAGATTTGCTGATGCGGCGCGGTCGCTTCCGCTGCTGCCGGATGCCGCGCCACTCGACGTCGCCCAGCGCGCCGTCTATGACTGGCTGAAGGCTTCCTATCTTATCGGCTCCCACTTGAACACTGCAGCGGAGGACAAGCTTGCCCAAGTAGTTAACGCTTACTCGGCTTTGGGTTACTCTTCTCTCGTGGCCATGTCCGCCGCCACGGCTTCCACGAGCGTCGAGCAGTTGCATGAGCGCATGGAGCAGAGGCGCTATGACAGGGGCGTCTTCAGCGAGCCCTACTCTTGGCAGGCCTACGTCGTGGGCACGGGGAACTTCGTGTCGAATGGTGGCGGCGTGAGTGATGCGCCTTACGATTTCAATACGCAGGGTGGCATCGTCGGCGTGGATAACTTGATCTCCGAGGACATGCTCATCGGCGGAGCTGTTGAGTACGGACACGGCAAGGCGACTTTGGCGGACGGTGGCGGCAGCACCCAGATGGATGCCGTGCGCGCCACAGCTTATCTCAGCCAGGCACTTGGTAGCTGGTTCTATCTCGATGCAGGCTTGAGCTTTAGCTACGCGAGCTACGATGCCAAGCGGCAGACTGCCACGGGGCGCAACTCTGCTTCGCCCACAGGTTGGGCCTTCGGCTCCTTCATCAACTTTGGCACGGTGCTGTCTCCGATTCATTCTCCGAGGCTCTTCGTCCTGCCCCACATGGGCTTGGAGTATAACCACCACGGCATCAACGCCTTCTCCGAAGGCGGCAGTGCTTCGCGCCTGCGCACCGATAGCTTCGGCTTTGACTCATTGCGTGCCAAGATAGGCACGGGCATTTCCTGGCTCATCGACACTGCGGGTGACTGGTCGTGGAAGGTCAATTTGGACATCGCCTACGCGCGCGAACTCTTGGACACAGAGAGCGATATCACTTCGCGGTTCGTCCTCGACCCGCTTGGCACCTCGCAAAACACTGTGAATTCTAGGACTCTCTCGAAAGACGTCGTGCAGCTCAGCCCATCGGTGACTTGCGAGCTCAGCGCCAGCAGTTCTGTCTCCGCCAGCTATCGCTACGAGACGAGCTTTGATGGCACAACGCGCCACAATGTCAGCGTCGGCTATCGTCGGAGATTCTAACCGTAAATGACCACACGTCACGCACTCGCACCGACTTTCCACCACGCAAACCAATCATACTCTCCAGCCCCCATGAAACTCACAAAAACCTTCATTCTCGCTGCCTCTGCCCTCGCCCTTGCGCCAGAGGGCACTGCGTTGTTCTCTGCCGACGTTGTTCGCCACGATGGCGACCAAACTGTGGTGGGTTATCTTGGAGTCGATGATTCGGTTATTGCCGATGGTGCCACGTGGAATATCTGGGTGAACACAGGCCATACGACTTCGGGGCGCTGGTTGGATTATTATCTGAGGCAAAACCCGGAGAGCACGTCGAGTTATGACTATTACATCAAGGCGGAGCCCGGAGAGATTGTCCTGACAGGCTTAGGGACTTTGGAGTACACTGGGTGGCAGCACGACTTGTGCAGCACGGAGTATGCCAATGAGAACAAAGGAGGGTTTTATTCGGGCAAGCCGTTTACCGTTGCCAAGCACCCAACGTTCATCCATAAGCCGCTAATCGTATGGGAGGATTTCAACTTGGCGACATCCGGGGCGACCCACAACGCTCCGGCTTTCTCGGGAACTTTGCGCATTCAGGATTCCGTGAATTTCGTCCTCTCTGGGTACCTTAATCAATTCTACGGGGGGATGGGGGAAGCTTTTGACCCTATCCCCAGCGTTCTGAGTGTCACGGTTACGTTGGATCCCGAAACAGGTTTGTTGGAAGAAGATGAATTAAACGAAATCGTCGGTGTAGAGCAGGTGATTTTGGCTGATTCTGCCACGCTCTCTTTTAACAACTCTCCAGCCAACATTGTTTCCCGGGTGCCGTCATCTATTCATGCACCACCGCCGCCTATGATTCGCCGGTATAACTTGGTGCAAAATCTTCAATCTGAGGGAAGCCAGACGACGCTTTACACTGGGGTTGATAGCGGGGCTTATCCCTACCACGTGGGTGTGCACGTCCACAGAGGGCTCAACGCTGAGTTTGATTCCGGCAGGGAGAGCTACTACGGCGCGGGTTTCGTCCGTGGAGAGGGCGAATTGATAAAAACGGGCATCGGAGACTTTGAAATCACCAACGACCCGGGCCGAGGCGCCGGGCTTACTGGCAGTATCAAGATTGCCGGGGGCACTTTCATCCTGAGTTCTCCTGGTGGCGAGGCCATTGCTGACGCCGACAGCGTCACTTTTGGACGAGCAGAAGCCAACTCCAGCCTCAGCATCAATCTTTCACTGATCTTTGACTCCCAATACGCAGGCCCAGGCCACATCCTCGCGGGATGGCCCAGGCCATCTGTGAATATTTCCAACGGTGTGTTCAGGCCTCTCCCCCAGATCGTCCCCGACCGCACGAACGGCTCCATTCGCGAGGAATACTTGGGGCGGACTTTCCTCATCGTGACGGACCAAAGAATCAGGAATTTTCAGGCTATGTGCATGCAGAATGACATCACCCAGCCGATGAATGGTGGTTTAGGGGTGGGTGCTGTTCTGGACTTGAGAGGAAACCGTCTGACGATCATTCAGGATATGGGCTCCGACGGTCTTTTCCTTGGCGCACTCTGGGCTACTGATAGCGCGGTTCTCGAAAAACGTGGCCCGGGAACGATAGGCTTTTTCGGAAGAGGCGGGGACAACGAGGAGTTGTTCGGTAAGTTTGACGGCCTCATCGACATTGAGGAAGGCGGCGTTGTCGCCAACGTGCAGTCGCTTGGCTTCGGGCGCGTGCACATCGCTAAAGACGGTTTGCTCAAGATCGTTCAGACGGATGCCGGTTCCCTCGGGGCGGAACTCTCGGGAAATATTGGAGGCGAATTGCGCATTGGCGTCACGCATTCCTTCAGCACTCGTGATGGAACAGCGGTGTGGCACGATCTACGGCTGGACGGCGCGGGAACTGGCGACGTGGGTTTTGTGCAAATAAACCGCTCCCAGCCCAAGTTTGCCGCAAATCTCGTGATTGAGGATGGAGTTCGTGTGGGCTTGGTATCCAGCCGCATGGTGAACGGGCAGGAGCGTTACACGCTGGATGTGGCCGAATCCGTGCAGCTCGTCCCGAGTGTCAACGTGTCTGTGCCGCGCGAGTCCACACTGGCCTTCGGCAATACCAGCCAGAAATTCAACAACCTCTCCGGCATAGCGCCATCCCGCTTGGAGCTGGGGCGCGGTAACGTCACCATCCACCAATCTGTCGCGACCGCCTTTGACGGGCGTATCACGGGAACGGGCAATGTCGTCGCCTTGGTGGACACCGAATTTTCGTTGGGCGGCAACAATTCCCACTTCGGGGCGACGGTCATCAAGCCCTACTACACGAACTCAGCGGTGACGGTAACCCTAGGCCTTGAGGGCGGCAATGCCATCCACAATTCTTCCGGTTTGGTGCTCTACGCAGGCGCGACGGTCGTCAGTGCGACTCTCGACGAGCAGCAAAACAAAATCTACCAGTCGCAACATGTCGGGATGCTCTTTGGCGAGACGGGCTCGCGTATTGACATGGGGGACGCCACGCTGACGGTCGGTGTCGATGCCGAATACCGCCGGGCATTGGAACACGAGTTGGCCACCATGGCCCACCTCGACCTGAACGTGAAGACCTACGCCGCCTATTACTTCAACACCACCGACGAAGGTGGAAAGCTTCCCCTGTCCGCCAATCCGATGTTGCCGGAGTTCAACATGGGTTCCGCGAGGTACTACCTCGACGAGGGTTTGAAAGTCGCGACGGATTTCCTTGAAGTCGTTCGCGACGAGAACGGGAGTGCGATATGGGATGACAACGGGAATGTCGTTGTGCAGGAGATTGCCGGGCGCGGCCTCAATAACGCGGATGAGCTGGCTTATGCCGGGAGCATCACGGGCAGCGGCGAAATCTCCAAGGTGGGCGACCAGCGCCTCAGTTTCAGCGGCACAAGCCCTGAGTTCACGGGCCTCATCAAAATCCGCGAGGGCATCATGCGGATGAATCCGGACAGCTTCCCAGCCGTGCCGCGCATCACGGTGTTCAAAAACGCCGAGGCCGAGTTCCTCGTCAAAGACAGCTCGCTCACCTTGACAATGAACGCCATTCTTGATGGCGAGGGCGATTTGAGCAAAGTCGGCCCGGGCAAAATGGTCGTGTTGTCCTACGAATACACCGGGCAGACCCTTGTCAAAGACGGCATACTGCAGATCCCCGTGAAGCCTATCTTGCACGAGATCTATCTTGGTAACGTCTTGCGCGATGTGATGACGCAGGGGGTGATCTCCGCAACGCCAGGGACGATAGATATGCTCGTGCCGGAGGGGCAGACAGTCACCCACGCGCACTCCATCTACGAGGCCGTCGAAGCAGGCGACCCCGCCACTGTACCGGCTTTTGGCAGCTTGATCAAGAGCGGCCTGGGCGTTCTCATCCTCCAAGGAAACGGCCAAACGCACCTCGGGTACACCGGGAAAACACAGGTGCTTGAGGGTGAGCTGATCTTTGCCGGGAAAACGACTGGCAGCCTCTCCAACATCCCCGAGACACAGGGCGGGTACGAAGTTTCCAGCGGTGCGACACTCAGCTTTGATGTGGACGCCACCGTAGCTCAGGCTCCGCGCATCAACGACGAACTCGCCGGAGCAGGGACACTTCGTAAACTCGGCGCAGGGCAGCTGGAAATCTACCGCCAGCAAAACAACTTCACGGGAGATATTCTCGTCTCCGCTGGCGATCTTTCCCTCTTCGCCGTCGAGGCCTTCATCAACGGCAATACACTCAAAATTGAAGACGGCGCGCGCGTCTGGCTCAACGGCAATGACCAGTCTTTCAAAAACCTTTCCGGTGGCCGTGGGAGTGAGTTGGTGCTCGGCGCCGCAAACGTCACTTTCAACACGACGCTGGAGCAGGCCCAGTCCTTTGATGGCGTCATCTCCGGGCACGGAGACATCGTCAAATCTGGCCCCGGCGTACTCACTTTACGTGGGAGCAACACCGGCGTTTACACGGGCACCTTCGTCCTCAACAACGGCACGCTCGACGTTACGACAGACGCGTTGGGCGGAGGCTCTGTCTCCACCTCGCCACGCGGCGTTCTGAACCTCTATTCCGCCAATACCCTGAGTGTTGACCGCTTCTCCGGCCTCATCGCAGGTCCGGGTGCGCTCTCCAAGACAGGTGTTGGCAGCGTTCACCTCGCTTGGGATGGCAGCGCACCAGCCGACGCCCTTGGCACCTCTGTCACCATCAAGGAAGGTCTGCTCATCGTGGACAGTGCTCGCAACAACAACAGCTTGCCCAAGACGGACGTGGCCTCGGGGGCGGCCTTCCAGATCAACCTCCAGACGGATGGCATCTATTACAACGGCAACATCTCCAGCTCTGATCCTGCCGGGAATGTTGGCTATGGCTTGGGCTCTTTCATCATCGACGGACTCTGGGAAGAGGAAAAAAACACCGGGCGAAATAAGTATTCCCTCATCATGGCCTCGCGGCAGCTCTACGGCGGGGTGACGCGCGTCCAAAACGGCGCCATCCTCAACGTCTCCTTGCTCTCTGAACTCACGGGCTCCATCTCTGCCGACAAGACCTCCATCCTCGATTTTGGCAACGTCGCCACCGCTCCAGATGAGCGCTTCCTCATCCGCCTGAACGATGACGCCGAGTTCTGGGGTACCTTCACAGGCAGCGCCAGCCTCGAAATCGGCATCGCTCCCATTGTCGAGGAAGGCAAATTCCCCGTACTGCGCTACTATGGGCCTGATGGCACGGGCAATCTTGGCAGCTACAACGGCAGCATCGCTGTCGCCGGTGGAAATCTGCAAGTTGGCATTGCCAACCAAAAAGACGTATTGCTAGCCTCCGAAGGAACCCGCGACGGCACGCTCTATATCAACGTTCGAGGAGACGACGAGACCCCAGGCCCCATCAAGGATGGCGACCTTGCCTACACGGCGCGCGTCACTGGCAATGGTAACATCATCAAGACCGGCAAAGGACACCTCAACGCAAGCAACCTGTGGTTCCTCTCCCGAGACTTGGATAGCTTCAGGCTCGCACGTCTCATCGTCGAGGAAGGTAGCCTCACCGTAAACCCAGCTAGCATCGGTACATGGCTCGTGCAGCAGTACGACATCGCTACCGTCGGCGAAGGCCTGTTCTACTGGGAAACAACAGGAACCGACCCACAAAGCATCAATGCCGGAAAACTGTCGGGCAACGGCACCTTCATCAAGATAGGCACGGCCTCGCTGACCCTCGGAAACCAGCCGGAATTCACCGGCAACTTGATCAACCGGGAAGGTCGCATCACCGGGGAGTTCCTCATCGGCGGAAGTTTCGTCAACGAGTCCATCCTCGCCCCAGGCATCACCACGGGGACAGTCACCATTAACGGCGACTTCTCACAAGGCGAGGACGCCGTTCTTGAAATCGAAATCAGTGGCAAGGATTACGACAAAGTCATCTACACCAAAAACGCCTATCTGGACGGACAGATCAAGGTGACCAATATCGGCTCTGGAGCCAAGCGCGGCGAAAAATACACCTTCATCGAAAAAAGAGGTGCGGATGCGCAAACCGCCGTTCTCGGTAGGTATGCGCGCATCGTGGACGGCAACAACTCCTCCTCTGGTACCAACGAGTACTTTATGCTCGTTGGCCCAGGTCTCGGTGAAGGCACGGCTTATGAGAAATTGACGGACGGTGACGGCAATCCGCTTACCGGGCCAACGATACTCGTCGCCCAAAAGAAACTTGCCAACGTCTCAGGCTACACGCCCCACAAGGCCCTGAAAGAAACGTTCCTCCCTGTGCTCGACACCTTCGCCACGCTGCGCGTCACGCGTGCCGCTCTCGAGGAACCCCTGCTCGCGTCTAACAGCAAGCCAGACCGCGAACAGTACGAACGCGAGATGGTCGTCTATCGAGCCACAAAGGCCACCTACGAAATCGGCTCCTACCTCAATACCGCCACCGAGCGCGAGCTGTCCTCCATCGTCAACAGCCTCTCCCCGCTTGGCTACTCCTCCTTCATCGCGATGGCCGCAGCAGGTGTCAACGCCAGTACCCACCAGCTCACCGCACGCGCTGACCAGCGACGCTACGACCGCGGCAGCCTCTTCCTCGACAAACAATGGCAGGCCTACCTGCTCGGCAGCAGTAGTTTCGGCGATCTCGGCGGCAGCGCCAAAGACGTCTCCTTCCGCCTCAACACCAATGGCGGTCTCGTTGGCGTAGATCGCTCTTTTGCCGACAACACCATCCTCGGCGCCGCTGTCGCCTACAACAACGGCAGCAGCACTCTCGACAGCGGCGGCGGACGCACCAAGCTCAACGCCGTCAATGCCACGGGCTACCTCAGCCATGTTCTCGGTCACTGGTTCGGCGTGGATGTTGGCGCGGGTGGCGGCTACTTGGACTTCGATTCTACGCGCAACACCGTTACCGGCAAAAATACGGCTAATGCAGAAGGTCTCACCTTTGGAGCCTATGCTACCCTCAGCAGCGTCCTCGCCGTCGCCAAAGGCGTCTCCTTCTCACCCTACGTCGGTACGGAGTATAACCACTACGAAGTCTACGGTTTCACGGAACGCGGGAGCAGCTCCGCCCTCAAAGTAAGCGCCTTCGACCTCGATTCTTGGCGTGTCAAGTTCGGCACCCGTTTCTCCATCGCCTACGACTTGAACTATGATCAAGAAATCCGCTTCAACCTCGACGTCTCGTACGTCCATGAATTGATGGACACCGACAACAAGCTCACCTCGCATTTTGTCCAAATTGGTGAAGAAAGCACGAGCAGGGTCACTTCCAAGACGTTAGCCAAACAACTCGTCCGTATCGGCCCTTCCGTTTCCATGCATCTTAGCGAGAGCCTCTCCGTCTTCACCAGCTACCAAGCGGAGCTTGGTTTCGACGGCGAGCTCTACCACAACGTAAATGCTGGCGTTCGCCTGCGCTTTTGAAACACGCCCCAAGGGGGGGCCGCTCTCTGTGTGAGCTTTTTGTCGTTTGCCGGACCTGCCTACACGGACAGCAAGTCTGGGGTAGCGAAGAGTGGGATGTCGGGGTTTTCCTTGGCGAAGTAGTTACAGTTCCATTCGCTTTGGAAAAGCAGCACGAGGCGTTCTTGGGCGTCGCGGACGAGGCGTGCCCCACCGAGGAAAAGCCCATCAAATTTTTCTGTCGGCACGGATGTTGCTACCCAGCGTGCCACAGTCCACGGCATGTTTTCCAAGCGTATGGCCGCGTTGTACTCTATGCGCAAACGATGGCCGACGACGTCAAATTGCAGCGGTCCGACAGCACCCAGAAGTGGGATGCTGCCGCCATCGGCGGGCGTGAAACGTTGGACGACTTTTTCCTGCAAAAGTTGTTCCAGCCCAGTGCGGAAGCGTTTGAAGCTGCCAGTGTCTGTGTTGTGCAGGAGCGCGAAGCACTCTGGGGCAAAGGGCGGGATGGCATCGAAGACGATTGTGGCATCTTCGGAAAGCGTGTCGCCGATGCCAAAATCGGGCAGGCCTGTGATGCCGAGCACGTCGCCTGGCCAGGCTTCGTTGACCGTTTCGCGTTCTTGGCCGAAGAGTTGGTGGGAAAAGGCGAGGCGGACCTTTTTCCCGCTTTGGCAATGTGTGACTTGCATATCTCTGGTGAATTTCCCGGAGCAGATGCGTAGGAATGCGAGGCGGTCGCGGTGCTTGGGGTCCATGTTCGCCTGTATTTTGAAGATGAAGGCGGAGAAGGGTTTTTCACTTGGGGTGACTGTGCGCGGGCCTGCTGCGCGTGGAGCGGGCGGCGGGGCATGGTCGAGAAACCCGTCGAGGAGCAGTTGGACACCAAAATTTTGCATCGCACTGCCGAAGTAAACGGGCGTGAGTTTTCCGGCGAGTATCTCGCCCGCGTCAAAGGCCGAGCCAGCCGCGCCGAGCAACTCAATCTCTTCGCACAGGCGTGCGTGGATCGGGGCAGGGATTTGCTCGCGGATGGCTGGCGCGTCCAGTTCTCCTATGGTGACGGGCGCTTGTTGGGCGCCGCCGGAGACGCGTTCGAACCAGTGCAGGTGTTGCCCCAAGCGGTCGTAAACTCCGTGAAAATCTGCCCCTTCGCCGACAGGCCACGTCACGGGGAAAGTTTTTAGGCCGAGCGTTTGCTCAATTTCATCGAGCAACTCGATAGGATTTTTCCCTGGACGATCACATTTGTTGATGAAGGTGAAGATGGGGATGCCTCTGCGGCGGCACACTTGGAAGAGTTTTAGGGTTTGCTCCTGGATGCCGCGCGCGGCGTCGAGCACCATCACAGTGGCATCTACGGCGGTGAGTACGCGGTAGGTGTCTTCAGAAAAATCCCTGTGGCCCGGGGTGTCCAAGAGGTTGATGGCGCAGCCACGATACTCGAATTGGAGGACGGTGGAGGAGATGGAAATACCGCGCTGCTTTTCCAGCTCCATAAAGTCGGAAGTCGTGGATTGCTGGTTTTTTCTGTTTTTGACGGCTCCGGCCAGATTGAGCGCGCCTCCGTAGAGGAGGAATTTTTCGGTGAGGGTCGTCTTACCCGCGTCGGGGTGGGAGATGATGGCAAACGTCCGCCGCCGTGCGATTTCCTGGGAGGGATCCATGGGCGCGGGAGGGAACCTAACAGGCGTTGGTAAGCAATGCCCAACTTGGCTGGAGGGTGAATTTTCTCAGGGGAAAATCGTACCGTGCGTCCTTTTCCGCTTTCCCGGTCGAGGCTTTCGCTTTTCCTGCAGACTAGTTCCCAAGCAACGCCATGTTAGACATTTCTTCCGAAACTGTTCCAGAAAATCCCCAGCCACCTACCCTCGATGAGGCGAGCGCAGCTGCTATCTCCATCGATCGCGAGAGAGGCAATTTCCACTTCAAGGAAGACTACGCCTACGATGCTGGCGCGGGCCTCTCGGAGAGCGTTATCGACTACATCAGCCGGGTGAAGGCGGAGCCGACATGGGTGCACGATTTCCGGCACAAGGCTTTTCGCCTCTTCAAGGCCAAGCCTTTGCCGACGCATTGGGCCACCCCGGAGCTGCTGAATATAGACTTCGACAAAATCCGCTACTACCTCGCTAAAAGCCGCACGCCCAGTCGCACTTGGGACGAGGTGCCTGATGACGTGAAGCAGACCTTCGAGCGCCTCGGCATCCCGGAGCAGGAGCGCAAATTTCTCGCGGGCGTCGAGGCTCAGTTCGACTCCGAGTCAGCCTACTCGCGGATGAAGGACGAGCTGGCAAGCCAGGGCGTCATCTTTGTCGGGCCCAACGAGGGGCTCGAAAAACACCCCGAGATATTCCGGCGCTTTTTCGGACGTATCGTCCCGCCCTCCGACAACAAATTCGCCGCCCTCAACAGCGCCGTATTTTCCGGGGGCTCCTTCATCTACGTTCCCAAGGGTGTCAAAGTTGCCCAGCCTCTTCAGGCTTATTTTCGCATCAATGCCGAGAGCTTCGGGCAGTTCGAGCGCACCCTCATCATTGCAGACGAGGGCGCTGAGTTGACGTACATGGAGGGATGTACGGCACCGCGTTTCGATAGCGCGACGCTGCACTCCGCTGTCGTCGAACTTGTGGCTTTGCGTGGTGCCAAAATCCAGTACATCACCGTGCAAAATTGGGCCTCCAACGTTTACAACCTCGTCACCAAGCGCGGCGTGGCTGAGGTGGGGGCTCAGATCCGTTGGATAGACTGCAACATTGGCTCGCACCTCACGATGAAATACCCAGCCGTCGTCCTCAAAGGCGAGTACGCCCGAGGCGAGGTCATCTCCATCGCCCTCGCCAGCGACGGGCAAATCCAGGACACCGGGGCGAAGATGATCCACGCCGCGCCACACACCACGTCCAACATCGTCTCCAAGTCCATCTCCATCGGGAGCGGCCTCGCCTCCTACCGAGGCCTCGTCAAAATCCCGGAGAAATACTCGCATTGCAAAAACAACACCGAGTGCGACGCCCTGCTTATCAACACCAACTCGCGGACCGACACTTACCCAGCCATCGTCGTTCAAGGCTCCCAAAATAGCACCCAGCACGAAGCCACCGTCTCAAAGGTCAGTGCCGAACAGATCTTCTATATGATGCAGCGTGGCCTCGGCGAAGGCGAGGCGATGAGTCTTGCCGTCAACGGTTTCATCAACGACCTCGTGAAGGAATTTCCCATGGAATACTCTGCCGAGTTGAAACGCCTCGTGGAACTCGAAATGGAAGGCAGCGTAGGGTAGGGGGCTACCGGCTCACATCGACGCCCCGATTTTAGACATTTTGGTAAAAAGATCCCCGATCAAGTGAGACAAAACTTGAGTCGGCCTGTCTCCGTGAGCAGAACAGAAACCTTCGTTTTCGGAGAAAAAGCACACACAACTCTCAAACCCTATCCTATGGTCACTACAGAAGAAGCTACCCTCGAACGCGCCCGCACAGGTGATGTCCGGGCGTTCAACGACTTAGTCATCACCTACCAGGATCGCATCTTTGCGAAAGTTTTCAGCATCCTGCGTAATCGGCAAGACACCGAGGAAATCACCCAAGACACCTTCATCCGCGCCCAGCGTGGCTTGGCCTCCTTTCGCGGCACATCGTCCTTTTCCACTTGGCTCTACCAGATCGCCACCAACCTCGCCCGAAACCGCTACTGGTACTGGCACCGCCGTCGGCGCGATGCCTCCCTCTCGCTCGACTGCCCCTTGGGCGAAGAAGCCGACCTCACTTTAATGGACATGTTGGCTGATGGCGAAATGACCCCCGCCGAGCAGACCGTCACCCGCGAATTTATCGCCCGTACATCTGAGTGCATGGCCGAACTACGCAAGGCCCATCGCGAAATCCTCGTGATGCGCAATGTGCAAAATATGACCTACGAGGAAATTGCCAACGCGCTCGACCTGTCCATCGGCACTGTGAAAAGCCGTATCGCACGCGCACGCGAAGCCCTGCGTGAACTTATGGGCGAGGAGTTTCTCTAAATGAACGACCCTGATTTCAATCGCCTGCTCAACAGCTTTTTGGACGGAGAATTGTCCGGCGAGGCCTTGGAGCATTTTCGCCGAGCCCTTCGCGAATCTCCGCACCGCCGTGCTGTTTTTCGCCAGAGCCTGATTTTGCAAAAAGCCCAACGTGCTCTGGTTAATCGTTGGTCTATTCGGGATTTCATCGTCGGAGGCCTCCGCAACTTCAGCCGTCGCAGCCTTGTCATGTTGGCCAACGCCGTCGTCTTCGTCTTCGTTCTCAGCGCTTACCAAAACCAAGGACCGAGAGGCATCGACGCCGAGTTCCCACTGCCCGCAACATCAGGCATTGTCGAACCCCAACATCCTGTATCCGCCAACAGGGATGCCAAGGAAGTCCGGGCCAGTGCCACGCTCAGCGATAGCGAAGGCGAAATGGAATTCGGCCCGGCAGATACGGATTTCTACAGCCCGTTTCCCGACGAAGAATACGGTTTTGTTCGCCTCTGAGCGCTTTGCAAAACTTTGGCCAGCTAAATGAAGATCGGGAAGAGACAGGCAGACTTGGCCTGTAACCTGCTAAACGGTACCTGGAAAACAGGCAAGTGCTTGATTCCCACCAAGACTACAACACGCAACATTTAGACCATGAAACTCATAGTCGCCATCATCAAACCATTCAAACTCGAAGAAGTGAAAGCCGCTCTTGCCGACATCGGCATAGAGGGTATGACTGTCGTCGAGGTTAAAGGCTTTGGCCGCCAAAAAGGGCATACCGAAATTTATCGCGGTAGCGAATATACGGTGGATTTTCTTCCCAAGGTGAAAATCGAGATCGCCGTGGACGATTCTCAAGTGGACAAAGTCGTCGAGACCATTACTAGCTCTGCGCGTACCGGCAAAATCGGCGACGGTAAGCTTTTCGTCATTCCACTGGAGTCCGCGATACGTATTCGCACAGGCGAACACGGCACGGAAGCCTTGTAATTCAACCCGAACTACGAGATAGAGTCGGCTGAACGGTGCTTGGGGTTCCCCTGGGAACAGTTTCACCTCAGGGTGAGTGGTTTTGGGGGAACTGCCGATTGAGTATCGGCGACAAATCAAGCCATTGTCGGGGAGGATTGTAATGATAAAGTGAGAATAATCCACACGCTCCAAAACAAGACGTCTCCCTTATTATGAGGTTCCCAACATGTCTTTTGATGGCCCGCAGGTCGGCCTTGCGTTTGTGTTTGCGTGGGCGTTTGCGCACCAGGCCTGCGTCGCGCAGAATGCGGTGCGCAGCGCCTTTGCCGACGGGCAGATCAAAGGCTTCGACGAGCCGGTGCGCCCCGAAACAAGGGGTCTT
>JAITHA010000004.1 GCA_031280235.1 Puniceicoccales bacterium | reverse complement strand
TGCTCGACGGCCTTGGTCAGCTCCTCCACAAGATAATGGCGCGCGTCCGCGGCGATTTCCTGCAGATAGTCGTTGTAATAGTTGACGGCGATGCGCCCGTCCACCATTTGTTCGTAAGCCACAGCAGCGGCTTTTTCCGTTTCGGCGGCACCATGAACGGCGTCGCTGGAACCGACGATTGCGCAAGCAATGAATAGGATTTCTTTTTTCATTCGGAGGCGGCTCGATAGTGCGGGTGTTTGTGAATGCAAGTGCGTTTTAAATTTTTTCTGCGGTTTGAATGACGCCTATAGCTCATTTCTCTTCCCATGGTTTTCATTCAAGCGCGTGTCTTATTGTTCTTCGCAATTGTTAACGAATCGTTGCTATTAACCTGAAATACGAACAGGGCCGCCTCATCTAATTTTTTTGGGGGAGGGATTTTGAGGAGGTATTCATCGTCCCAGCCGACGTCCATGCGTTTCCCTCGGATGCTTCTCTTCTTATTCTTGTCATTTTTCAATAGATTGAAGGCTATCCGCGTCAAAATGACGAGGTTTCGCGAAGAATGCCCGGAACGTTTGCGACTCGCATCTCCACTAAACGCCACATCCAAGGTGCAATGAAGGCTGTTTTCTATCCCCCAGTGCGCTCGTATGTGCCCGTTCAGCGTCAATGCCTCTTCTTTCGACGCCTATATGGGTGCCTTTTCCGGAGCAATTCAACTGGGAGTTGGATTGAGTGTGCATACCTGAGCTCCGCAACGCGGAGCGTCCGATTCCCGCTTTTTCGCACCTGAAGCCTGCTTCAGGTGATTTCGGAGCCACTTGAGGGTTCGCTTGTCCAACACTCTCAGGGAATGAAGTTTCATGGTCTGGTCTGTGTCCGCGTTCCCCGCCGCCTCCACATGGGTCAACATGTGTATGGGTGTTTCCGGTTGGAGCGATTCTTTCCTTTGACTTGCAAGGGCGTTTTCCCAGTCTCACGCCCCACTTTTTTCGATGGCCGTAGAACTCAAAGACACCCTCAACCTCCCCACGACGCCGTTTCCCATGCGTGCGAACCTGACAGCGCGTGAGCCTTCGCGTATCCGCCATTGGGAAGATACCTCGCTTTACAAACGCTTGCAGGAACGCCCGGGCCCACACGGCACCTTTGTGCTTCACGACGGCCCGCCATTCACCAATGGCGATGTGCACATCGGCACGGCGCTCAACAAGCTGCTCAAAGACATCATTCTGCGCTACAAGTCCATGCGCGGTTTCCGCACGCCCTACATTCCTGGCTGGGATTGCCACGGCCTGCCCATTGAACACAAGGTGATGAAAGAAATGGCTGGAGAGCCCTTGAAGGACGGGGCAGGGGCTGCTGCTGGGGCGCAGGCCATGAAGCGGGCGGATTCCATCCAGGTCATAAGAAGGGCATGTGCGGATTTCTCCGCCCGTTTCATCGAAAAACAACGCGCCCAGTTTCGCCGTCTAGGAGTCCTCGCCGATTGGGCGCATGAGTACAAGACCATGGCTCCGCAGTATGAGGCAGAGATCTTGCGCACCTTTGCCACGATCGTCCGCCAGGGCTTGGTCTATCGTAGCAAGAAACCCGTTTATTGGTCCATCCCATGCGTCACCGCGCTTGCCGAAGCCGAGATCGAGTACAAGGACAAGCGCAGCGCATCCATCTGGGTCGCTTTCCCGTTACCGGAAAAAGGCGAGGGCCATGCCATCGTCATCTGGACGACGACGCCGTGGACGTTGCCAGCCAACCTTGCTGTCGCCGTTCATCCCGAGTTGGAATACGCCGAGGTGCTCCACAATGGGCGGGCGTTTCTGGTGGCCAATGTTCTTGCTGATGCGTTTATCGCCGCGTGCAAACTTGAGGGCGCCACGCGTGGCGCCACATTCTTGGGGCGTTCGCTGGCGGGGCTCCAGGCGCGCCACCCGTTCATCGACCGCGCCAGCCCCGTCGTCCTCGCCGAATACGTCACAACAGATGCCGGGACGGGCTGCGTCCACACTGCGCCAGGACACGGAGTGGAGGACTACCAGACGGGGCTGAAGTATGGCCTGGAAATTTACTGCCCAGTGAATGACGCCGGGGTGTACATCGACGACGGCAAGGTGCCGCCGGGCCTCGTCGGCGTCAGCGTCCTTGAGAGGGATGGCAAATGTCCGGCCAATGTGGCCGTCTTGAAGATGCTCGAAGAACGTGGAGCGTTGCTGAAACTTGAATACATCCAGCACCAATACCCGCACTGCTGGCGCTCCAAGACGCCCGTTATCTTTCGCGCGATGGACCAGTGGTTTGTCGCGCTCGACCGCGATAACAAGCGCCAGCTCGCTCTTGCCGCTATTGGTTCCGCCGCATGGACGCCTGTTTGGGGGGAGAACCGCATTCGCGCTGCTGTCGAGAATAGGCCGGACTGGTGCATCTCACGCCAACGTTCCTGGGGGGTGCCTATCCCGGCTTTCTACGATGCGCAGGGCAATGTCTTCCTCGACGCGTTGGTCATCGAGGCCATTGCCGCCAAGGTCGCCGCATCGGGCACCGACTTGTGGTTTGAAAAAAGTGTTGCCGAGCTTCTCGATGGCGTGCCCCTCCCGGAAGCTTGGCCCGCGCCCGCGCAATTGGTCAAGGGCGGCGATACGTTGGATGTTTGGATCGACTCTGGCACGAGCCATCTCGCGGTGCTCAAGCCGGAATATCACCCGGAGCTTGCCTGGCCGGCGGACCTTTATCTGGAGGGCTCCGACCAGCACCGGGGCTGGTTCCAATCATCACTTTGGACGAGCATCCTCACGCGCGGCAAGGCCCCTTACAAGCGCGTCATCACGCACGGTTTCGTCGTCAACGAAAAGCGGCAAAAAATATCCAAGTCCGACGGCAAACCGCAGACAGCCGACAGCTATGTCAACAAGTACGGCGCCGACATCGTTCGCCTTTGGATTGCCTCGGAGAATTTCCAGAACGATATCCCGCTCTCTGACGCCATCCTCGACTCCGTGGCGAACCAGTATCGGGGCCTGCGCAATACCCTTCGTTACCAACTCAGCAATCTCTACGACTTTGCCCCCGGGCGCGACACTGTACCCGGCGCGCAGATGCCCCTTCTTGAGCGCTGGGCTTTGCACAAGCTGCATACCCTCGTCGGGGAAGTCACTGCGGCCTACGAGGCTTTCGAATTTCACAAAGCCTATGCCATCCTGACGACTTTTGGCACGAACACCCTCTCCGCCACCTATCACAACATCCTCAAAGATCGTCTCTACACCCTCGCACCAAACGCCCTCTCTCGCCGCGCTGCCCAGACGGTCATTCGTGTCATCTTCGAAACCTACACCCGCCTCCTAGCTCCCATGCTCCCGTTTACCACAGACGAAGCTTGGAGCTACCACACCACGGGTGAGGAATACAGCGCGACGCATTCCATCCACTTGCTCGATTGGCCTCAGGCTGACCCTGCTTGGTGTGATGAGGCCAGCGCCGCCGAGTTTGACACGCTCCTTTCCGTGCTAGACCAAGTGAACACCGGCCTTGAGACGCTCCGCCAAGCGAAGACGATCGGGCAGTCTCTCGAAGCCCGAGCCCATATTTCAGGTGATCCGGCAGATTCCTGTTTCGCCCTCCTGCAAAAGCATGCTGAGATCTTGCCGGAGACATTCATCGTCTCCCAAGTCACCCTTACCCCGGCGCCCGCTGGCAGCGCCCTGTGCGTTGAGGTGAGCAAGGCGGAAGGCGAGCGTTGCCCGCGTTGCTGGCGCTGGGCGTTCGAGCTTGTATTGGCAGACAGGCAGGGCAAGGTCTGCCCCCGTTGCCACGAGGCATTGGCCCAGATCGACATCAAGGATTTGCATATAACCAACAACGCCCAATAACCATGAGTTCGAAAAAGACAAAACCTTCGCCCAAGAAGAATTTTCCCGTTCCGGCGAAAAAGGTTTCTGCTCCAGTAAAGAAGAGCAGCAGCAAGGTCCCCGAAAAAGGAAGGGTGGCTCCCAAGACGCTTGTGCCAAAGGGCATGAAAGCGGCGCCCGTGGCGAAGAAACCATCGGGCGTTGCGGCAAAACCTGTTGCAACACGCGTGCTCGTTTCCAAGCCGGGCGCGCCTTCGAGGCAGAAGATTCCGGCAAGACTTGTCTCGAAGTCTCCTGTCGCAAAAACGGTTCCGCAAAAACAGTTGCTTCCCAGGGCCAGCTTGGGTGCGAAGCCAAAGCCCGTGGTCGCCCGCAAGCCCGACGCGAAGGTCGTATCTCTCCAAAAAGCCCAGCCTCCCAAGCTGGCGGCGTCGAAGCGTCCGCCTCTGCCCAAGAGCAACAGCGCCCCAAAGCCTCTCCCCGCCAAGAAAGCTCTTCCTGCCAAGAAGTCACTCTTGCCTGTGGCCAAGGTGTCGTCGAAGCCTGTAGCCAAGGCTCCGGCGAAGCTTTCTTCAGCCACGAAAGCGGGCGCTAAGGCTGCCGTAGTCAAGGCTTCGGCGAAGCTTCCTCCAAAGTCTGCGGCAAAAGCGTCCAAGAAAGCGGTGGGCAAAGTGCAGGCCAAGGTGTCGTCGAAGCCTGTAGTCAAGGCTCCGGCGAAGCCCCAGCTGCGTGCCGTGCCTTCTCCTGCCAAAAGGGTGCCGTCGTCGCCGCCTGTTAAACAGACGCAAGTACGCGTCGTCCCTGTCTTGGGGAGCTCTCGGTGCGGCTTGAAAAACATCCCGTCTCCGATGGTGCAATCGCCTCTCGCCCGCCTCAAGGCCGAGCGTGAAGCGGCTGCCAAGGCCAAGGCGGCTGCCGAGGAATTTAAGCGTGCCATGAAAGCCGCGCAGGAGGCAGCCATTCAGGCAAAGGCAGAAAAATCAAAAGCTGCCCTTGCCAAGGTCGAGGGCAAGGGCAAGGGCAAGGCTCTCACGGAAACGCCAGCCAAGCCCGAAAAATCTGTCGCGAAAGCCACCTTGGTAAAGTCGACCAAAGTAGCTGAGGGAGGCGCTGGATCCAAGAAAGCTGCAGTAAAAGCCACCGCGACGCCCAGCACCGAAGAGCCAGCCTCAGAGCTCGCTCCAGAGCGCCCGTTGACGACGCGGATGCGCACAGGCGTTTACTTCAGCTACGAGGACGCGATTGAGTACCTCGCCAAACACAAAGATGTGAAGCCCAACGCTTACGTGCCGGGTGACGAGCGCACCAAATCAACAAAAGGCAAACCCACGGCGAAGTCCACCATCCCGGCTGCGGCCCTCAAGACAAAGTCGCGAGACATCGCCGCTGCATCCATTGAGGATCTGCTCGGCTTCAACCCATTCAACGAGGAAGGCGCCAAGCACGATGAATCTCAGATCCCGGCGAAGTGCCTCAAGTACTACCGTATCTTGGTGAAGATGCGAAACAGGCTCCAGCAAGGGCTCTCGCTCCATACAGAAGATGCCTTGAAGAAAAGCGACAAGGAAGGCGCTGGTGATCTCACCGGATACGGACAACACATGGCTGATGCAGGGACGGAGGCCTTCGATCGCGACTTTGCCCTAAACCTCGTCTCTACCGAGCAGGAAGCTCTCTACGAAATCGCCGAAGCCATTGAGCGCATGAAGCGCGGTACCTACGGTGTTTGCGAACAGACAGGCAAACAGATCCCGGCTAGCCGTCTACTTGCCGTCCCGCACACGCGCTTTACCTTTGAAGGGCAACGCGAGCGGGAGTATCACCGCCGCGTCGCGCGCCGCAATAACGTGAGCAACCCTCTCGAGGAATTCGCTGCTGACGGCACCTCTTATAGCGCGTCTGGCACCACCCCAAGCACGGATAACGCCGAGGAAGGGTAACGCAACAAGTGTAGGCACTAATCACCGCGGACAGGGCAGGGCGAGTCTCTGCCCTGTTTTTATATTCACATGTCGGCGTGCTCGTGACGCAAGGCATTTGGTGGCGCGCTCGCGTTGAAAAGAAACCCTTGCCGACGCCTTCCAGCCTGTTGTGAACGCCTTATTCTTGGTCCTTACCAGCCGTTACCCCAACGCGAGGAAAAACAAAAAAAAGTGAGAAAGGATTGTCACTTTTTTCTTGAGTCACAGATGCGTTTCTCCATCTCCCCGCACCTCACATTCAACTCTCCCGATAAATCCAACCCAACACGTTCAGTGGAATTCGAAAACCTAACAACCGAGCTGCCGCCATCTGAGGCTGCACAAACGATCCAAGATGGCCCGGGAACGCCTTCCTTCCAGCCTACACCTTTGCAAGACCTGTGTTACAAGGCGACAGGCTGCGCCATCACGGTACTCAACACTGTGGGGCCTGGCCTCGACTCCAAGATATATGAAAACTGCCTCATGATCGAGCTCGCCAAGCAAGGGCTTCGCTTCGAATATCAACGCAAGGTGGATGTCGTTTACAGTGGCCAGAAAGTGGGCGTCGTGACGCTCGGCCTCGTCATCAACGATCTCCTTCTTGTGGATGTGCGCTCAATCGCCCTGTTCAACGAAACCGATTTTTCGGAAAACGTCAGTCACCTGAAGCTGACTACCCTGCCCATGGTGCTCATGCTGAATTTCAAATTCGGCAAACTTCAGTGGAAGAAAATCTCCTACGATCCGAACCGCTAAGCACCATGCCAGACACACGCACACTCGGAAGCTCAAGCATGAAGATTGCTAGCCCAAACCGCTGCTCGCATGCCTCCCTGTGTTTTCTCTGGTGTGGCGCGTCTGAAGTGCTTTCCCACCGCGCATAAAAAAAGCGCAGCGTTTCAAAAAACATCTTGACCGCGTCTGTATCTTCATCATTTTCCCTTCATGTTGTAACACAACGTAAAAAGAAAACTTCAACCAAGCTCCCCTCACACAAGCTACTCCTCTATGAATAAGACACCCATTCTTCTCGCGTTATCAGCGTTTGTCGCAGGCTGCGCCTCCGACTCCTACGCTCCGAATGCGCCAAGCCCTTGGAGCCAGGACACTGGCCCCGGAGTGCAGGCAAGCCCGCTCGCCAAGGCGGTCTCGTATGATGCGAACGCATCGCGCCCGGCCACGCCACCGGCTGAACAGACTTTCAGCTGGGAAACGAACAAGGGCAGTGCAGTGGCCAGGCCTGTGTTGACGGCCTTCACCGTGCCTGAAGATGCCCAGAAAATCCGCATCGTCGAGGTCAACGCCGACTATGGCGCATTCACCTTCCTGCGCGCTGAAAAGCCAGCCTTGGACCAGATTCTGACCATCTCGGACAACAACCGCAAAGCCGCCGCGCGCGTCCGCGTCGTCGCGTTGGGTGAAGGCGATGTTGCCGCCGCTGAATTCCTCTCCGGTCAGGAAGGCATTCCGACGCTCGTCGTTGGTAGCGAAGTTCTTTGTTTCGCGACACAGCCGGATGCCGTTGCGCCAATTGCTCCGAGCGCTCCTGTGGATCCCACGCTGGCCCCCGCTGTTCCGTCTGCGCCAGACGCGGGTTTGCCCCTCCCGCCAGAGCCCGCCATGTGAGGCGGTGCGCAGTGAAGGGAGGTACCTCCCTCAGCAAAAAGGCATGGCTTCGCGCCGTGCCTTTGTTTTTTTTACCCGCGCCATGGAAACATTTTTTCAAGACGGGCAGCTTTGCCAGCGCTGGCGTTGCGGCGCTTCCACCTACACGGCGTGTATGGAGCTCGGCGCGCGCCTGATGCGCTGGGAACTGAGCCTGCCCACGGGCACCCGCGAGGTCATTCACTGGCCGCAGGATGTCGCGTTGTCCAGCATTGCCAGCATGCACGGCGGCAACCCCATTCTCTTCCCGTTCCCGGGGCGCAGCTACGCCGATGGCGAAAAATTTGCCTGGCTCGACACGGAGGGGATCAAACGCCCTATGCCCCAGCACGGTTTGGCGCGTCAGGGCCGTTTCAAGCTCGCGCACTGCAGCGCCAATGGCGTGGAGTCTGTCTTCCTGCCCGATGCCGTTGCGCACAGCGCCTACCCCTACGACTACACTTTTCGCGTCCGCTACACTTTTCGTGAATTGGCTCTTCTCTGCGAGTTGGAGCTCACTAACCACGGTGTGTGCAACATCCCGTGGTGCGCGGGGCATCATTTCTACTTCACCTTGCCATGGCACAAGGGGCTGTCGCGCGTTGACTACACAATAAACCTGCCCTCCAAAAAACACTTTCGCCATGCGGCTGACGGCAAGCTCGTTCCCTTTCGCGATGTCACTTTCCCAAGCGATTTCGCCAACCCGGAAATCCGGGATTTGATCTGCACCAAGCTCAAGAGCAATCGCCTTTCTTTTGGCCCCAAGAGCGGCGAGGAGGACATCGCCATCCTCATCAACGATCTGCCCATCCCTGATGCCTGGACAACGGTGGTGACGTGGACGCGTGACGATGAGAGCCCCTTCTATTGCGTCGAGCCATGGATGGGGCCGCCCAATTGCCCGGAACACAAAAACGGCCTTCACTGGGTCGCGCCCGGAGAAACGGAAAAGTTTGCCATCACCGTCAGCCTTTTTTGAGTCGTGCGGCCCTCGCGTCCTCACCACAAAGACGAATCTCACTCGACATCCCCAAGCCTGGAGATTCATTGCGAAAGAGTCTCATGAAGATGACGCTCTCAAAACTTGGAATCGGCCTGGATGCCCGCGTCGTGCGCCTGGAGGCGTGCGGTCCGCTGCAGCAGCGTTTGCTTGCTCTCGGGCTCTTGCCTGGGATGAGCGTCAAGCTTGTCCGCGTGGCACCCTTGGGGGATCCCATTGCCATTGAGTTTCAGAACCAGTGCGTAGCGCTTCGCAAGGCCGAGGCGGATTCCATTGAGGTCGAGCTTCTTGAAAAATAGTCGCGAATGTTGTCCGGCAATTTCTGCAAAATGTCCACCCAACGCCTGCCGTTAGTCGCCCTCATCGGCAACCCCAACACTGGAAAATCCACGCTCTTCAACGCCTTGACGGGCCTGCGCCAGCGTATTGGGAATTACCCCGGAGTTACGGTCGCCAAAAAGTCGGGCTTCCTCGTGCTCCCCGGCTTCGGGCGCATCGAGATCATTGATTTGCCGGGCATGTACAGCCTGTCGGCGACTTCGCTGGATGAACGCATCGTGCTGGATGCCCTCTGCGGGCGCCTTGGGGGCGTGCCCCGGCCCGATGCCATCGTCTGCGTGGCCGATGCCAGCAACTTGTTGCGCAACCTTTTCCTTGCCTCGCAGGTGGCCGAGCTGGGCCTTCCCATGATGCTCGTGCTGAACCAAGCAGACATCGCCAGCAAACATGGCATGGAGATGGATACTGCGAAAATCTCCGCACGTCTCGGCGGTATTCCTGTAGTGGCCGTTTCGGCATGGCATGGCACGGGCCTGCCGATGCTTCGCACTGGCATGGCAGAGCTCTTGCAAAAGCAGCCTTGCATGGAGCGCCTCGCATGGCACCCCTGCGTGCATGAGGCGCTTGCTTTGCTGCGCGATGGGCTACGGCGTGGTGGCGTTGCAGCCCCTATCCCCGATGTGGAGTTGCAGCGCCTCCTCTTCGACTCTGCCGGGCATCTCGCCGATGGCGTGCGCGGGCATCTCAACGAAAATGTCAGCCTGGATGCGCTTGTGCGTGGGGCGCGCGAGCTTGTCCGTCATGCGGGCTTCAACCCTCTCGCCGCCGAGCCTCTGCTGCACTACGAGCGGATGCGACGCGTGCTCGACGGCGCAGTCTCCGTGCATCCGCCCATGGACACGTTCTCCAAGTGGCTCGATGGCATTCTCCTGAACCGCGTGTTTGGCACTGCGATATTCTTTGTCGCGATGGTGATCGTCTTTGCCTCCGTTTTCCATCTGGCATCTTTCCCGCAAGGTTGGATGGAAGGCTTCTTCTCCCTGGCCAAGAAACACACTGGTGTGTGGCTGAAAGACTGGCCGGTTTTGCAAAGCCTTGTTGGCAACGGTATCATTGATGGCGTCGGAGCTTTCCTCGGTTTTCTACCGCAGATATTGATCCTTTTCTTCTTCATCGCGCTGTTGGAAGGCACGGGCTACATGGCGCGCGCCGCTTTTCTCATGGACAAGCTCTTCTCCTGGTGCGGGCTCAACGGCAAGAGCTTCGTGCCCATGCTCTCGGGCTATGCCTGCTCTGTGCCGAGTGTCCTGAGCACACGCACCATCGAGGATCCCAAGGCACGTTTGGCCACGATTTTCATCATCCCCTTCATGAGCTGCTCCGCCCGCTTGCCGGTGTATTCGTTGATGATTTCCGCCTTTCTCGTGCCGCAGATTGGTTCGGTGGGGGGCACCCTCGTCTTGGTGGGCATGTATTTCGTGGGCCTGTTCGTTGCCTTGCCTCTCGCGTGGCTGCTCACGCGCCATGTGCTCAAGGTGGGTCGGCAGCCTTTCCTCCTCGTCCTGCCGCGCTACCAGACCCCCAAAGCGCGAGACGTACTTTGGAGCATCTGGCAGGCGGGGCTCGAGTTCGTGAAACGCGCGGGTACCATCATCTTCGCCATAACGGTTATCGTATGGGCGCTTCTGTACTTCCCGCACAACGAGGCGACGACGCAGCGTGCACGCAGCGAATTTGTCGCAGAGCAGGCCGCGCTCTCAGGGCAGACGCCCGCGCAGGTAGAGGCCGCGATAGAGGCCTCTGCCTTGGGGCAAGAGCCAGGGCCGCTCTCGGTGGCACTCGAGGGCCGTGTCGAGGCGGCGCACATCGAAGATAGCTACCTCGGAAGATTTGGGCGATTTGTGCAGCCGATTTTTGCCCCGGCGGGCTTCGACTGGAAAATAACCGTTGGCATCCTGGCGAGTTTCCCGGCGCGCGAGGTCATCGTCTCCACACTCTCGACGACCTACAGCCTCGGCGGTGATGCCGGGGCAGACAGCGGGACGCTTCACTCGGCGATGTCGAAATCCACTTGGGCAGATGGCGCGCGTGCAGGCAGACCGATTTTCACAATCCCCGTTGTCCTCGGCATCATGTTCTTTTTCGCGCTCTGCTCGCAATGCGGCGCCACACTGTCCGTGATTGTCCGCGAGGCGGGTCTTCGCTGGGCCGTGGCCTCTTTCCTTTGCATGAGTTTTCTCGCCTGGCTTGCCGCCGTGTTTTGTTTCCAGATAGGCTCCTTGTTTTTTTGAGGCTCGCGCTTGCGCATTTTAGGTTGAATGCCTGCAGTCGCTTCGTTCCTTTGCTCCACATGGCAGATTCTTCCATTCTCGTGTCTAATGGCCGTCGTTTTGGCGGTGTTCACACCGCCCTTGTCACTCCATTTAAAAATGACGAAGTGGCCTGCGAAGATTTGCAAAAACTCGTGGAGTTCCAAATCGCGAATGGCGTCAATGGCCTCGTCTCCGTCGGCACAACGGGCGAATCGCCGACCCTTTCCACAGAAGAGCACTGCGAGGTGATCGTCCGCACGGTTGAGTATGCGCGAGGGCGTGTCCCCGTCATTGCCGGCACGGGCTCCAACGCGACCTCCGAGGCCATCTCCCTCACGCAGCACGCCGACAAGGCTGGGGCAGATGCCTTTCTCATCGTCGCACCCTACTACAATAAACCAAGCCAGGAGGGCTTGTTTCAGCATTTCTCGGCTGTCGCCGCTTGTACAGCGAAGCCTATTCTCCTCTACTCCATCCTGGGCCGTTGCGGTGTGGAGCTTGATGTCGCCACAGTCGTACGCCTGCGTGAGAAGTGCCCGAACATTGTTGGCATCAAGGAGGCGAGTGCGTCTTGCGAAAGGGTGTCGCGCTTTGTGAACGCGCTGGATGAAGATTTCGTTGTTTTGAGCGGAGATGATGCCTCGACTCTGCCGTTTATCGCTCTTGGCGCCAGTGGCCTCATCTCTGTCGCATCCAACTGGTTGCCCGCAGAGGTGGTCGCCCTCGTGCGCCACGCGCTTGCCGGAGAACGCTTAGAGGCTCTGCGTATGGGCGTGCTGCTTGCCGACGTGTTCAAACAGCTTTTCATCGAGACGAACCCTGTGCCGGTAAAGTACGTCCTGGCGCGCGCGGGCTTGATTCAATCAGCTGAGGTGCGTCTCCCCCTGACTGGGCCAAGTGCTTCAAACCGCGCCGTGTTGGATGCCCTCCTCAAGACATTTCCAAAGCACTGATCGGCCTCGCGCCATGCTTTTCTCTCCCCATCTCTTATGAGCATAAGTTTTCGCGTCTCGCTTTCTCAAGGAGGGGTGCGTGTGCGCTATCGTCTGGCGCTTTGCTTCGCGTTCTGCATTTCTCTTCTTCTCGTGGCGGCGCCGCAGTGCCTCGCCGGGCTCTCCAACACTATCGCGACTCCCGCCAATGCCCCGGTCGAAGTCACGGTGGAGAGTTTCCACAGCTCCCTCCCGCGCCATGGTTTTGCGCCCATCAACATTACCTTGCGAAATCGCACTTCCGAGGAGCAAACCTTTCAGGTGGTGTATGAGGTGGGTAGTAAGTGGGCAGGGAGAAGCACAACGAAAGGGACAGCCACCCTGCGCGTTTCTCCCAACGGGCGCAGCCAAACTGTCCTCTACATTCCTGTTTCCCCTGGAAGTTCCAGTTATGGGTCAGTGCTTGAGCTGCAGCTCTATGGGATAGGCATTCGGGATGGGAAACTTTTGCTCACACCAGAAAGTGGCAGCTCGACGCAATTCTTCATCGGCATGGGGAGCGAGCTCGCTTCGCAGTATTGGAATGCGATAGTGGCGCGCCAGCATGGGGTCTACTCAGGGGGAGGGGGATCTAGGCTCGATGGGACAAAAATCCAGCCCTCTTGGGTTCCTGCCGATTGGCGTGCCTATGTCGCTTTCTCTTCACTCTGGTTTTCGTCCAAAGAATGGCACGAGCTCGATTCTGCTGCACGCGCCGCCATCGAGGAATGGGTCGCCACTGGTGGGGCACTTAATTTGGTATGCGATTCCAAGGAGCAAATTAAATACTTCAAAATCGCGGGCGAAACGCGTGAACAGGTCAATATCCCAAGAGGTTGTTGGGATATGAGCTTCCTCGGTTCCGGGAAGGTGTACTACTTGCCCTCAAGCGCATTTTTCGCAAACAAGGCGCGGGCTGAAGGCGAAAAAAAAACAACCGATGATTTTGTGGGCAGATTTCTTGCGCAGTGCAGCACCATCAAAGCTTCCTCGGCCCAGTTGTTCGCAGAGCCTACGATGGGACTTCCTTTGCGCGGCGTGCTCGGAACGTATTCATACAGTTTTGCTCTTATGGGCCTTTTTTTCTTCCTCTTGGTGATCCTCATAGGCCCTCTGAATTTCTTTGTTTTTGCCCCCAGTCGGCGGCGGTACCTCATCTTGTGGACGACGCCTCTCATCTCTGTGGGCGCCAGTTTTCTGCTTTTCCTCTTCATCATTTTTCGCGACGGCACACACGGCGAAGGTGGGCGCATTGTGATGGCCCATCTCGTGCCTGCGCAGAAACGCCTCATCATCAAGCAAGAACAGGCTTCGCGTACAGGCCTCCTTCTGGGAAGGAAATTCCTCTTCCCGGAAGATGCCCTAATTTATCCGTTCACACTCTCTAATGCCAGCATGAAAAGCGACTCAAACACCTACATCAAAACGCATGACGGCTGGGCAGGAGATTGGTTTAACGCGCGCGACATGCAGGGGCAGTACATCCAAACCTCGCGCCCCGCGCATGGCGGGATACGCGTCACTCTGCCCAAGGCAGGCAAGCCCGGCAAAATCATTTCCTCCTTGGATTTCATCATAGAGACGCTCTATTTCGTCTCGCCAGATGGGAAAAGCATCTATGAGGCGACTAATATCGCCCCGGGCATCCAAGGCTCATTCAAGCAAGTGGATCCTGATCCGATGATTGCCAGAAGCAAGATGCTTGGCGCTTGGAAGGCGTTTGCACGCTATGGGGAAGTGACGCTTCAGGGTGGGCTCGGCGACGTAGGTAGCGGGCTACGCGATGGTTTTTTCTACGCCAAACTTGAAAAAGCAGCGGACCTTGCCATCCCCACTCTCGACGTCATCTCTTGGCACACCGACATCGCCCTCATCGCAGGCCCAGTAGAATTCGTCGAGTAAGACGCGTTATTGCAAGCCACCTTTCTCATGCGCACCTACCTTGATCTTCTCCGCAGCGTCCGCGAAACGGGCGAACAGCGCAGCGACCGCACAGGAACGGGAACTCTCGGCCTCTTCGGTGCCCAACTTCGATTCGACCTCTCGCAAGGGTTCCCTCTCGTCTCCACAAAAAAAATACACCTGCGCTCCGTCATCCAAGAGCTGCTCTGGTTCATTGCAGGGAGCACCGATAATGCATGGTTGCACGAGCGCGGGGTGACCATCTGGGACGAGTGGGCAACTGCGGAAAAATGCGCGCGTTTTGGCCGCGCACCAGGCGATCTGGGCCCCATCTACGGGCACCAGTGGCGTAATTTCGGCGCAAGCCGTCGCGAGGACGGATCATACGCAAAAGACGGATGCGACCAGCTCTCCGCGCTCATCGCATCCATTCGCGAAAATCCCTTCGGGCGGCGGCACATCGTCACCGGGTGGAACCCGCGCGAGATCGATGCCGTCGCGTTGCCCCCCTGTCATACCCTTTTCCAGTTCCACGTCAGTACGTCGGGGCGACTGAGCTGCCAGCTATACCAACGTAGTGCCGATCTTTTTCTCGGTGTGCCATTCAACATCGCCTGCTACGCTCTGCTCACTCAGATGATCGCACAAGTGTGCCAGCTCACAGCCGGAGATTTCGTCCATTCTTTCGGAGACGTGCACATCTACCTCAACCACGTCGAACAGGTCGATTTGCAGCTAAGCCGTGAGCCGCGCGCATTGCCCGCATTGAGGCTGAACCCAGCAGTGACAGACCTATTCGCATTCCGCTACGAAGATATTGCCGTCGAGAATTACGCCCCACACCCTGCTATCAGCGCAACGGTCGCCGTGTAGCTTCGGGATATTTTATTCCTCGGTGGGGGCCAGCCAGACGGCGCTCAGAGGGTGGATGTCGAGCGCGTTGGGATACCAGCCGCGAACCTCAGGGCGGATGAGGAATTTATTGCGATTGTGCACCAGAGGAATGATGGGGGTCGAGTCGAGCAGGCGCTTCTCTGCTTCCTGAAAATGGGCGAGGCGCGTGACTGGGTCGGCTGCCTGCGAGGCCGCATGGATGGCCGCATCGTAGCCAGCATCGCTCCAGCCAGTTTGGTTTTGTTCGGAGTGCGTTGTGAAAAGTTCTAGGAAACTGGCAGGATCCGGGTAATCGCCGCTCCAAGCCGAGCGTATCAACTGGTAATCGCCGTTCACCATCGCGTGCTTGTAGATTTTCCATTCTTGGCTGGCCAGCTCGACACGGATGCCGAGGTTGCGGCTCCACATTTCTTGCAGAGCCTGGGCAACGAGTTGGCTAGTCTCGTGTGTGTGGTAGAGGTAGCGCAACGTTGGAAAACCCTCGCCATCTGGGTAACCAGCTTCGGTGAGCAGGCGGCGCGCCTCAGCGAGGTCTTCAGGCACTTGGGTCGTGCAGACGTAGCCGGCCGTCCCGGGCGGCGTCAGCGAGAAGGCAGGCGTCTCCCCTGCACGCATGACGTTTTCGGCCAGCTCGCGGCGGTGCAGGGCCAAGGCAAGTGCACGGCGCACACGCACGTCATCCAAGGGCTTGATGCGCGTATTCACGCGGATGAAAGTGGTAGAGAAAAACGGATCCAAGCGCAGGCTCTGGGCCTCATCGGTGCCTGTTTGTGCGAGGCGGCTCCTCACCTTCATTGGAGGCACGGTGCTCGTGATGTGGAGGAGCCCGCTGCGGAAAGCGCGCTCTTCGGCCAGGGAGTCTGGGATGGCGAGAAAGCGGACCCCGTTTAGGCGCACCCTTGCGGCGTTCCAGTAATGCGGGTTGCGGGCGAGCTCAATGTGGTCTGCCACCTTCCAGCTCTGCAGGGCAAAGGCGCCGTTGCCGACGATGTTTTCAGGGCGCGTCCAAGGTGTGCCGGGCGCATCCGCGCTGCCGCAGCGCAAGATCGCGTGCCGGGGCACGGGTACCCACGCCGCATGGCAGATCAAGCTGGCAAAGTGAGGGCAAGGGTGCTCCAGCGTGATGCGCAGCGTGCGCGCATCCGGCGCCGCAAAGCCCGTCTCTGCAAATGACGCCAAGCGGCCCTCGTAAAACGCACGCGCATTTCTCACTACGAAAAACATGGCCGCATTGGGGGAGGCGAGGCGCGGGCTCAAGACGCGCTCCCATGCAAAGAGAAAATCTGCTGCACCAAGTGCTGAACCGTCTGCCCACTGTGCGCCCTCGCGCAGGCAAAACGTATGCACTAGGCCATTCTCAGAAACACTGTGGCTCTCGGCCAAAGCCAGACACGGCTCCAAACTCTCAGGATCGTTTACCAACAGGCCTTCGAAAAGCCCCGAAACGATCCGCAAATCAATCGCCCCCGAGGCCACGTGCGGATCGAGCGAAACAGGTTCCGTCGCGTTGTTGACGATGAGGATACTCGCTCGCGCGGCTTCGACCACAGGCGCTTCGCGCCGTCTGCAAGCGGTCAAAAGACCTGCACCCAGAAGTACGCCCAAGAACAAAAAACGGGCCACCAAGGCACGAGAAAACAAAAGAGTGAAAGAGAAAAAAAACTTTGGCATGATCTGAACGCGCGTCCCGCAAAGGCAGGGCATTTGCCCGCAGCGCGCAAGGCTTTTGCATCGCAGTCAGAACGGGTTCAGGCAGGGAGACGCATTTCCAAATTCCCAAGTGTGCCTCAAATGCTGCGACACACGGCATGCACGGAATGGAGGGTTGTGGCGAGGTCATCTTGAGACTGAAGATAATACCACAACAGATCTATTCCACCGTCACACTTATGCTTGCCTGGGTTGTGGCCGTGGCGGTGGCGATTTCGTGGCGGCCTTTTTCAAGCGGCCAGATGAATGGCTCAGGGAAGAGTGAGGAATGGCGCTGAATGCCATCGACGAACCACCAGATTCGTTCGCCATCTTGTGCGCCTGAAATGCGTATGGAGACGGCTTGGGTGGGGATGCCCGGCATCAGGGTGAACCTCGTTTCGTTTGCCGGATATAAAATGCTCAGGGTATACCGCGAATCGCGCTGGCGGAGGAAGGCAGCGATGTCTGGAGGGTAGGAGAGGGTACTGCCGTTGCCGTCTGGTGAGCTTTGGTGCCAGGGGCAGAGTGTTTGCGGTGTTCGCCCTTCAATGGCGAAACCGAGCGTCGTCTCCGGGCAATGGCATGAAGGGAGGAGCCCGGAGTGGGCGCAGATGGTTCGTTCTACCACGGCCGTGGGGCGCTGCCATGAGGCTGTTGTTGGCTGGATGCTCCGCAGGATAGTCCATGCGGTGGGCGCGGCGTCTTTCAGGCCAGTCCATGGTGTCTGAAGGTTTTTGCCACTTTTGTTGCCGCACCAGATGGCGACGACGTATTCCGGTGTCCAAGCGACGGCCCAGGCGTCGCGGTGGTTGGACGAGGTGCCCGTCTTCCACGCTATGCGTGGCAGCAGGGTGTCGGCCTCGTGTCCGACGGAGTCCTTGGAGCGTTGCTGGCCCGCGAGGATGTGTGAGACGATCCAGGTTGCCTCTGTGGAGAAAAGTCGTCGTGGCGCTCCAGGTGGTGCGTTGTCGAGGAAAGCGAGCGGGCGCCATTCGCCGCCGCGTGCCAGCGCGGCGTAAGCATTGGCGAGTTCGCAGAGGCGCACGGAGGCGCTGCCGATGGCCAGCCCCGCGCCGTGTTGCGCTGGGGCGTTGGGGAGGTGTTGCAGGCCGAGGTTTCCCAAGACGGAGGCGAAATGCACGAGGCCGACTTTTTGCACAAGGTCTATAAACGGCATGTTGAGCGAGGCCACGAGGGCGTCGTCCATGCGTGTGGTGCCACGAAAGAGCCCGTCGAAATTGTTCGGGGAAAAGTTGCCGAGTTGGCGTGGGACGTCTGCGACGACTTGGGCGGGCGAGGCGAGGCCTGCATCAAGGGCTTGGGCGAGGAGGAATGGCTTCAGCGTAGAACCTGACGGGCGCGGGGTGGTGGTAGTGTTGACCTGCCCGGCGCGCGGATCGGTGTAGTCGCCGGAGCAAGCCATCGCGCGCAAGGCTGATGTTTTGACGTCGATGATGATGGCTGAGAGGTCACCGCCGTTGTGTCGTGCTTGCTCGTCGATACAGGTTTTGGCGAGAGCCTGAAGGTTCGGGTCGAGGCTCGTGGTGAGTTTCCCAGTGCGTGTGGGTGTCCGGGCGATCACCCAGTCGGCGAACCAAGGGTTGTCAAATGGACGTTGAGCCGGGTACAGCTCGATTTTTAAGGACATTGCAGATGCGTGTTGCACGGGCAGGATGAAGCCCAGGGCGAGCATTCTGTTGAGGACGTAAGTGCGGCGGCGGAGTGCGGCCTGGAGCTGGCGGTCTGGGCGCAGGCGTTCGGGAGATTGCGCCATGCCTGCGAGCAAGGCGGCCTCGCCGAGGCTGAGGTTTTCCGGAGCTTTGCCGAACCAGGCTTCTGCTGCGGCCTGCACGCCGACGCAGTTGCCTCCGAGCGGGACGCGGTTGAGGTATTGGCTCAGGATGGCGCCTTTGCTCATCGCACACTCCAGGCCCATCGCTTGGAAGGCTTCGGCGTATTTCGTGTGCCATGTGCGCGGCTTTGGAGCGATGAGGCGCACGGTTTGCTGGGTGATGGTGGATGCGCCCGAGATGCGCCGCCCGGTGGAGATGTTTTGGCGAATGGCACGGGCGATGGCGAGTGGGTCGATGCCGCTGTGCGATTGGAAACGTGCGTCTTCGGCGGCGATGAAAGCCTTGGCAATCCAGCCTTGCGGGTTGTAGTTGGGGCGTGGGCGGCAGTCCATGCCGTCTTGGTTGAGGCGGATGCGCATGGTTTTGCCCGTTCGGTCTTGCAGGATGAGACTTTCCGGGAGGTGGCGCGCCTCGCGGAGCGGTGGCTGGCAAATGCCCCAGGAGAGCGCGAAGAGGATACAGAAAAAACTGCAGAGCCAGAGCATGGCAGATGCGCACAAGGCCGCCGGGTGGTGCTGGGCCGGGGTGGTGTTGGTGTGTGTGTGTTCCACAGGCGGGCTATGGCGTTCCCGGGCGTGCGTGCCTTTTGCTGGGTTATGCGAGCAAACGGCGCAAGATTTCGTCGAGGAGTTTGGGGTTGGCCTTGCCTTGGGAGGCTTTCATGACGGGGCCTTTCAGAGAGTTGAGGGCTTTTTCGTTCCCTGTCTTGAATTCGGCGATGGGCTTGGCCGAGGAGGGCAGGGCGAGCACGTCCTGGACTATTTTTTCGATTTCGCTCGTGTCGCTGCTTTGGCGAAGGCCGCGTTCGCCGACGATTTCAACTGGGTCGCGTTGTGTGGAGAACATTTCCTCGAAAACTTCCTTGGCCTGTTTTTTGGAGATGGT
Organism: Puniceicoccales bacterium; assembly: GCA_031280235.1. Taxonomy (GTDB): domain Bacteria; phylum Verrucomicrobiota; class Verrucomicrobiia; order Opitutales; family UBA953; genus CALNBE01. The sequence continues at coordinate 11,071 of JAITHA010000004.1, read as the reverse complement.
GCCCTCGTCGGTGAGCTTCACCAGACCTGCGAGCTGTGCAGGTTGGATGGGGCACTCACCCAGCGTTTTCCCTGCTGCTGCAAGAGCGCCCAGCAGATCGTTGGCCACGAGATTGGCCACGCCGAGCGGGTTTTGAGGGTATGCCAATGTAGCTTGCTCAAAGTATTCGCAGAGCGGGCGCTCTGGCACGAAGACGGAGGTGACCGTGTAGGGCAGGGCGTATTGCGACATGTAGCGGGACTGGCGCTCGTAGGGGCGCTCGGGTAGGGTGGCGGCGAGGCGCGCCTTGTCTGCTTCGCTCACGACGACGGGCATCAAGTCCGGCTCTGGGAAATAGCGGTAGTCGTGAGCGTCCTCCTTGGAGCGTAGGGAATAGGTACGCCCGGTGGTGGAGTTCCAGCCCCGTGTTTCCTGATGAATTTCGCGTCCGGCTTCGACTTCCCGGATTTGGCGTCCCAGTTCGTATTGGATGGCCTCTTTGACACCGGAGATGGAGTTCAGGTTTTTCATCTCGGTGCGTGTGTTGAGGGTGAGCTGGCCGCGTTTGCGGATGCTCACGTTGGCGTCGCAGCGCATCTGCCCCTTTTCCATGTCGCAGTCTGAGATGTCGGCTGAGACAAGCAGGATGCGGATAGCGTTGAGCAGGGCGACGGCTTCGTCAGGTGAGCGCAAGTCTGGTTCGGTGACAATTTCCAAGAGAGCGGCTCCTGCGCGGTTGTAATCCACAAGGGACCCCGCTCCAGTGTGGGTGAGTTTGCCCACGTCTTCTTCGAGGTGTGCGTGGTCGAGGTGGATGATCTTATGTTCACCCATGACGTTTCGCGAAGGGCCTGGCAGCTCGATTTCCACTTCGCCACCGATGGTGATGGGGTGATTTTTTTGCGAGAGCTGGTAGTTCTTGGGGCTATCCGGGTAGAAATAGTTTTTGCGATCCCAGTTGGACATTGGCGGGATCTGTGCGCCGACGAGGAGGCCGAAGCGGATGGATTGCTCAAGGGCGGCTTTGTTCAGCACGGGCAGGGCCCCGGGTAGGGCGAGCACGACCGGGTCGATGAGCGTGTTTGGTGTGATGGCTGATGGGTCTGTGATGGTGGCATCCCCGCCGTAGAGGTAGGGGACTGGGGCGAAGACCTTGCTGTGCGTCTTGAGCTGCACATGGATTTCGAGGCCGATGACGGCTTCGTAGTTTTCCTGAGTTTGGCTTGGCATGAGATTGCTGGATGTGCGGGTGGTGGACTTTGAAGGGCACAGAAAATAGATTTTGCTGAGGGACTGCAAAAAAAACTTGCCCCTTGGGCACCCTTCCTCACTGTGCTGCCTTCGTTGCTCCTGTGGTGAAATGGATATCACTACTGACTACGGATCAGTCGTTCGGGGTTCGAGTCCTCGCGGGAGCGCCATTTTATCCAAAAACCTGTGCGCCGGCGGCCTGCAGGTTTTTTGTCACTTAGGCCTGCCGTTTTTTCCCAACGATGCTCATAGATAGCCATTGCCACCTTGAGAGTTTTGTACGTGCCAACGCCTTGGATGAGGTGCTTGGGCGTGCCGCCGCCGCCGGGGTTGGCGCGATGATATGCGTCGGGACGGAGCCCGGAGACTGGAGCGTGTACCGCGACCTTGCCGCCGACCATCCCGGGTGCCTGTATCACACGGTTGGCCTGCATCCCTGCAGTGTGGACGAGGGTTGGCGCGATGCGCTGGCGGGTCTGTGTGGGTGCTTTGCGGATGCGGTGAAGCCTGTGGCTCTTGGCGAGATTGGTCTGGATTACTTCCATTTGCCCAAGGAGGCTGAGGCGCAGGAGTTGGTGAAGGCCCGGCAGCTTGCGGCTTTTCGCGAGCAGCTTGCCATTGCGGCCCGGCTTGGAGTGGCTGTGGTCATCCACTCGCGTGAGGCTTTTGGCGATTGTGTGCGTGAAATTGATGCAAGCGGTGTCGACTGGGCACGCGTGGTTTTTCACTGTTTTGGCAAGGGAGCCGGAGGTGCTGCCGAGTTGAATCGACGCGGCGGGCGTGCCTCGTTCACGGGGACGCTTACCTACCCCAAGGCTGAGAACGTGCGCGAGGCGCTTTTGGCCCAGGGTGTGGAGCGCCTCATGCTTGAAACAGATTCGCCCTACCTCTCGCCGCAGGCCGTGCGTGGGCAACGTAATGAACCTGCCCATTTGCGCTATGTAGCCGAGGCGGCGGCCAGCCTGCTCGAGCTCCCGTTGGAAGAGCTGGCTGCGCGGACAGTCGCAAACACGCGCCAGTTTTTTGCTCTGTAAATATGGGCGACAGGCAGGCGTGAGTTATCAGGCCAAGCCGGATTCGACGAGGCGTTGGCGCAAGGCCGCTTCTTGCAGAGGCGTGATGATGGGGGCAAGAGCGCCCTCCAGTACGTGAGGAAGGTTGTGCAGGGTGAGGCCGATACGGTGGTCTGTGATGCGGCTTTGCGGGTAATTATAGGTGCGGATGCGCTCGGAGCGGTCGCCTGTGCCCACCTGATCTTTGCGTGTGGCGGCATAGGCGGCCTGCTCCTCTTCTTGTTTTTTCTCAAGCAGGCGCGCGCGCAGGATTTTCATCGCCTTGGCGCGATTCTTCAACTGCGAGCGCTCGTCGGCGCAATAGACCATGATGCCCGTGGGTTTGTGGATTATTTGTACGGCGGATTCCGTCTTGTTGACGTGTTGCCCGCCTGCGCCGCTGGCGCGAGAGACGGTGAGGTCGAGGTCGGCATCGTTGATTTGCACTTCCACGTCTTCAGCCTCGGGGAGCACGGCGACGGTGGCGGCGGAGGTGTGGATGCGCCCGTTCGCCTCGGTGGTGGGAACGCGCTGTACGCGGTGGACGCCGCTTTCGTATTTGAGGGATTTGTAGACGTCGGTGCCTGTGATGAGAAAGGCGATTTCCTTGAAGCCCCCAGCCTCGGAGGGGTGTGCACCGAGGAGTTCCCATCTCCAGCCGCACCCTTCGGCATAGCGGCAATACATGCGGAAGAGATCGGCGGCAAAAAGCGAGGCCTCGTCGCCACCTGTACCGGCACGGATCTCGAGGATTGTGTTGCGTGAGTCTGCAGGGTCAGGGGGAAGGAGGGCTTTGAGAAGTTCGATTTCGTCTGACTCGATGCTGGCGGAGAGCTGGGTGCTTTCCAGAGTGGCGAGCTCGCGCAACTCTGGGTCTAGGCCTAGGTCGGCGGCGAGTTCTTGGTTTTCGCTGATGGCACGGCGCGTGTTTTCGATGCGTTCGTGCAGGGTTGCAATGGCGAGGAGCCGCTGATGCTCGGAGGCGTGGGCAGCAGCCTTGCGCTGGTCAGCGTAGAAATCGGGCTGGCCCATCAGTCGCTCAATCTCGGCGAGGCGATGGCGGAAAGGTGTGATGTCGGGGAGGCCAGGCATGGGGCACTCTCTTGGGTGTGACGGCACGGGAGGGGGCGGTAGTTGGCCGCTCACTCGCCCCGGCGCAGTTTTTTTTCAAAGGGGATTTTATTATCCGTCCGGTGGATGAAAATGGCTTCTTTGGTTTTTACCCAGATCTTTTGCTCTTTGAGAATTTTGGCGGGGACGTACTCGCAGGCTTCGCCAAGTTCCTGAACGGGCATGCGCCTGCCTTTTTTGGAGGTGTTGTACTCGTAGGCGGCGCGGATCAGGCGCTCCGTGGCAGTGTAGGGGCTCTCGTCTTCGGGGATTTGCACGACCCAGCCTGTGAATTCCTTGCCTTCCAGCTCGCCTTCGGGGTCGCTGAGTATCGTTACGAATTGTTTTTTCACGGGCGGTTCTTTGTCGGTTTCTTCATCGGCAATTTCCTGCTCCTTGTTAATATCGTCGAGGATTTGCGCGATCTTGCGCACTTCCACAGCATTACGCTGGAGGATGAGTTTGAGGAGGTCGATGTCTACTTTGGCCATCTGGTGAATGCGGCTGGAGAGGCGGGAGGATCAGGCCTCGTCAAACTTGCGGGCGAAGAGCGCCTCGAGCTCATCGAGTACCTTGCCAGTCTCAGTGCCAGAGGCGGTGAAAGTGAGCTTGGAGCCGTTGCCTGCAGCGAGCATCATCAGCCCCATGATGCTCTTGCCGTTCACCTCTTCGTCGTCTTTGCGGACGCGGAGCTCTGTTTTGGGGTGCTTGTTGGCCAGCCTCACGATCATGGCGGAGGGACGAGCATGTAGCCCCATGCGGTTTTGGACGAGGAGAATGCGGCTTTGTATGGAAGATGTTGGACCCGACTCAGTTGTTATCATGACTGTATCAAGGAAAAGTGCAACAAGGGGGGCAGAAACAGCTTTCCTTGTCAAGGCATAGCGGGAGAGGGCAGATGTTTTGACACAAGTTTGGCATCCGGCTACACCTGTAGCCCGAAAAGCGCGCCTTCCGCAAGAGAGGTGTGTGTTGTCACGAGCTCGCTTCCCGAACGTTTATTTCGGAGAAACATTCATGAAATGCGAAACGAAATCCTTGACAGAAGGGAAATTATTTATGTTGATGCAGCCTTCTTTCTCAGGCGGGCTCGGACTGGGGAGGGGCTTCAAACACATCGAGCCATCACAAAAAAACAAACCTCATATGAAGAACATAGCTCTCGCCGTTTCGGCTCTTTCCGTGGCTGGCCTGCTCGCAGGCTGCGCTACCCCAAACACTTGGGGTGGTCTGTATGCGGACTCCACACACGCCCAGAAGGTGACCTCCAACACCATCGGCTCCAAGTCTGGTAAGGCCTCGATCAAGAACATCATCGGCATTTCCAGCGGTGACGCCAGTCTTGCGGCTGCTGCCAAATCGGCAGGCATCACCAAGATCGCCACTGTGGACGTCCACGTGAAGAACATCTTGGGTCTCTACTCTGAGACGACACTCATCGTCACAGGCGAGTAATCCCAAGGATGGCTTATCAACAAGGATCTCCTTTGCGACGTCCTTGTTCGTTATGCGAGCGCGGCTAACCCCGCGCTTTTTTGCTTCAAAATCATTGCCTCCCTCATAACACACGCAAGCTTTTTTCAACCCACACTACGCAAAATACCATGACAGACAACACAGTGAGCAACAATGCCGGAGCCCAAGCCAAGACGCACAGCTTTCAGGCTGAGGTGCGCCAGGTACTTGATATCGTCGTCCACTCCCTTTACAAAGAGCGCGACATCTTCGTCCGCGAGTTGGTTTCCAACGCCTCCGACGCGCTTGAGAAGATGCGCCATATCCAGCTCACGGAAAAGGAGATCACCCAGCCCGATGGAGTCTTGGAAATTTCTATCACGACGGACGACACTGCGGGCACTCTGACAATTTGCGATACAGGCCTTGGTATGAGCCGCGAAGAGCTCATCCAGAACATTGGCACCATCGCCCACTCTGGCACCAAGGCCTTCCTGCAGGCCATCAAGGAAAGCGGCCCGGCGAACGAAACCCTAATCGGCCAGTTTGGCGTCGGCTTCTTCAGCGTCTTTATGGTGGCTGAGCAGGTAGACTTCTACACGCGCACATGGCGGCCAGGCGGCGAGAGCCTCCACTGGTCGAGCCAGGGCCTCGGCACCTACACCATTGAGCCAGCCGCAGCAGAGGAAAGGCGCGGCGCCCGCATCGTCATCAAGCTCAAGCCCGAGTATAAGGAATTTGCGACAGCGAGCCGGTTGCAAGAGATCCTTCTGCGCTACTCAAAATACGTGCCCGCGCCGCTCTTGCTCAACGGCGAAAAACTCAACACCGTCCAAGCCCTCTGGCTCAAGAACAAGGCCGAGATTACGCCAGAGGAATATAAGGAATTTTATAAATTCCAGTGCCACGCATGGGATAGTCCCATTGACTGGCTTCACTTTAGCGCCGACGCCCCATTGCTCATCAACGCTCTCCTCTTTTTCCCCGAGCTCAACACTGAGAAAACGGGCTTTGGGCGCACGGAGTCGGCCGTTTCCCTGCATTGTCGCAAAGTCCTCATCGACGAAGCACCGAAGGGTCTTTTTCCCGAATGGTTGCGCTTCCTAAAGGGTGTCGTTGACAGCGCGGACTTGCCCCTCAACATCTCCCGCGAGACGATGCAGGATAGCGCTCTCGTGCAGAAGCTCAACCGCGTCCTCACCAAGCGCGTCATCAAGCATCTGGATGACCTCGCCAAGCGCGATGTCGAAAGCTACGAGAAGTTCTGGAACGAGTTTAGCCTCTATATCAAGGAAGGCATAGTGACGGATCACGCCAACCGTGATGCCCTCGCCTCCCTCTTGCGCTATGAGAGCAGCGCGACGGAGCCGGGCAAACGCGCCTTCTTGGACGCCTACGTGGACCGCATGAAGCCTGGGCAAAAAGAAATCTACTACTTATGTGCTCCGAACCGCAGCACCCTAGAAAACGGCCCCTACCTTGAAGCTTTCAAGGCACGGGGCATTGAGGTGCTCTTCCTCTATGAGTCAGCCGATGATTTCGTGATGAGCCACCTCGAAACCTTCCGGGAAAAAAAGTTTGTCGCTGCAGATCAGGCCGACATCGACCTTGGCGATTCTCCGGAAAACGAGGGCGAAGCTCTGTCCGAAAAACGCCAGAAGGGCTTGTGCGGGTGGCTCAAAGACAACCTTGGCGAAACAAAAGTTTCTGCCGTCGAGACGGGCAAACGCCTTGTGGGTAGCCCCGCTGTGGCTCTCAACGCCGATAAAGTCATGTCCGCCACCATGCGTCGTATGATGCAGGCCATGGGGCAGGGTGGGGCCAACGACGTCACGCCACGCGTCAAGCTTGAGATAAACCCGCGCCACAAGCTCATCCGCCAACTCGACGCCCTTCGCGATAGCGACCCGGTACTCGCCAAGCTCATCGCTGAGCAAATCCTCGATAACGTCCTCCTTGCTGCCGGGATGTTGGACAACCCGCGCAACATGACGGCCCGCATCTACGAGATACTGGAAAACGCCGCTGGGAAAAAGGACTGACGTTGTGTCGCACGCTACGCCTGGCTCTTGCGCTGGGCGTAGTCTCGCGCCTGATCATCGCCGACAGGGCCGATGGCAAAGTAGGATGCACCGGGGTGCGCAATGATGAGACCGCAAACCGAGGCCGGCGGCGACATCATTTGCGAGCTGGTGAGCGAGACGCCGATGTGCGCCTCCACATCCAGTAGGCGCCAGAGGGTTTTCTTGACAGAGTGGTCGGGCAAAACGGGGTAGCCGATGGCAGGGCGCAGGCCAATGGGCTGCAGGGCGCCGCCCTTATGCTCGCCAGAGGTCCCGTGTGGCGGTGGGAGGCCCCAATACTCGTGAGACACCTTGGTGTGCAACCACTCAGCCGAAGCCTCGGCGAGCTGGTTTGCCAGCGTTTGCACGAGGAGCGATTTGTAGGGATCGCTACTCTTCAGCTCCTGCGCGAAGGCCTCTATCTCGACACCAGCCGTGGCGGCAAAGGTACCAACCCAGTCGATGCCCTCCGGTGCAAAGAAGTCCGCCAGAGAAAGCGTGTATGTGGCGCCCTCACCCAAGATTTGCTGGCGGTGGAAATGCAAAAAGCCGCGCATCTGCGTACAGGCCCCGTCGGCAAAAAGGCGCAGACTATCCCCATCCCGGCGAACGGGGTGGAGCCCGGCGATTGCCTTGGGGCGAAAGGCTCCGGCGGCCTGCAATTCGGCGAGAGTGGCCTGCGCGTCGGTGTATAACTGGCGCGCAGCTTCGCCTTGCGCTTTGTGCTCAAGGATACGCGGCAGGCTGCCGTGCAGCGACCATGCGTAGAAAAATATTGCCCAGTCGATTCGCTGCGCAAGCTCCACGGCGGGGACTTCTGGGCAGTGAATCCCCGGCTCGCGCGGGCGCACAGGCGGGTGTGCTGCGAAGTCGGCCTGGTAGGCTCGGGCGCGGGCTTCGGCGATGGGCAGGAGGGTTTGCGCGGGCGTAGTCTCGTGCCGGTGTTTTTGTCGGAGCACTTCTTGCTCTGCGCGGAGGCGGGCAGCGGTGCTGGTTTGCGTGAGAGGGTCGAGTAGCTCCGCGAAAACACCGGCGACAAGGGACGCGTCTGCCGTGTGCACGACGGGGCCGCTGTAGCACGGTGCTATCTTGAGCGCCGTGTGCGCCTTGGAGGTCGTCGCCCCGCCGACGTTTAGCGGTATAGAGAAGCCCAGCCGCTCCATTTCCGTGGCGACGTGGATCATCTCATCAAGCGACGGTGTAATGAGGCCTGAGAGCCCGATGATGGCGGCCTTGTGCTCGCGCGCTGCCTCAAGAATCTTTTCGCAGGGCGTCATCACCCCAAGGTCGACGACCTTGTAGCCGTTGCAGGCCAGGACAATGCCGACGATGTTTTTCCCAATGTCGTGCACGTCTCCTTTGACGGTGGCGAGGACGACCGTGTGTCGCTCTTGCGCCTCGCTGCCAGCTTTGCGTGCGGCTTCTTCCATCTGGGGCCCTAGACAGGCGACGGCTTGCTTCATCACGCGGGCGGATTTCACCACCTGGGGCAGAAACATTTTCCCAGTCCCAAAAAGCCCGCCGACGACTTTCATGCCGTCCATCAATGGCCCCTCAATCACGGCAAGCGGGCTGCCGTAGAGGGCGAGCGCTTCCGGGATGTCCACCCCAAGGTACTCGGGGATGCCTTTCACAAGGGCGTGCGCGATGCGCTCTGCCACAGGGGTGCTGCGCCAAGCGAGTACTTCTGCGGAGGAGGGCGTGGCAGCCGATGTGTCATCGGTTTTGTAGCGAGGTGCCGCCTCGATGAGGCGTTCTGTGGCGTCCGGGCGCCGGTTGAGCAGCACATCTTCCACAAGCGCGAGGAGCTTGTGGTCTACCTCCTCGTAAACTTCAAGCAGCCCAGAGTTGACGATGCCCATGTCGAGCCCGGCAGCCGTGGCATGGTAGAGAAATGCGGCGTGCATCGCCTCGCGCACACGGTTGTTGCCGCGAAAGGAGAAGGAGACGTTTGAGATCCCCCCGGAAAAACGTGCGTGTGGGAGGGCACCCTTGAGCTCGCGCACGGCCTCAATGAAATCCACGGCATACGTGGCGTGCTCGGGAATGCCTGTACCAACGGTGAGGACGTTACAGTCGAAAATGATGTCCTCGGCGGGAAAGCCATCCTCGGTGAGAAGGGCGTAAGCGCGTTTGCAGATGCGTACCCTGTCCTCATGCGTTGCGGCTTGGCCGTCCTCATCAAAAGCCATGACGACAATAGCGGCTCCATAGCGTCGGCAGAGGCGCGCCCGGGCGAGAAACTCTCTCTCCCCCTCCTTGAGCGAGATGGAGTTTACGATTCCCTTGCCTTGGATGCAGCGTAGGCCCGCCACCAAGACTTCCCACTTCGAGCTGTCCAGCATGATCGGGACGCGCGCCAAGTCGGGCTCGGCAGCAAGAAGGTTTAAAAACTGCGTCATGCAGGCGGGCCCGTCCAACAACGCTTCGTCAAAGTTGACGTCAACGATGGTGGAGCCGTTTTCGATTTGCTGGCGGACGACGGATAAGGCCTCGCCAAATTTGCCTTCCACGACAAGCTTCTTGAAACGCGGCGACCCGGTGACGTTTGCCCGTTCGCCGATCATCGTGAAAGCTGCGGCGACCCCGGCCTCTCCCGGCACTACGTTGTTGAGAGGCTCCAAGCCACTGAGGCGCAAGGCTGGGGCCAGTGCAGGCAATTGGCGAGGGGCGTGCATGCGTGTCGCTCTGACGATGCTCCGAATGTGCTCCGGTGTTGTTCCACAGCATCCCCCGAGAATGTTCACGATGCCCGCTCGCGCAAACTCACGCAGCGCCATGGCCGTGTCTTCTGGGCCTTCAGGAAAGCCCGTGGGTGCGAGTGGGTCCGGGAGACCGGCGTTGGGGTGGCAGGAGATGAAGCAGTCTGCCTTGGCAGAAAGTTCTTCGATGTAGGGGCGCATTTGCGCTGCCCCCAGCGCGCAATTCATGCCGATGGAGAGCGGGCTGGCATGGCGCACACTGTTCCAGAAAGCCTCAGTTGTTTGACCGGCTAACATCCGCCCGGAGAGGTCTGCAATCGTGCCGGAAATCATCAGTGGAAGGCGCGTTTTTCTGGCCTCAAACTCTTCTTCGATGGCGAAAATTGCCGCCTTGGCGTTGAGGGTGTCGAAGATGGTTTCGATGATGAGCAGATCCACGCCACCGTCGATGAGGGCAGCGACTTGCTCCTGGTAGGCGGTACGGACTTCGTCGAAGGTGATCTCGCGTTTCCCGGGGTCATTCACCTCTCGTGAGAGGGAGAGTGTGCGTCCCGTAGGCCCGATGTCTCCGGCGACCCAGCACTCGCGACCGGGTTGCGCAGCTTCTGCCTCGCGTGCCATGGCGGCGGCCAGTCGCGCGGCCTCCATGTTTATCTCGCGCACGTGGGCCTCGAACCCGTAGTCCGCCTGACCGATGCGTGTGGCGTTGAAGGTGTTCGTCTGGATGATGTCGGAGCCAGCATCCAGATAGGCACGGTGGATGGCGCTCACGGTCTCCGGCTGGGTGAGGACGAGCAGGTCGTTGTTCCCTTTCAGGTCTCGCGGATGCTCGGCAAAGCGTGTTCCCCGAAACTCTTCCTCTGTAAAACGATGGCGCTGAAACATTGTCCCTTTGGGCCCATCGAGGTAAACGATGCGTTGCCGCAGCACACCCAAGAGGCGTTGCCCCTTGGGTGTGTACGGTGGAGAGTGGCTGGCTGCATTGGAAACGGACATGCGAGCGGGCGAAGAAAGCATCTCCCAGCCGTAAATAAACCTCAAATTATCGGGCGGCGTTTGCAGCTTGGTCACATGTCCCTCGTGGATGCGGCGCAGGGCAAAGTGCTCGATGATGAGCAGGTGAAGCGTTTGTCCGCAGCGGCGCAAGCAGGACTTCGTGCATGGCCAAGGCGTGCCACTTTGACCGCAAGTTCGGTGGCAAACATCGCGAGGTCAGCAAGCGCTTCGTAGCCCCGGTTTCAGCCCATCAAAGAGGATCAGGGCCGACGCATCTAATTTTTGAGGATATTGAGGAGGTATTCATTGTCCCAGCCAGCGTCCATGCGTTTTCTTCGGATGCTTCTCTTCTTACTCTTGTCATTTTTCAATAGATTGAGGGCTATCCGCGTCAAAATGGCGTAGTTTTGGGAAGAATGTCCGGCGCGTTTGCGGCTCGCATCTTCGCCGAACGCCACATCCA
>JAITHA010000003.1 GCA_031280235.1 Puniceicoccales bacterium | reverse complement strand
CGGCTGCGCCATGCTCGCCACAGGCAAATGGCTCAAGCCCGGCGTCTGGAACATGGAGGAATGCGACCCCGACCCCTTCCTCGACATGCTCGGCAAACACGGTCTCCCCTGGCAGGTGAAGGAGCTCCCAGCCGCGTGAACAACGCCGCACCCGACGCATCCGCCAGCGCTGCGGAAAGCATGTTTAAATGGACATACTATGGCCCGCCCGGCGACGCGGCCAGCCAGTTGGAATCTGCCCTGAAACTTCACCCAGCCATCGCCGAAACCCTGGCCAAACGCAGCATCTCGACAGCCGAAGCTGCCACGCTTTACCTCGACCCACGCCTGTCATACCTTGGCGACCCGTTCCTCATCGCCAACATCGCCCCTGCCATCAAACGCATCGCACGTGCCCTTGAGACAGGCGAGCGCATCGCTATTATGGGAGACTACGATGTGGACGGAGTCACCAGCACGACCTTCCTCGTGGACATCCTGCGCGCCCTCGGCGCCGTGCCTTGCCACTACGTGCCACGCCGCCTTGAGGAAGGCTACGGCATGAGCCGCGCCTCCATCGACCGCGTGCTCGCCGATGGACCATTTTCACTCTTTATTGCCCTCGACTGCGGCACCAACTCCGTGGCCGAGATCCAGCACCTTGCTCAGAACGGCCTCGACATCATCGTGATAGACCACCACCGATCCAAGGAACCCGTCAGCACAGAATGCATCCTCGTGAACCCCCACGTCAACGACACTGGGGAGAAAGGTGCGCCATGGCATGTGTTCTGTACCGTAGGGCTCGTCTTCAAGGTCTGCCACGCTCTCCTGAAACACTTGCGTGCACAGGGGAACAAGGCCGCCTCCGCCATTGTGTTGCGCGAATACCTCGACCTTGTCGCCATGGGAACCATCGCCGACCTCGTGCCCCTGAAAGGTGAAAACCGCCTGCTCACCAAGCACGGCCTGCGCCAATTGAGGCAAACGACGCGAGACGGGCTCCGCTCTCTCAAGAAAATCTGCGGTATCGTGGAAAATGCCCCCGTCTTCCCCGTGGATATTTCCTTCCGCCTCGGCCCTCGCATCAACGCGAGCGGGCGGCTCGCCGACGCCCTTTTACCCGTGGAAATGCTCCTCACCAAGGATCTCTCGCGAAGCGAGGAGATCGCAGAAGCACTCAACGCCATGAACCGCGAGCGGCAAAACATTGAGCGGAAAGTCAGCGAAGAAGCCCTCCAGCAGCTTGAAGCCATCGCGAGCGAGATGCGTCATGCCCTCGTGGCTTACGGAGACTGGCACCCGGGCGTCGTCGGCATCGTTGCCGGGAAACTCTGCCGCCAGTTCAAGCGTCCGTGCATCGTCTTGGGCCGCGAAGGCCGGTGGGGAAAAGGCTCTGGGCGGAGTGTCGCGGGGATCAACCTCGTTGAAGCCCTGCAGCCCTGCGCCGACATCTTGGAATCTTGGGGTGGGCACCCGATGGCCGTCGGGGTGACGCTGGACTCTACTCACGTGGAGGCGTTGCGCGAGCGCTTCAACGCCTCTGTCGGCGAGATCATGGGCCAAGGCACTTTTGCCGAAGAAACCCTTGAACTCTCCTCTTGGCTGGACATCTCGCATGTCACGGAAGCCTTTCTCGACCAGCTGGAGCAGCTCCAGCCCTTTGGCGAGGAAAACCCCGAGCCAGTCTTTGGCATGGCCGATATCACGCTGCGCACACCTCCTGTGCCCTTTGGGGAAAGCAATTACCGTTTCGAGATCATGCTCGATTCGTGGCGCCGCCTCGGAGTCGTGGCATGGCGGAAGGCTGACCGCCTTCCGCCGACGCACATTCCCCTGAATCTGGCCGTGAAGCTGGGGTGGAATTACTTCAACGGGCGCCGCTATCCTCAGGCCGAGCTTCTGGACTGGCAATCTGCTGGGCAGATTCCGTCAACGGACGCCGCCGCAACCAGCCGAGGCTGATGAGGACGAACTGGGAAATCCAGAAGGCGAGCAACCACAGAAAGCCCCCGTTGGAGAAGCCATAACTGTGCAGGCCTATCCCGAGCAAGTTCGTCCCAAACCACGAAGCCGATGTGACGATGTTCCCCGCCACGGCGAGCTGCATCATGCCAGTAAAGTGCAACAACTTCCCCAAGCGCGCGTGGATAAATAGCGCGCACCAAAAAACAATCATCAACGCACCGTTTTCCTTGGGATCCCAGCCCCAGAAACGACCCCAGCTCTGGTCCGCCCAAATGCCGCCAAACATCGTCCCGAGAAAGCTGAGCAAGAGGGCGAAGCAAACGACGCCAAACACCACGCGCTCCAGCATCGCCGTCTGCCCTTTGACTAGCCAGCCCAGCGCGCGCAGGATGAGCCAAAGAGCCGCCAGCAGGCCAGCCACAAACATCGCCGAGTAACCCAAAGTTATCGTCACCACGTGCACAGCGAGCCAGAAATTGGAATCCAACACGGCCTCCATCATCTTCAACGTGTCTCCCCCCATCGACAGATGGTGCGCGATGATGAGCGAGACGAAACCGATGATGCCTGCCGCCGCATTGCCAATGCCATTCCGGAGAAAACGCTCTGCGATGAAACCAAGCAACACAGCGCCCCAAGCGACAAAGACTGCCGTCGAGTAGATATTTGTCACCGGCGGGCGCCCTTGCAGCCACATGCGCCAAAGCAAGGCCCCTGTGTGTGAAAGGAAGAGGAACAGCGCAAACCAGCGCGCCAGACCACGCACCCAAGATTTGCTGAGCAACCAGCCGAAGCACGTGAGCAGGAAAAGCAGCATGTAGCCACAAAGGATGAGAAAGAACGGCTCGATGAAGTTGAAGATTCGCTCAGCCTCGATTTTCCGGGCAGGCAAATCCTTCACCTCGGCAAAAATCCCTTCGAGGTTTTTTAGCGCGAGCGACTCCGCCTCCGCATCACCCAGCTGATAGCCAGCGTAGAGCACGCCGTAGAGGGGCAGTACCGGCATCGCCTCCAACGACAACCCTTGGGAAACGCCAAGCAGTGATTCGCCGAGATTCCCCCAGCGGCCCTCCTTTTGCTCGCGGTCGCTACGCGGCGGCACGATGCCCACACGCCCATCCTTGGACAGTTCGCGATAACGGGCTATCGCAGACGTGACAGCCCGGGCAAGCAGGGGATCCAGCTGTTGTGCGCTGGGAGCTGTCGTGATTGATTCCTGCGAGAGCGCCTTTGCCGCCGACACAAGCGCCTGCTGCCACGCAGCATACTCTTCCTCCGGGAAGTGCCCCGATGCGATATCGTTCGGTGCAAAGGTCTGGGAAAGCATGTGGTAGGTATTCGCCGCATCGACGAACTTGGAGAGGCCACGGTCAAACGAGGTCTTCGCCTCCGTTCGCGACCTGCTCTGCATCGCCTTGAGGTTTTTCTCGACCTCTCCTATCACGGGAAACACCTCGTTCCACGAGTAGTAAACAACTGCCCCTTGTTTCGGCGGGAAAAGGGCTCGCACTTCGGCGTTCTCGACTCGGAAAACGTGGAAATACGCTGCTATCTGCGGACGAAAAGCGAGCTCCGCCAAGAACGCCACTGGCTTGACCGAATATTTGCCAACAAGATTCCGCTGCATGGGCACTGGGCGAACTTCCAGCAAACCAAGCTCGAATGCTGAAAACTTTAAGCCTGCGGATTCGATCTGGCTTTTTTCTTCGGCGCTCCACATGGAGGGTTTTTTACCGAAGGCGATGGCTTCCACCTTGGTGAGCGCCACGCTCTGCTTACCGCCGAGGATGAGCAAAGCATTGCGCGCCAGGGTGTCGACTGGCTGCAGACGACCGTTGTACTGAACGGGCAACGCGGCGAAACGATCGAGGAAAGCTTCGGTACTTTCCTCCGTGGCGGTGGGTTGCGTCTGCAGCGGACTGCCGGGCAACATTGGGGGCGGCGCATGCACATGCCCATCACCCGCGTGGTGCACATGCCCCTTTGGCGCGCCCGCAGGCACCAAGCCATCTCGCATGGGCTGCGCGCCCGCCACACCGGAAGAAAGACAGAAGAAAGCCAGCACGAGAGTCGTCTTTTGAGTGCGACGCTCCATCCGCTTCAGGAAACGCCCAAGCATGATCAAGAATTGCACGAGCAGCCCAAGGCTCATCACGAACATGGCGATGTACGGGAGCTGCCAAGCGGGGTTGCGAACCACGTGCAGGATAGTCGTCGCGCTATGCCCGCCCATGCCCTCCAAGCGAAACTGCGCCTGATAGAAAGTGTAACCCTCGTGTCGCAGGGGCTTATTCATGGCGATCGTCACTGAGCGCCCTTCGCTCTCTGCGGAATCTTTCAGGCGCACTGCACTGGCAAAGTTTTTCGCGATCTGCGTCCCCGGGTAGTATTCGTGTGTGAATTTTTCCAAGTGCAAGGAGAACGGCAAGGACTGCTCTCGGCGGGTGCGGCTCTCGATGATGGTGTCGCGCGTCTGCCCGGTCGGGATGGGCATATCATAGTCCTCTTGAAAAAACGCCGTGATGAAGCCGCCAATGATGAGGATAATCACCCCACCATGGATAAGCGGGATGCCCGCCAAGACCCAACGCGGACGAAAATGCCGGAAGTGTGCACATCCCAGATTGGCGAGCCATAGAGCTGCGAGAGCAAACCCACCCGGCATGGGGAGGAAAGGGCCACGCCCCCAACCTTCGTGCGCCTTGCCAAACCAAGCCTCAAAATTTCCCTTCGGCCATGCCGTAAACCAAGCTTCAAAGTAAAATTTTTTGATGTCCCAGATATCCCAATTGGCTTGATCCAGGGTCCCAAAGAGCAGCACCGCGATGCTGCAAAGAAGCAAAAAAACAGTCAGCTTTAGCGAGCTGAAAAAAAGAAAGACTTTTCTCATTTCCGCTTGGACAGGCAGAACACAAAAAGGATTCCCCAAACGTGAAGTGAGCTGCAGGGAGAAACAGGCCTCAAAACAACTCGTCTTTTGCCCGTTGGCGCGGCGTGAGACCGATGACCTGCCAGCCCTTCTCCGTCAGCACGCGCCCCTGAGGGGTGCGGGCAAGGTAGCCTTCCTGAATCAAGTAGGGCTCGTGGACTTCTTCCAGCGTGTGGTCGTCCTCCCCCACGGCGACACCGATAGTGCCCAAGCCAACCGGGCCGCCGTCATAGTTGCCGCCCATGACGCGCAAGATGCGCTTGTCCATTTCGTCGAGGCCATTGCGGTCTATCTCTAGCAGCTCGAGAGCAGCGGCGGCCACGCTTTGTGAGACGATGCCGTCGGCGCGCTCAAGGGCGTAGTCCCGCGTGAAGCGAATGAGGTTGTTGACGATGCGCGGCGTGCCGCGTGCACGTCTGGCGATCTCCATCGCCCCGGCGTCGTCGATGCGCATGTTGAGCAGAGCGCAGTTGCGACGGACTATTTTGAAAAGGTCGGCGTGGTTGTAATAATCAAGGCGCGTCTGCAGGGTGAAGCGGCTGCGCATCGGGGCCGTGAGCAATCCGGTGCGCGTCGTGGCGCCGACAAGCGTAAAGCGCGGGATGTTGAGACGGACGCTCCGTGCGTTCGGCCCTTGGTCTATCATGATATCGATGCGGAAATCCTCCATGGCGGAGTAGAGGAATTCCTCGACCGTCTTGGAGATCCGGTGGATTTCGTCGATAAAAAGGATTTCGCCTTCCTCGAGAGCAGTGAGGAGGCCCGCGAGGTCAGAGGCTTTTTCGATAACTGGGCCCGAGGTAATTTTGATTTTGACACCCATTTCTGCGGCGAGGATGAGCGCCAGCGTAGTCTTGCCCAAACCAGGAGGCCCATGGATGAGGATGTGATCGAGGGCGCGGTTCTCTCGGCGTGCCGCGCCCGTCATCACACGGAGACGCTCAATGGTGAGGAGTTGCCCGGTGAAATCCTCAAATCTCGGCGGGCGCAAAGCGGCCTCAAGGGTACAGTCCTTTTGCTGGAGGATTTCCTCGTAGGGGCTGGCGCGATGGAGCGGACTTACTGTGGCATTACTGGATTTCACGGCGCGTATTATCCCTCACAAGATGTCAAACAAGACGAGCATGATAATCTGGATGACGAAGAGGAGGCCGACTGAGGTGTAAACCCATTTGCCCAAATGGTCCTTGGCGAGCGGGCGCAAGCGCAGGGGCAGCCGGATCGGGCTGGGAGCCTTGGGAACAGTCGTGGCCGCAGACGTACCGTTGTTGGACGTGGGCATCGGACGGAGTTTACGCGGTCGCACGGGTTTCCCCGGAGCAGGAAACTGCGTCAACCATTTCCGAAGCGACTTCGGAGACTTTCTCCACGGCGTTGCCGACAAAGGCTGAGGCCGACTCGACGACCGGGGAGAGGAGATCCTGCAAAACGTCAAGGGCACTATAACCCTCGGCGCCGTCCTTGAGATAACGGACAATGTCTGCCAAAGAATCGCCTGCCGTCACGACGACGCTTTCCAAGGCCTGTTCGACGTCTTCCACGGCGTGCTCGATGCTTTCCATCGCGTTCCCGATTTTGCGTTCGACATTGGCGACGGCCTCACATTTGCGAAGCTGGGCGAAGCCTGCCGTGGCAATCAAGCCGTTGCAGAGGCAGATGCGGCCCACGGTATCCACCTCGTTCCCACCCTTGCGTACGTAGTCGGCGACAGGCTCGCTGGCGCAACGAAAGCCGGTTGTACCGTCCGGGCGCTTGTAGGCACTGCGTAGATAACCTAAGTCGCAGATGCGTTTGCGAGCTGCATAGACCTTGGGTTCCGAGAGGGTACCTTCGACACGCGCCACCTTGAACGGGAAACCCGTTGGCGAGGCATGGGGGTTGGTGGAAATGCGGATGGCCTGCGCACGGGCGAGACTAATGAGTTTTTTCTTCAGCGAGGGCGCCATGCCCGATTCTTCGCAGCAAGCGAATGCCGTGCCGACCTGAATGCCAGCGGCCCCGGCAGCACACGCTTCTGCAAGTTTTTTCGGACTGGCAAAGCCGCCACCTATCCAAAACGGCAAGCCAACGGCAGCGATTTTATCAAGTTCCGGCACATCGCGTGCGCCATAAATGGGCTCGCCATTGGCGTCGAGCTGGAGCAGGCCGCGCGGTGGTGCATTATGCCCGCCTGCGACGGATGTCTCGACGACGAAACCGTCGACACGTCCGCTCGATTTTTTCGAGAGAGAAATGGCGAGGGTGGCGGAGGTGATGATGGCGAGAAACTTTGGCCGCCTGAGCTTGGGGGCCGGGCGCCCGAGAAAGGCAGATGGGTCGAAGGAACATTCACCCTCCGTGCCGCCATCGATGTCGTACTTGACGCTAGCTGGCTCGCCTTCGGCAAATTTGTCGAGAATGCCCGGCACATGTCGCGGAATGCCCGCACCCATGAGGACGTAGTCCACCCCGGCGAGCATGGCTCCGTAGAGTGAAGGCAGCTGCGGGATGCGTATTTTGTCGAGCAGGTTTATGCCGATGGTGGCCTTGGGGTTGTCGCCGCGCGCGAGCTCCACCTCGCCAAAGCAGGCGAGGGCAGTCATCTCATCAAGGGCACGGTTGGGCTTGTCGGAGAACACGGGTATGGGGCGATAGGGTGCCCCCGGCTTGCGCCCGGTAGGCGAGAACCAACGGTCGACGACGCGTTGGGCAATCTCGGGGATGGGGAATTTCCGGTAAACGCCGCGCAACAAGCCGCCTTGGTCCCCGTCTTGTAGAATTCTTGAGTGGACGCTGTCAATGGACGTGCCGGACACGACGCCAAGTTCGCCCTTGCTCGCAACGGCCCGGGCAAGACGCCAATTAGAGATGGCGACACCCATGCCGCCTTGAATGATTCGTGGAAGTTTCATTACTTTGTTCCTTTGTGTGGCCCTGCAAGTAGTTGATTCTAGGCGGGACGAAGAAATCCAAATTGTGCCTCCATTGGCAAGAGCAAAGGTGCCGTTTGGCAAAATCTTACTGGCTCAAGCTCCCGAAAAAGTACCCTGCCCCGGCGATTTTTTATCCTGCCCCAGTGTCTCCGCGTCCACAAAAAATGCCTGCGACGTTTGCCGCAGGCATTCCTTTTCGAAGTGTATTTTCCTCCGATTTACTTCTTCTCAACAACCAGCTGAATGGCTCTTTTGTTGGCGCTGAGGGCGAGTTTGGCGTTCTTCACCTCGGGAGAGAGCGAAATATTCGTGAAGTAGGTGGCAAGAATTTCCTCGCTTGCAACGATGAGGTCATAGACGCCGGGTTTCCAGCTGTCAGGATTATCAATGGCAATGTAATTTTTTTCTTTCACCCTGAAACCATCTTCCCCTGTCACAGTGAGGGTGCCCGTCTTGCCTGTCTTTTCAGAGTAAGCGAAGCGAATGGTGCCTCCTTCTTCGAAAGCAAAACTGTTCAAGGTCTCGGCGGCGATGTTGGCATCGAAAACACCACCTTTGAGGATGACGTTTCCTTCATCGGCGATCTGGTCGCCACCTGTGCCGGCGAGACGAACGGTTCCAACAGTACCAGCCTTTGCGTCGCCGTAGATTTCCAGCCAACCCGTTCCGCCTTGGGCATGTGTGCCAGGGTCACTGGCCTTGCCCAAGATAACAGTGCCGTCCTTGACGACAAGCTTGGCGCCCGAGTTGTCTTCATCTCCGTCGAGAATAAGTGTCCCCGGACCACTCTTTTCCAAACGTCGGTAAACATTGTATTCGTTATTTCCGAGCAACACCTTCAGGGTGAGTTCACCCTTGGGATTAACGACGTTGATAATCCCATAGCCGTGACGCCGCCTGCCACTGGGCTGGATTTCGACAACACGGGCTATCGTGGCTTTTTCGCCCGTGAATTTCAGCACTGCATCGCGGGCGATCCAAAGTGTGCCTTCGCCATCAAGCTCCTTGGCCTCTTTGAATTCACGCGTCCCTGAGATGACGTCATCTGCATAGAGCCCTGTGGCACCAGCCATGGAAACGGCAGCAGCCAAGAGGGCGAGTTTTCCGAAAGCGTTCGCTTTCGCGCTAAGTTTGTTGATTTTCATGTGATTCATGAGCATTTTCTGAAGAGCCCCTTTCGACTGTCCCGGCAAATTTTTGTTCCCGACAAACACTGGAGCACGTCAAATGTGATGGGATAGGCAGTCCTAAAACCCGCCAAACATGCCCTTCCCGCCGCCCCAAGGCACGTTGCCACCAAGACCACCCATGCCACCGAACTGGCGCATGAGATCGCGCCCTCTGCCACCTTTGAGCATCTTCATCATTTTGCGCATTTGCTCAAATTGCTTGAGCATGGCATTTACTTCACTCACCTGTGTGCCAGAACCGCGCGCGATGCGGGCACGGCGGCTGCCGTTGAGAATCTCAGGCTTGCGGCGCTCTGCGAGAGTCATGGACAAGACAATGGCTTCAGAGCGTTTCATCATCCGCTCCTCCTTATCACCAATCTTGAGGCCATTGAGCCCAGGCATCATTTTCACCATGCCACCAAGGGGACCCATTTTCTTGATTTGCTGCATTTGCGAGAGGAAGTCTTCGAGGTTAAAATCAGCCCGGCACATTTTTTCCGCCAAGCGTTCGGCCTCTTTCTCGTCCACTACTTCTTGGGCCTTCTCAACAAGCGAGACGACATCACCCATCCCCAAGATGCGCTGCGCCATACGTTCCGGATGAAAAACGTCAAAGTCCTCCACCTTTTCCCCATGCCCCATGAATTTGATGGGGACACCAGTGATACCCTTCATAGAGAGGGCCGCGCCGCCGCGTGCATCGCCGTCAAGCTTCGTAAGAATGATGCCTGTAAGGTTCACTGCTTCATGAAAATGGCTGGCGACATTGACCGCCTCCTGCCCCAACGCGGCATCAGCGACGAGCAACACCTCGTCGGGCTGCACACGTTCGCGCAGGCGCTTGATCTCCTCAACAAGGACAGCATCGATCTGCAAACGCCCGGCAGTGTCGAAAATGACGGCATCGGCGTAATTGCCCCGGGCAAACTCCAGACCACTTGCGCCCAACTTGGGCACGTCGCGCTCATCGCGGTCGGCATAGCAAAGGAAATTCCCAGCCCGGGCAAGCGTTTCAAGCTGGTCGATAGCAGCTGGACGATAAACATCGCAGGCGATGAGAGCAGGCTTGGCACACCCTTCCCTTTTCACGAGAAGGCGCGCGAGCTTGGCAGCAGAAGTCGTCTTGCCCGAACCGTGAAGGCCGACGAGCATGATGCGCAAGGGGCGCTTCTGCGGCAACGGAGTTGCCTCCGTGCCAAGGAGCGCAACGAGCTCATCGTGGATGACCTTCACCGCCATCTGGCCAGGGCTGACGCTGGCGATCACTTCGCGGCCAAGGCAGGCTCCCTTGACGCGCTCCATGAAATCTCGTGCCACCTTGAAGTGGACATCTGCCGCGAGCAACGCCGTGCGCACTTCCGCCAAGGCTTCGGCCATGTTGGATTCGGAGAGCTTCCCCACGCCCCGCAAATTGCGGAGCGCCTTACCCATGCGATCTGTCAGTGATTCGAACATTATTTGCCTCTGTGATTTAAGAAATATACCCTGCGGCGAAACTTCAAAATGAACTGCGGTGACATCACTCACGCAAGATTTCGCGAGGATTACCTGGGCCAAGATCCGGACCGATGTAGCCGCGCTCTTCGAGAGCATCAATTATCTTGGCAGCGCGCCCATAGCCTATGGCCAACTTGCGCTGGAGGAAGGACGTCGAAGCTTTCTTCGTCGTGCGGATGATTTCCCAAGACTTGGCCAGCATGGGATCCTCGCTGGGGTCGTCCGTACCCTCCGTGGCACCACCATCGTCTTCGGACGCCTCAAAGGCGGCCTTCTCAATGATTTCCTGCACATCGTCGGCGAATTCGGGTTCGCCATTACAGAGAGAGACATGCTCGACGAGAGCCGCGATTTCTTCCTCGGAGACGAATGCGCCTTGGGCGCGGACAAGGTGGGCACTGCCCGGCGGGATGAAGAGCATGTCCCCGCGCCCGATGAGCGCCTCGGCGCCCTTTTGGTCGAGGATCGTGCGCGAGTCGATGAACGACGTCACCTTGAAAGCAATACGGCAAGGAAGATTTGCCTTGATGATACCAGTGATGACGTTGACGGACGGGCGCTGCGTGGCGAGGATCAGGTGGATGCCGGCGGCGCGAGCGAGCTGGGCAAGGCGTGCAATGGCCGTCTCAATGTCTGCCGGGGCCACCATCATCAAGTCTGCCAGCTCATCGATAAAGCACACAATGTAGGGCAGTTTTTTGTCGGGAATTTCAAGCACACCATCATCGCGCGGCACCTCTGGCTGGGCCGTTGCAGCGCGTTCTTCGGCAGAGAGCTCCATGTCCATCAGGCGGGCCAGCTCGGCCTCGGCACGGTCTTTGGAGAGTTTCGCGTTAAAGCCCGCAATGTTCCTCACCTTCGTTTTGGCAAAGATCTGATAACGCCGTTCCATCTCACTGATGAGCCACTTGAGGGCACCAGGGACTTTCTTCGGATCCGTCACCACAGGGATGAGCATGTGGGGGAGTTTGTTGTACACTTGGAGTTCAACAACCTTGGGGTCTACCATGATGAAGCGGATGTCCTCCGGTCCGGCGTGATAGACGAGCGAGGCAACAACACCGTTGATGCAGACGGATTTCCCCGAGCCCGTGGAGCCCGCGATGAGACAATGCGGCATGCGCGCAAGGTCGGCAATAATGGGACGCCCGGTCACATCCTTGCCGAGGACGATCGGTATCTCGCACTTGTTGTCCACCCAAGCGCGAGACTCTATGATTTCACGCAAGGCGACTGCTTTCGGTTTGCCGTTCGGCACCTCAATGCCGACCGTGCCCTTGCCTGGCACGGGCGCGAGCACACGCACAGACTCCGCCTTGAGGTTCATGGCAATGTTGTTGGCGAGATTGGTGATTTTCTCCACGCGCACGCCCGGCGCCGGGATGACCTCGTAGCGTGTGATGACGGGCCCCGTCTGCACCTCGCCAAGGTCGACCTTGAGCTTGAATTCGCCAAGCGTGTTGACGAGTTTTGCGGCACGTTCCTCGTAATTTTCTTGCGGGCCCTCCTCGGGCGGCGGCGGCTCTTTGAGCAAGGCCGACGGCGGAAATTGGTAAGCACCCTTTTGCTTGGGTGTGAGCACATCCGTGGCACGTTCCATGGTCTCCTCGCCGATAATGGTGAGAGCCGCGTTGCCCCTCTTGGATGTGCGCGCCCGAGAAAGCTTGGCCTCACGGGCTTCCTCGTTGGCGGTACCCGCAGCGACTTCGTCTAGCACCAAGTATTCATCGCGGTCTATCAACACCCCGTCATCGTCCGTTAGCTCGCGTTCTGCTGGATCGAGAGGCGTAAATGGCTGAGCGAGGAAACCGATATCCGGCGCGTCCAACGAGTCGGGCTCAGGAGCTGCCAGCGGAGGCTCATCTACGGCGACATTGCCGGGCGTAGCATCGGCTTCAGCCAGCTCTGCGCTCAGAACAACAGAGCCTGAGGGAGGCACGTCTGGGATGAAACGGGGCTTAGGGGAGATGAAAAATTTCGCAAAGACCAAAGGCACCTGCTGCACCCATTCCGCCACGCGCCGGTGCGGATGCAGTACCACTAACCCCAGCAAGCAGTAGGCGTAGATAAGCGAGAAGATGACGAGAGTCCCTGTATTGCCGAGCACCACGCCAGCGATTTCGCGGTAGAGGAAATTACCCAGCGCACCGCCGACCCCGTTCGGAACAAAATCTCCCATGCCAAAAATGGTGATGGCGTTGGTGGGCTCGTTATACCCCGGCGCGACACGGCTGAATAACGTGACAACGGCAAGAAAGGCGACGACCATTCGCCCCACGAGCCACGGGAAAAGCGTGCCCGGGCGCATCAACGTCCTCCATGCAACAAGGCCCAAGCACAACGGCACAAAGAAGGCTCCAAGCCCAGCGAGATTGAACAGGATGACAGCGCATGTCGCCCCGAGCTCTCCCATAGTGTTCGAGGCCGTGAGCGGAGACGTCCTCACCAACGGCGAGAACAAACCATCTGAAAAGAAAAAAACCTGCCCGTCCTGATAATCCACGAGTGACAACAGGAGCAAGACGAGCCCAAGCACGAGAGCAAACGACATGAGGGAGCGAGGGACATGCCCAGCGTCCTCACGATGTCGCTGGGTAGGCAACTCCGGAAAATCACTCTCTTGGTTTTGCGGTTCACTTACTGGGCTAACCTCTTTCTTCGAGGTACGACGTTTTTTGGATACTACACTCATTGCTTCCCGGGAAACGAAAACCCATCACGCGCCTGGCGCAATAAAAAGCTGGACGTCGCCAAACACCTCAAACAAGCAAACGCTGCTCTGCTCTGCACAGAGCCTCGCAAAAGTGGCGGAGAGAGAGGGATTCGAACCCCCGGAGGCTTGCACCTCAACGGTTTTCAAGACCGCCGCAATCGACCACTCTGCCATCTCTCCAAGCACAAAATCCTATGCTCACCCGAGTTGATCGCCAAGAGCCCTGCCCGACGCAATCCGTTTTTTCAAGGCCTCGGTACTTTCGCCTCCTCGTCCACGAGGGCGATGCGCAGGTCGCGGAGTTGGCGCGGGGTGACGGCGGCGGGGGATTCGGCCATGAGATCCTGGCCTTTTTGCGTTTTGGGAAAGGCGATGACGTCGCGGAT
>JAITHA010000084.1 GCA_031280235.1 Puniceicoccales bacterium | reverse complement strand
GGAGTAGTGTTTGTTTTGGTTTGATGTCGATTTCGTACCGACAGAACAGAGGAAATGAAAAGCTCCTTGGGAATGCAAGCCATAAAAATGGGGTATCGGAAATATTGTTTTGGGGGGGGAGAGCGGAGGCGAATTCCCAGATCAACGCCGAATTGAGGAGGAGCGTATTGGCGGGCGCAGGAGGAGCGCACATCGTTTTTGAGTTCGGGAAAAACTTGTTCGATGGCGTTGAGGTCAGGGTTGTAGGGAGGCAGAAGTCGCAGCTGATAGCCGTGTTGTTCAAGCACTTTTCTTGTGGCGGCACCTTTGAGGGAGGAAAGGTTGTCGCAGATGACGATGTCGCTGGGATGAGTTCCGGGAGCAGTTGTTTTTCGACGTAGGCCAGAAACATTTCACCGTTCATGGCCCCGTCGATCATGACGGGCGCGTACAGCCGGTCGTGGCGCAAGGCGGCTATGACCGCGCAGGTCTTGCAATGTCCGTGCGGCACGCGCCCCGTACAGCGTTGGTCGCAGGGAGCGCGTCCACGCAAGCGGGCCATCTTCATGTTCAGTCCAGTCTCATCGATAAACACCAGCCTTGGGGCCGGCAGCGACGGCTGGCTTCCCCTCCACTTTTCCCGCGCGGCTTCCACGTCGGGCCGCTCCTGCTCGGCGGCGTGCAGCGTTTTATAGCTCAGACCCAGCCGATTGAGCAGGTGCCGGAGCGCCTGACGTTTGAGGTTCACCCCGAGTTCCCTATGCAGTCGCTCCAGCATCTGCGTGAGCGTCAGGACGTTTTGCTCCTCAATAGTCATGTTGTGATATAAATGCTCGTCTCAATAAGTCAAAAAACACGCCAAATATCTGGTTCAAAATGATAGCTTTTGACAACTTTCGGGCCTCTTCTCGGTATTTACGCACAGTGATAAATTTTTATTGAGACTGAAAATAATATCACAGCATGTCTATCATAGATTCGCCTTTCGGCATGTCGCCCTTTCGGGGCTCAAACGTTTTTTTGAACAAGTACTCAGGGTCTCACCGTTGGCTTTACCTTTGGTTTATAATTTCGCAGTCGCGTGACGACGCACTCTGAGGCAAAAGGAAACGCGCGAAGACCCACAACAGCGAAGCGCGCCAAATGTACTCTTGTGCCTCCACGGGCTCTCTGGTTCATGCAATGCTCATGTCTTTACGATCTATGACGGGATACGGGCGGGCAAGTGGCGCTGTCGGCGAAGCAAAACTGACCGTCGAAGCGAGCACAGTAAACAGGCGCGGATTTGAGCTAAACGTGTCTGCACCCCAAGAGTGGTCGAGTGGCTTGGAACGCCTCGTCGCTGGATGGGGGCGGGAAGCCGTCTCTCGCGGCAGGCTTTCGCTGTCTTTCCAACTGCCACAAGGACGTGGAAGCAACGCATTTACGTGGGACGCGGCGGGCATGGCAACAAGCCTCCAAAAACTTGCACGCCAAGCGGACTCCCTCGGCCTGCCTTTTGCACCCGGAGGAGACGTGCTGCTGCGGCTCGCAGAATTACACCGCACGAGCCAGGAAGGTCTCCCATCTCTCGAAGACGCCTCAGTGCACAAGGCTCTCCAAACCATTGTTAAAACAGCCCTCGGCCAGCTCGTCGCCATGCGTGAGACAGAAGGCGCATTTCTCAAGGCAGACCTGCGCATGCGCTTGGGACTTTTGGAAAAGCTATCGCTACGCATCCAAGCTCTTGGCAAAGGAGAAACGCCCCGCCACCGCGAGCTGCTGTTCTCCCGCCTCCAACAAGCTGGTCTCTCACTCGACCCGACCGACGAACGCGTGCTCAAAGAAATGGCCCTCTTCGCCGACCGATGCGACATTTCCGAGGAAACCACGCGCCTGCACAGCCACTTTGCCCAGTTCAATGCCTGCCTCGACGAAGGAGGCGAGGTCGGGCGCAAACTCGATTTTCTCTGCCAGGAGATCCACCGCGAGTTCAACACCATCGGCAGCAAAGCCTGCCACGTGGACATCACACGTTGCGTCATCGAGGGAAAAAACGAACTCGAGCGCATCCGCGAGCAGGTACAAAATGTGGAATAAGCCCGGCGCACCGTCCTCCAATGATACACCTCGTCGAAAACAGCGGGAAACAGTCTGCGGATAAGCGCGTCTTGGAGCTGACGCCACGCGTCTTCGCCAAAGACGGCTGGCTGCACCGCGCGCTGAACCTCCAGCACCGTCCCCAACAAGCTGCCTTCGCCGTCGCCGCCGCAAGTGCCTTTGCCACCGGCACACCCCTCCTCTGCGAAGCAGGAACGGGCGTCGGCAAAAGCCTCGCCTACCTCATTCCAGGCATCATCCACGCGATGGACACGGTGCGGCAATTCGTCGTCACCACCCATACCATCCCGCTCCAAGAACAAATCCAAGGAAACGACCTCACCAAATGCCTTGCCCTCTTTGAAAACATTCCTGAGTTAAAACGCTACGCCAAGTTCAAAACCGCCCTCCTCGTGGGCAAAGCCAACTACCTCTGCACAACACGCCTCGCCAAGGCCATCCACCAACACACCGAACTGCTGGAAGGAACACAACAACGCGAACTGCGCACCCTGCAAGAATGGGCCGCAACGACGGAAACAGGACTGCGCGAAGAACTGCAAAGTGCCATTTCGCCCGAAGTCTGGGATTGGGTAAACGCCGAATCCTCCCTGTGCAACACACGCAACTGCAGCCCCCAGAACTGCCCGTACCAACGCGCACGCACACGCCTCGCCGAAGCCAACATCATCATCGTCAACCACGCCCTCCTCCTCTCTCTCATCGCCGCCGGAGCCTCACCGAAAAAAGGCGTGCGTGGCATACTCTTTCCCAACGATTTTGCCGTGCTGGACGAGGCACACTGCTTGCCTGACGTGGCCACCGACCACCTCGGCAAACGCGTCACAGCATACGCCCTCGAGCGTATGCTCAAAATGCTTTGGAACCCGAAAACCAACCGCGGCCTGCTCGCCGCACACGACAAAAGGGTGGAGCAACGTCTCATCACCGAAGTGCTCCTCGAAAGCGAATTTTTCTTCAACGACATCCAGACCCGCTTCCTAGAACACAGCTCCATCCGCCGCCTACGCGAAGCGGGATGGATTGAGCCTCGCCTCAACGAACCTCTCCACAAACTCACCTTGCGCCTTGGCGAACTGGCCAAAGATGAGACAGACCGAAATCGTCGCGACGAGCTGGCTGACTTTAAACGCCGCATCGACGCTTGTAACACCGCCCTGAATGACATCATCGTCCTTGGCAACGCCCCCGAACATGTCTATTGGGTGGAGCGCACTGGGGTGCGTGGCAAAAACGTCTCGGCAAATAGCGCCCCGCTCGACGTTGCTGCAGAACTGCGCAAACACCTCTTCGAACGCGAAACGAGTGTCGTCCTTACAAGCGCCACTCTCACCGACGGGGTGGACATGTCTCGCTTCAGGAAACGTGTCGGAGCAGCGGAGGTAACGGGTCTCGTGGAAGCCTCACCCTTTGATTATCAGCGAAATATGGAAATCTACATCGCTGCCGACGCCCCAGCAATCGTCCACAAAGACGGAACCAACGATATCGAATGGCTCTCCAAAATGGCCGAACACTGCATCCGCCTCGTCCCAGGCGGGACTCTCCTGCTCTGCACAAGCCACGGCGACGTCAAACGCCTCCACGAACACCTCTCCAAGGCCTTCTCCCCAAACCGCCGCGTGCTCGCACAACTTGTGGGCACGAGCCGAAGCCGCCTCGTGCAAGAATTTCGCGAAGCGCAGTCCGCCGTGCTCATCGGGACAGACAGCTTCTGGACAGGCGTAGATGTCCCCGGGCCAGCACTCCTGCAAGTCATCATAACACGCCTCCCCTTCGAAAACCCATCACACCCCATTGTCGAAGCGCGCACAGAATGGATCTCCCAACAAGGCAAAAGCCCCTTCGCCGAAATGAGCCTCCCTGCCGCTCTTATAAAATTCCGCCAAGGCCTTGGGCGCCTCATCCGAAAAATCGACGACCGCGGACGCCTCGTTATTCTCGACTCACGCATGCTCACCAAAACCTACGGACGTCATTTCGTGAGCGCACTCCCCCACTCCTCTTTCGTACGCTTCACTAAAGACACCTTGTTCGCAAAATTGCCCGTCTATCAATGAGAAATCAAAACAAGTCTTTGGAAAATGCAAAATAGCTTTTTACGCACCCCAGACGGTGATGTCGCGCGTGCCAAATTTTCTTTCGCTTTTCCAGATTTTTTCGTCCCAAGTCTTGCCAGATTCACGATCAAAAATAAACAGGTGCGCCTCGTC